>CAIKHZ010000001.1 GCA_903827375.1 Akkermansiaceae bacterium
CGAAGGCCGGACGACGCCCCCCACAGAACCGTACGAGCCCAATTAAGGCATACGGTTCCTCGCGGTTGTGGGTCCGTTACATGACGGAGTGAACGATTCTATCCAGTCTGAACCGGGCGAAGCGTTTGGCCAGCACCCATTGGACTTTTTGCACAGGAGGCTCTCCCAGCTTCCTAGTGTGCCTTTCGCCGATCAAGCGCAGGAGAATGTTGGTATCCAGATTTTCTCTTACTGTCGGTGGAAGAATTTAGCGACGGCTTCGCTGCGGGAGTGGACGTGGAGTTTGGAGTAGATATGCTTCACGTTCATGCGGATGGTTTCGATGCTCAATGCCAACTGGTCGGCAATCTCCTTGTAGGCCCCACCGCGAGCCAACAACTCGAGCACCTCTCGCTCCCGCGGCGAAAGCCCGGGCAACTCGGAGGCCCCGCTATCCAGTTGATTGAAATGGCGCACCACCTGGCGGGCGATCGTGCTGCTCATCGGCGCTCCACCCTCATGAACCTGCCGAATCGCGTCGATGACTTCCGCACTGTCGGCACGCTTGAGCAGGTAACCATTGGCTCCAGCCCGCAGCGATTGGAAGATTTTCTCACTCTCCTCATACGACGTGAGCATCAGGAATTGGAGGTTGGGACAGGAGGCGCGCAGTCGCCGCAAACACTCGATGCCGTCGAGGCCAGGCAGGTGGATATCCAGCACCGCCACTTCGGGTGGGTGAAGCGGAATGGCAGCCAGCGCTGCTTCCGCCGTGGGATAACTTCCGCTGCACTCGAAGTCTGCAGCGTTGGCGATTTCCCGCGCTAGGTTGTCGCGCACCCACTCGTCGTCCTCGATGATCGCGACGCGGATTGGTTTGTTAGGTATCATGCCGGTTTGGTGGGGTTCAAGCTGACTTGCAGGGTGATGGTGGTGCCCTGGCGGGGGACGCTGGTGATGTGCAACTCCCCGCCAATGGCCGCGAGCCGGTGGCGCATGTTGCCGAGGCCATCGGCACCGGCCGCAGGTGGGGCTGGACTGAATCCGCACCCGTCATCCCGCACCGTCAAGCTCAAAACCCCGCTGTCCACAGTCAATCCCAGCCACACACGGCGTGGCGCACCGTGTTTGACGGCATTGTTGAGGGCCTCCTTGGTCGCCAAAAACAGGTTGTGGCGCAGGTCCGAGGACAACATCACATCCGGCAATATCAAGGGAATGTCCAGCTCGCAGGCAATCCCGGCAGGCCGGAGAAATTCCTCAGTGTAATGAACTAGATAGGTGGCTAGGCTGTCCAGCGTGTCATTGCGTGGGTTGACGGTCCACACGACCTGGTCCATGGCCAAGACCACCTCGCGGGTCGTTTCGGCAATTGCCGCATCGGGCAAACCGGCGGCGAGCTTGCCGATTTTGGTGAGGTTGCCGCCGATCTCGTCATGCAGGTCGCGGGCAATGCGGGAACGCTCCCGTTCGGTTGCCCGAAGCATTTCCAAGCGCTCGATGCGGAGGTGGTGGCGGCGCTGCACGCCGGCGAGGATTCCCCAGCCTAACAACCCAGCTGCGGTCAGCGGGGCGAGCACCCGGAACCAGACGGTCTCCCACCAATACGGATCAACTGTTAGATCGAGGGTTGCGCCGTTGGTATTCCAAACGCCCTCGCTGGTGCAGGCGCTCACCTCGAATTGATAGTGCCCGGGCGGGACTTGGGCATAGGTGGCGGAGCGCAAGGAGTCGGCCTCGATCCAGTCCTTGTCGATGGGGAGCAGTCGGTACCTGAAGGAGATGGTTTCCGGTTTTGTGAACGTCAAAGCGGTGAAAGCAAACTCGACGCGCCGCTGGCCCGGCGCGAGGTGCAGGTTCGTGCCGCTGCGGCCCAATTCGAGTGGCACGCCGACATTGGGGGAGGCCGGACGTTGGCCCGCCTGGTAAGCCGCCACGATTTGGGCATTGGCTGTGACCCGTTCGATGACCACTGGCGGCGGCTCAGGATGATCCTGGAGATTGTCCGCAGACACGGCGGCGATGCCCGACTGCATGGCAAACAACAAGCTGCCATCCGTGCCACGCTGAGCGCCCGGCCAGAAATTGAAGTTCGCCTGCAAGCGCAGCAGCCCGTCGTTGCGGCCATAAACCACTGAGCGGACACGCGTGGTCCGGCCGGCATCACAGTCGTCCAGGTCTTTTTCGCACACGCTGAAAATGCCGCGGTTGCCCGCGAACCACAGCCGGCCACGCCCGTCGGGCAGGATGTTGCAGATATAATCGTCGTGCAGCCCCTGGCTGCTGCGCCACTGGCTGAATCGGCCGCCTTTGAGCCGCCCGAGCCCTTCGCCGGCGTAGCCGATCCACAGGCTGCCGTCTGCCGTTCCTAACAGGCTTCTGATTTCGCAGGGAGCCGCCAGGGTGCCAGCAGTTTCGTCGGTCAGGACCTCAGCGTGAACCCGCAGCAAGCGGCAGCCGTAGGTCGCCACCCAGCAGTCCCCGGCGGCATCCATTGCCAGGGCGATGACCGATCCGCCGCCGGAGGGCATTTGGAAGGTTCGGAGTTGCCCGTCCTTGAGGCACTGCAGGACCTCAGCCGATCTGGGGCCGATCCAAAGGTCGCCGGAGGCGCTTGCTAGCAAAGCGCCGACCTGGTTGGTGGCCAAGCCCTTGGCTCGGTCGAGGGTTTCCGTCACCACTCCGTCTTGCCAGTGCAGGATACCAGCGTTGTCAGTGCCGATCCAGATTCCGCCCCGGGGATCGGCTGCCACGCACTCGCTGCTAGGTATGGAGCGACTTTCCATCAGCGACAAAGGAGACCATGGCTGGCCCAGACCCGCACTGCGGATGAGTCGCCCGTCGGGCCAGACGACGGCCCACAACCGTCCCTGGGTATCCTGGCAGAGCGACTGCACCGGCTCATTCGGGGTTGCGGAACCGGTGTTGAGCATTTCGATGACCCTTGGCTTCAATTGATTCAAGCCGCCACCGCGCGTGCCGACCCACAAATTTCGCTCCCGGTCTTCGTGCAGCCCGAGGATGGTTTGTTGGGACAGGGGTGCGCTCACCCCACCGTCCTGATTGAATCGGAAAAGGCCCGTTTTCAAGGTGCCGAGCCACAGGCAAGCGGACCGGTCCTCACGCATGGCCGTGGGAAACCCCTCCGGCCCGTCGTCGGGTAGGGCGCCGGCCTTGACCGCTGAACCGGTCTCGGCGAGTCTCCAGAGTTGTCGTTCCCGGTAGCCCCAGATGCCGCCGGCACGGGCACCGGTGATGCGCTGAAATGACTGTTGGACCAGCGGATGAAACCTGCCCTCCCGGAAAATGCCCACCCAATCGCCTTGGGCAAACCAAAGGTGCCCCGTCCCGTCCCTTGCCAGTTGGCAGGCGCTGCCGCTTGGCAAGCCATCGGCTGCAGTGAACGCCCGCACCTGCCCGTCGCGAATCCGCAAGACCACGCCGCCGGAGTAGCACACCCACACGGCGTCGTCGGCGTCTAACACCATGAACCGCTCCCCGGCATCCCGGTCCCCCGCAATTTCCGGACCCACCACCATCGTCGTCACCCCTTGATCCACGCAGAGCACCACTCCACCATCCTTTCCCACCCACAAGCGACCTCGCCTATCAGCCACCAACGCCTTGATCCCGCCAGCCGGAGCCCCGGCCGCCGTCACCGGGAATGGCTGGAACCGAACTCCATCGAAGCGCGCCAAACCCGTCTTGGTGGCCACCCACAGGAAGCCATCGGGTGTTTGCTCGATGCCCACCACCGTATTGTCCGGCAGGCCCTCGTCAGACTGCCAATTGCGAACAACCCACGGTGGCGTCGCCGCAGCCGCCAGCACCCCGATGGCCAGCAGTGCCAGTGAGAGCCAAGCCGATCTCCAATTCGGGTGGGTCACGCTGCAATCTCGGGGCGGGGGCCGGGGGCGATGCAAGTGAATGGCTCGCCGCAATCCAGACCTGCTCGATACCTGGATTGCCGATGTTCCTTTTTTTGAATCATGTCTTTCATGATTTTCCCTTGTTCAGGGTGACTCAGGGGAGTGCGATTAGCGGCACTATCACATGGGGGTTGCTGATCGAGAGACCGCGCTCATCCATGACGTTGAAATAGAAGATGATAGGCCGCAGTGCCGGTAGATTTGCTGTAACGGACTTGCCGTTGACCTCGGCCGGGATGCTGTGCCAGACGCGCTCCTTGGCGTCGGCGTAATCGAGCTGGACTTTAACCGCCCTTCCGGGGCCCGAGATGATGGCGGTCGCTTTGTCCCCGGCAACTTCCGTGGGGCCGATTTTCAGCAGGGGAGCCCCCTTGTTGACATGGCTGTTGATGAACGCGTCCACCTCAGGAAATGTCCAGATGTGGCCGTGGCCCCGGTTGATCCGGATGCACAGCGTGACGGGGGATTTCACCAGATTGTACGACTTCTGATAGCTATCAAGAGGATAGGCAAAATCATTGGTGCCATTCATGAATAGCATCGGGCACTGCACCTGCCCAAGGTAGCGCGACGGCTCGAAATTCTCGATCCATCGCTGCTTCAGGTCATCCGGCATCTTGGCAAAGTAGTTGTCAATCCAGGCGCTCTTTTCATGGATGAATCCGCAGCCGTAAACCGGCACTGCCGCCTTGAACCGGTGGTCCACCCCGGCGACGATACACGTCAGATATCCGCCCCAACTGATGCCTGTGAGCGCGATTCTGTTAGGATCCACTTCCTTGATTGAAGCGAGCAGGGAATGGCCGCGGATGACCGCCGCCACCGCCTGATACGTCCAGATATCCTTGGCCTCCTCAGGTGCGAAATTGCGGAATTTCACGTCATCGCCTTGATCCGGGCCACCATCTGGCAAGCGTCCGGCCGGCCCGTTGCCTGCCAGATCCATAGACAGGGCGGCGTAGCCGTTGTTGACCCAGTGCTTGACCCAGTCGCGAAAGGCAGCGCCACCACCACCATGGACGAGGACGACTCCCGGAAACGGCCCGGGACCATCGGGTTTGCCGCAGTAGGCGAACACCCGGGTCGGCTTGCCCTTGAGGCTTTCGCCCTCATAGTACACCTCACGGATCTGCTCTTTGGTTTCGCCCCAGGTTGCGGACGGCACCTTGGATAAGGCCACCATGTCCCACAGGCCGCTCTGAGCCGCCCACGCAGTGGTTAGAAACAGGAGCGATAATCCGATGCTCAGGAACTTTTTCATGGTGAGTTATGATTGTAGTTGGTTTCAGAATGGCTTTGTCTGATCCGTTAGTCTTTAGCTTTTCCTGACCGGGATTCCAGCCAAGGGGCGACCTTGTCGGCCCAGGCTTTTCCGTGTTCACGCAGGCCCTTGCCGCTGAAATGGACGCCGTCGCGGAGCTCGCCTTTGAGGGCGTCGCTATCGGGTCCTTCGATGGCGATGCCGTCAGTGCAGAGGGATTTTTGAGCATCGCGAAGTTCCTGCACGACGTCGCCACCATGGGAGCTGACGAGCGCCACGAACCAGGGCGCGTCCCAACCGATCGCCTTGCGCGACTCGCGGATGAGCTGCTCGAGAAATACCCGATAGGGTTTGCCAATCAGCGTGCGCTTGGGGTCCGGTTGGCCAGCATCGGACTCGCCCTGATGCCAAAGCACGGCCCGGAACCCCTTCGGCCCCAATTGTTTCATGCGTTCGGTTAGCATATCAAACGCCTCGCCCTTGCTTTCCCACTCACCGCTTGGGAGCTGGCGGACCCGGCCCTCGAGCGTCGGTGGATTGGGAAATGTAGTGCCCTTTGGCAGCCACTCGCGGACACTGGTGGCACCGATGCCGCAGGCGATGATGCCGACGGGTTCTCTGAATTTTAAGGCGATGGCATCGCCAAAAGGTGGCTGAAAACTGCCTTGATCGCCGCTGGCCCCTGGCTGCGGGTCGTTGGCTAACTGCCAGTGTTTTCCATCAAACGCGGCGACGAGTCCGGTAGCCGTCTTTTGTTTCTCTCCGCCGTGATTGGATGAGTTCGATTGCCCGGCCACCACGAAAATGTCGCCCACCCCGACGTGCGCAACGCTGGCCTCGGCCAGCAGCGCGGAGTCGGCGGCGGATTTCCGGAAGCGGACTTGAAGCGCATACCAACCACCGGTTGGGAGCTTGATAGAGCCGACGAATTTGCCGTCCTTGATTTGCGCAGCTTGGGCGATGATCGTCCAATCGTTAGCCTTGCCACGCATCACCGAACTCAATTCGGTCTTGGCCTCGACGATGGCCGCATCTACCGGTGCGCTTCCCGTCACCTTGATTTCGGCGCATTCTTGGGAGTTGCGCTGGCACACCTGCCAGTCGATGGGTTGGTCCAGCAGGATTTTTGTTTGTGCCTGGGCCAGGGGTGCCAGCAACATCGCGGCAACGCCCCACAATCTCATGTTTGGATGGTTCATGGATCGGTTTCTTAGAGTAAAAGCATGCCTGTGAAGGCTTGGGAAATGAACGGCAGGGTACGGCAAAATCATGTTGCTGCGCAACGTGCCTAACGCAACGATTCTTTCAGGATTCTTTCCCAACAGAGGGAGCCCGTTCGATTCCCGAGCTGCCGCTACAATTCCGTCCATGCGCCCCCTTGTGTCAGGACGGATCAATCGCCGCTTGGGGCAGCCATTGTTCGAGCATGGCGGCGAGCTTCTGCCGACTAAGGGGCTTGGAGAGAAAGTCGTTCATGCCAGCCTCCAGGCATTCCTGTTCGGCGCTCGCAATGGCATTGGCGGTCATGGCAACGATGGGCACCCGGCGGTTGAGGACGACGGATCTCGGGCTGCGGATCAAACGGGTGGCTTCGATGCCTCCCATCTCAGGCATCTGCATATCCATGAGCACCAAATCATAGGGGTCACGGGCAAGGGCATGAATTGCCTGAATGCCGTTGACCACCACGTCCACCTGCAGTTCGAAAGGCCGCAGAAAGCCAAGGGCCACCTTTTGATTGATGAGGTTGTCCTCGACGAGCAGGACGCGCCGCCCGTACCAGTTTGGTTTGGCCTCGGTTGGAGGAGGTGGCGGGGGAGGGGACTCTTCCGTGGGTGATGGATGCAGACTGATCGCGAAACAAGCTGTGAACCAGAACTCCGAGCCTTGGCCAACGACGCTGGAGACACCAATCTGCCCACCCATCAGCCCTGCCAGCTGCTTGGAAATAGCCAAGCCCAGACCGCTGCCACCGTACCGACGGGCCGTCGAGGCGTCAACCTGTGAGAATTCCTGAAATAGCAACTGCTGCTTGTTAGCCGGGATGCCGATGCCTGTGTCGCGCACCGCAAAGCGAAGCACTCTGGAGGTGGAGGTGTTAGAAACCAGGCTGACATGCACGCTGACAGTGCCGTTCGGGGTGAACTTGATGGCATTGCCGACGAGGTTGAGCAGGATCTGGCGCAGGCGGCCGGGGTCGCCGCCGAGGGCCGTCGGCACGTCCTGATCAACGCAACAACTGAAGGCAAGGCCGCTTTTTGTGGCCTGTGGAGCGAGCAGGCTCGTTAGGTTGTCGAGCAAGGTCACCAGATTGAAGTCCAGCATTTCCAAATCGAGCTTGTCGGCTTCAATTTTGGAAAAATCCAGGACATCGTTGACGAGGCAGAGGAGGGCATCGGCGCTGATTTGAACGATTTTGGCGCGTTCGCGTTGGGCAGGGGACAGCACATCGTCCAGCAATTGGGAGGTCATCCCGATGATGCCGGTCAAGGGTGTGCGGATTTCATGGCTCATGTGGGCCAGGAACAGGGATTTTGAGGCATTTGCCTGTTCCGCGAGATCTCTGGCTTGGTGAAGTTCCTCCTCGGCTCTTTTGCGCTCGGTGATGTCGATGAGCACGCAACGGGATTGGGACGAGCCATGGTGTGGGGCGAGAGCGCCGGAGAATTCCAGCTGCGCCCAGAAGATGCTGCCATCCGCTTTGACCATGCGGACTTCGCAGCGATTGGCTTCAGCGGAGACCCCGTTCTGTCTGCGGTTCAGATAGAAATGGTCGCGATCCTCTTTGTGAATGAAGATCGTGAGCGGCTTGCCGACAAGCCTGCGGCGATCCTCATTGAGCAGCGCGGCGGCGCTTAGGTTTACTTGCAAAATCTGCCCTGCCGGACTGAGGGTTAAATAGCCAACGGGTGCCAGATCATAGAGGTCAAAATAGCGTTGCCGAGAATCCTCCAGCTCTTCGAGAGCCCGCCGCAGTTCTTCGTTTTGCAGCTCCAACTCGAGTTGATGGACATGCAGTTCGTGACTTAAGGACGGCTTGTCCAGAGGGGGGGAATCGGGGTCGCCTGTCGCTGGGGTGTCTAGCAACTGCATCTCGGCGCATCTGCGCAGTCTGCCACCTGCTTTCTCGCCAGATGAATGGGGCACTTCTGGCGTCTGGTCGGGAAGCGCTTCAGCATTGCTCGGAAAGTCAGGCATGTGCTGGACCCCGGCAGGAGGCCCAGCTGGATGGGACGTTTCGTCCACATGACTGGAGTTGTGTTGAGCCGACACTGCTGGTGATCCTTCTGGTTTGTAAGTTGCTGGCAACACCAGAAAATGATTTATCACACGCTTTGCCAAGAAAAATATCCCAAAAATTTCCTTGGCAAAGGGGTCAGGATAGGCATTTTGGAAATCGCGTTGAGTGTTTGTGATGTCGCCCAAAAATTTCCACTTTTGAGTGACAACAGGCATGCATCGTCAACCCCTGATTAAATGTCATGAGAATACCAAACACAATAATGAGAGTTGATTTGAAACACCTGGCCGGTGCCTTGGCAGCCAGTTTGCTGGTCGGTACCGGGCCGTCCGCGTTAGCCCTGCCACCCGTTACCAACGGCCTCGTCCTCAGCTTGGATGCTTCCGCTCTCACAGGTCTGATCGACGGCCAGCAGGTTGATACATGGACGGACACATCCGGGCAAAACAATCACGCCTTGCGCCAAGGTGGTTCCAGCGCGGGATACCCGAAATATGTGGCCAGCGGGCTCAACGGGATGCCGGCGCTGCGCTTCAATTCCGGCAACAACAATACCGGCGACTACCTCAAATTCACCCGCATCACGGGCATCCGCAGTGCCTTTTGGGTGCTCAAGGAAAATGCCACAACTTCGGACGGTCACTTCCTTTTGGGAGATGATAGCAGCTATGATTTCCACCGCGGCGAGGCAGCCAACCACACGATCTGGGATGGCGTGAACGGCTGGTCCAGCGGCAATATCAGAGGTGGGGTCACCAAACTCATGGGTACCGCCGTCAACGGTACCACGACCACTCTGCCCAGCGAGTCGTTACAACTCATTTCCCTCATCACCAGTGGCAACGTCCAAGCCAATCAGGTCACTCAGGACCGGACCTCTCACGGAAGTTGGCAGGGTGATATCGCCGAAATCCTCATCTATAACCGGGCCTTGACCAGCGATGAGGAGGCCGCCGTTGGCAGCTACCTCACACTCAAATACCTACTGCTCACTGCCTACACTCCGCTCAATTTGACCGTGAAACTCGACAGCCCGAGCGCCAACCAAGCGTTTCCCACCGGCAGCGACGTGAGCGCACACGCCTCGGTCTCCAGTGGCACGGGCCCCTACACCGTCTCGTTCCACAAAAAAACCGGCTCCGGCGCATTTGTTCAGGTCGGCAGCCCCCAGACAGGCAGTGGGCCGACGTTTACCGAGGATCTGGGTGCCATGCCTAACGGCTCCTATCAGATCTATGCCGAAGTCACCGATAGTGCCGGCCCGCCGGTCACTGCCACCTCCACCACAAATTCATTCACGGTGGCCGACCCAGTCGCCACCTCAACCGCGCTCGCCACCTCTGCCAGTCCCTCAAGCTATGGCCAGTCGGTGACGTTTACCGCCACGGTATCTCCAACGCCAACTGGCGGCACGCTGCAGTTTTACGACAATGCGGTGGCGCTCGGCAGCCCGCTGGCTGTTAGTGTCGTCAATGGCACGGCAAGCTACACCACCACTTTGTTAGCGGCCGGGAGTCATACGGCAATCACGGCGACATACAATGGCCACGGTGTTTTCCTTGCCAGCAGTTCCGCAGATTTCTCACAAGAGGTTGACAAAGCCGTGCTGACGGTCACCGCTGACAACAAGGTTCGCGCCCCGGGAACCCCCAACCCGGCGTTCACTTACAAAATCGCTGGCTATCAAAATGGTGAAAATGCCACTTCTGCCAGTGTCACGGGTACGCCGCTGTTCGCAACCGAAGCCAGCGATACCACGCCAGTGGGTAACTATCAAATCACTTGTGAGGTCGGCAGCTTGACTTCACCTAACTACTCGTTCGCACCCGTCGCCGGCAACCTCAGGATCTTGGAAGGAGCGGTGCCTGTCTCTGGCGGCTTGGTCTGCTGGTATGATGCGTCCGTCGGCGTCACTGAGGATGCCAGTGGAGTGAGCGCTTGGGAGGACCAATCGGGCGGCGGGCACCTGGCCACTCGTGGTGGGCACGGCGCGCCGAGCCTGGTGCCTAACGATGTGAACGGACTTTCGGCCGTGCACCTGAGAGGTAACAACAATATTCTCGATTGTGCCGGCGGGATGTTCACCAAAGAACAATACGTGGTGGTTCGTTCGCCTCACATCACTTGGAACGGCGGCGGTTCGTTCCTTGGCCGTGCTTCCACTCAGTTCCTCACCGTCCGCTCGTCAAGCTACAACCTGGCCAGTGGCACTAACGGGTTTTGGCAAGACCACTTCCCGGCTGCAGTCAGCAAGAATGGCAGCCCGCTGCTCTTGAATCAGCAGCCGAATAGTGGCCCGGGTTTCCAGCTCGGCACCATCACCGACTACATGATTCTCAAGATTGTTGTGGACGATTCTGCTGACGCGGCCAATCGCGCGGCTCATCCCTACTACCAGATTGGCCAGAATGAAACCATCGGTTCGTGCGATATGGACATCGCAGAGATCATCGGTTACGAGACGTCACTTTCGTCCGAGGATGAGTACGCGGTAACCTCTTACCTTGGTGCCAAGTATGCCGTTACCCTGCCTAACACATTCCGCTGGCAGGGCCCGGACAATGGCGTTTGGAGCCTCGTTGATAACTGGAAGAGTTCGGTTCCCGGCATTGGCTGCACCGCTGTGTTCTCAGATACATCCGCCGCCGGTGCCACCGTTCAACTCGACAGCGACGTCTCCATCGCCGGTCTGACGTTCAACAACCGCGTGGCCAACCAGCGCATCATCCCCACCGCAGCCGAAACCCTCACCCTCAGCAACGGCAATTCAGTGGCTCGCATTCTAACGGGCGGCGGCACGGTGACCGTCGGCACCAACCTCGTCGCTCCCCACAACCTGGTCGTCAGCGGCCCGGCTTCAACCACCCTTAACCTCAATGGTGCCGTTAGCACAGGCTCTAACGGAAATTGGGACGAGGAAGTCATTCTCGGCCCTGACGTCGTCTTGAATGGCAGCGCCTCGTGGATCACAACCGGAGCCAATTACATGGCCGTCGGCTCAGCCACTGGTGCCACCCTCACAATCAATGATAATGCGATGGTCGATTGGACAAATTGTTGGGCAGTGGTCGTCACTTGGAACGGTGGCGACACGGGTACAATCGTCCAGAACGGCGGTGTTTTCAAGACACCGGCGGTGAGCACCGCGTGGTACAATAACAGCGGCCCAGGGATCATGCTTGGCGGCATAGGTGGCACATCAAATGCCGAGTACGACCTCAATGGCGGAACATTAATCACACCTAACGTGTACAATATCAGTGACGCCGGTGGAGTCGCGCTTGTCCCGCCCACCGGCTCGGCGGTGTTTAGGTTCAATGGCGGTGTGCTCCAAGCAACACAAGCTGATAACTTCGGCGACCCCGATGTGGTTGCTGAAGGCTCGACCTATCTTATGGGCAATCTGAGCCATGCATACGTCGGCACCAACGGGGCCAAGATCAACACCGCCGGATTCAAGTGCGGCATGGACCAAGTGCTCGAACACGACCCAAGTGCCGCAGCTATCGATGGTGGCCTGACCAAGATGGGTGAGGGCATCCTCACCATCCTTCGCAGCTCCACCTATACTGGAACCACCAAGGTCGAGGCTGGCGTGCTCTCTTGTGCCACACTCAACTCCCTCGCTCCCACCAGGCTGGAAGTCACGGCTCTTGCCAAGGTGGATCTGAGTTACAACGGCAGCCAGACGATTCCGAGCCTCATGCTCGGAGGAGTCGCCAAAGGACCCGGAGAATATGGTGCGGGCAGCGACCCAGACTTTTTCACTGGCACCGGCACGGTGACTGTCGCATCACTGAGCCCCTACGAGCAATGGGCCAATGCCCACGCCGGTGGCCAAGCCGCCAACCTTGATTACAACAACGATGGCGTGTCTAACGGAATTGCGTACTTCATGGGGGCTAATGGCCGTGCCACCAACCCCCCAATCATCAACGGCAAGGTCACTTGGCCACACGTCAATGCAGTCACCTCCTTTGAGGTGCAAGTATCCAATAACCTAGCTGATTGGTCACCCGCCAATCCGGCAGACGTTGATACGGTCAGCAGCCCTGGCCAAGTGATTTACACCTTGCCCAAGGGTGCCTCCAAGAACTTCTGCCGACTCTTGGCCGTTCCATAATCGGCGCAGATCGAGTTGATCCAATAGCGAAATATCATCGCTTAGCATGGGTGGCATCCCGCTCTGGGATGCCACCCAAATTTTTTGCTAAGACGATGGGGTCAGTCCTCGCACGGTAACATTTGCATGAGGTGTTGAAAGCGTTTCCGAACTTCTTTGGGGTTCGGGACGCTGCCGGACCCAGGGGATGGGTCAAGTCGATTTAGCTGCCGATTTATCGTGAGGCACCGGGGTAACAATAGACCCAATAGAAGTACTCGTTAGTTAGTTTTTCGTCAGTAGCGTTGACGGCCAGGGAATGGCGGGTGACCATTTTGAGGTTGAGTGTGGTCTTGCCTTTGGTCAGTGCTGCGGGAATCTCGAACTCGGTGTCACGGAATTTGGTTGGCATCGCTCCATTCTGCCAGGTGGGAACCTCCTGCTGGATTTTGGCAAACGTGGCCTTCACCAATTCTTTGTAAGGAGCATGATCGTAATTGAGCACATGGTTGGCTCCCTGTTCAAACCAAGTGCCGGCCAATGTGCCATCCACATAGACATCGAGTTCCTGATGATAGGTCATTTCATTGATGCGTTTTCGCAGGCGAACGCCGTCGTTGTCCGGGGTGATCTTTACGGTGAACGAGGACCCTTGGTCGGTCCAGCGGCCGTCGTCAGTTATCGGTTCGTTGAAGTTGCCCTCGTATCCTGAGGTGTCTGATTGCAGGCGCACTTTGCCAGCTGTGCCAGTGATCTTGTAGTGGTGGGCGGCCTCGGCATCGGGCTTGCCGACGTCCAGAGAATCTGATAGATTCAGAAAACTCTTGGGTGTGTGATAGTAATAAACCGCGCTCAGGAACGTCGCATCCCGGTCATGGGTGAAAGCATGGGCATGATCCTGGGTGAGCTTGATGGAATTGAGGAATGGCACATAATCGAGGATATGAAAGCGATATCCGGTATTCTCCGCGAGGCCGCCGCTGTACGGATTGCAGATGCCAGGATGTATGCCATAACTGTGGTTGAAGTAATCCTCGCCGCCCGTGGTCTCAATCACAGGTGTTTTAGAGCCATCCGTGAAGATACTGAAATTGCCTTCGATGTCGCCGCTGAGTTTTGACACGCAGCCCACCAGGATGCCCGCTCCGTCCACTGCCAGATTGACAAAGTCAGGCTCGCCCGCCTTGACAGCCACGTTGTCATTGAACTGGACCTTGAAAACCCCGGTGCCTGCTTCTGGATAGGGATTGCTGTCCGACCACCCGATTTCACATGCCGCCGTAACCGGCCCTGCCTGCCGGTTCACCAGATCAATTTTCATCGACTTCCAGAACGGCATCGGGAAATAGCAATATAACTTCTTGCCATCATAGCCAGCTGGCAAGCCCCGTGCATTCTTCATGTCGGCCTCACGGTAACCGCCGAAAAACATCGAAACTGGAAGCTCGGCGGTGATGACGCCGTCGGTGGTCATGCGGATGATTAACTTGTCCAGCACCGCCGAATCTGCCGCAGAGGGCGTGATCCGAATGCTGCGGATCACCCCAGCCTGCTTGGCCTCGAACACGGTTTTCTGGGGGTCTGCGGTTTCAAGTGTGCTGGTTGCCACCTGGTTTCCGGGCTCCGCCCCGGGAAACGTCCCGCAGGGTGCTTGCAACTTGGCTTGGAGGGCCGTGACATCTTGGCCGGTGAGGGCTTCGCCGAAGCGCTGATCCCGATAGAGGTGCAGCGTGTACTGATACCAGTCCGGTCGTTTTGTTAGACTGGCTTTAAACGAGCCAGTGAAGGGCAGGCAGGGAAACGCCCACCAGATGCTGCCATTTTGGTTATACCAGAGTTGGTGGGGGGGCTTGGCCGCCTTGAAATAATCAGTGATGGGCATGTCGTGAGCCGGCGTGTGCCCATCCGTCAGATAGAGTTTGAGATTGCCATCTGCCTTGCCAAGCCAAGCGAACCAGGCATGGACCAGCATGCCGGAGCCGCCCTTGACAGACGCCTGCTCAAATCCATCGGCGTCTTGCAACGTATAGTTCGTCCAATCCATGATGGTGCAATTGAGCGCACTTTTCGAGGTGTGTGAATGAATCTTCACACCGCTGCGGATCGTCGGCAGGCTCTCCCAAACCACCGCCGGGTTCTTCGGAGCTACCGCGTGGGGAGTTTCTACAGCACCAGTCAGTCCGGCGAGGGCGAGCCAACCGGACAGGCTGGCGCAGGTGGTCAAGCCGAGCATGGGGTCAATTAGGGAATCTTTCATGTGGGTTGGAGCTATTTGGCTAGTGCGATAGGCACTTCACAGAACGTGAGTGCGGCGATACCATTTTTGCCAAAGAGCAGGTCGTTTTGGTTCCAGTTAAGCTCTTTGAGGTAGGTGATTTTGCTGGCGTTGGCAGGATTTTTGAGCTGGAGCGTGATGACGTTGCCGCTGACGGTTCCCTTATCGATGAGGTCCTTGGCGTCATCCAGATAGAACTGGCTGGCCAATGAATCCATCCAGATGACCGGTTGGTCAAACTCCAAGGTGATGGCATTCTTTGCAGAGTTAGTATAATAGGCGCGTCTGAGATCAGGCGCTGTAATTGGCTCGAGAACCTTTCGGCCATAGGTGTCACGCTCGATCAGAGGTTGCATCAAACGGACAAATTCGGACCAGCCGACGAGGGGATAATGGCAGGGGCCCGGCGGCTTGATTCCCAGCGTGGACATGACATCCAAGTTGGAATAGAGGCGCGGCAATGTCCGCTGAACTTCGCGCAACATGTCGCCATGGCCGCCGCCCTGGCCACAGCCATTGGGCCAGATTTGGAACACATAGTAGTGGCTGATGTTTGGCATGTCATGCTTCCAAGCCAATGACATATTGACGAAGTATTGCTGATACGTTTCCCAGCCAAAACCGCCGTCGGGACCATCCAACCCCTGGTCGGCTTCACCCTGGTGCCAAAGAACGCCGCGTATCCCGTGCGTCAACCGTGCACTGCTCAGCCGCCACAGCATTTTGCCATACATCGTGCTCAAATCCATCGGCTTGGCGTCGTTGCACTTGTGCTCGTCGATGCGTGTGCCACCCACCGCGGCCTGAATGATGCAGATGGGCATTTTCTGGCTGGCTAGCAACTTTTTGGCCAGATCCATGCCCCACCACCCGAGCGCCGTGTCTGATCCCGGAAGTTGCCTCCAAGCAGGCGAGCACCAGAGGTTGGTTCGCTTGCTAGGGATTTCCTTGGTATTGCTGCCGAAGCGGTCTCGCACCCAGTCGGACGAATCGCCGCGGCCAGTCGGGCCGCCATAACTGCGGATCCACTCGCTGGTGTCGTTTGGCGATTGTTCACCGGTATCCAGCGCCAAGGCGTTGGACTGGCCGTCGATGAGCCAGGCGTCGCCGCAGACGAGGTTAGTCACGGTTTGCACGGCGGTTTCTGTGGTGCCGGTCTTGCTGCCAAACTCGACCTTGTATTTGATCAGGCCGGCTCTAAGCTTGGCAGTTAGGGCATAGGTGTTGTCAGCCGCTGGCTTTGCGGTCTCGGTTTTGACGAGTTTATCGTCGGCATAAACTTTAAGGAAAACAGAATCTGCAGGTTTTTCCAAGGTTCCATTGTAGTAGAGCGTGCCTTCGTTTTTGTCATCCCGGGCGAAGAACTGGCCGTCCTCGGGTTTTTCGTCCATGAGCGGAGTTCTCTCTAACCACGGATCGGTTTTCGGCTCGACCACATTGATGGAGGTGGTGGCCACGATGGGGGCACCGCCATTGCTGATAGTTGCCTTGACGGTGATTGGGCCGGTGTATTGTGACAACTTGAGGATCAGTCGGTCGGGAGTTATCTCCTTCATGACGACTCCGCCGGTGACTTCCCAGTTATACTTCAATTCGCCAACGCCTTTGGCCTTCATGGCGGAGAGATTTGTGATATCAGGCAGCACCTCGACCGGAGAGCGGCCATTCCATGTGGCGGGCGCTTTAAGGGTGAACACCGGTTCGGGTATATCTTCCTGGATGGTTACCGGGATGTCCAGCGTCTTGACTCCATCAGGATAGACGGCCTTGACGCGCAAGGTAAATGACTCGTCGCCTGTCACCCGTTTGCCGACTGTATAGCTGAAGCAATCCACCGCGACCAGTGTCTCGGTATCGCCATTTTTGACAAACCAATAGAGTTTCTGTGCGCCGCCCACCTTGATGCTGACCGTGGCCTGCTTGCCTTCTGGCACGGTCACTTTCTTATCCGATGCCGCCAGCGTGTTGCCGGGTTGGACCAGCGGTCCAACCAATGTCTGGAGGGACTTTTGGTTCTCATATTGCAGCTTCACCCAGTCGGCGGAGCGGGCCTCGTTAGAAACGCGCACTTCATCCATATCGCCAAAGAAACCGTTGCCAATCTGCATCCGGGCCGGCGTCAACACCTCGATGGTGGATGCCGTCGGTGCTTTCATATCAAACTCACCGTTCACATAGATCCTGTCGTTCTGGCCGTCATAGGTATAGACCACCTGGATCCACTCCGCCTTTGGCAGCACGCTGGTTCCCTGAACACTGGTCTTGTTGTTATTCACACCGACCCTCGACGGAGTGCTCAGCAGGCGAAGGGTCACCCCGCCGAGCTTGCCCCACTCCATCAACGTCGTGTTCATTTTGTCGGCCTTGACCCAGGCCTCGGTGGTGTGAGGACTCGATCCAAATGGATACTTCGTGATTTTGTCACCGCAGAAAATCCCCTTGCCACCCGAGAAGTGACGGCCTGATCCAATCTCGCCAGAGGTTGGGGTCGTGCCCAGATCGGTCGATTCCACAGTCCCGGCAGCGTCCCGAACGGGTTCGTTCATGTGCCAAACACTCAGAAATCCATTAGATGTGTTGAACACCGAAGGGCCGTTAGACTCGCATTTTGCCGAGGGATTTCCCCAATACATGTTGAATTCCTGGCGTGAGTTGCCTTGGATTTTTGGAACCCGGACCCAAACCGAAGCCGTCCCGGCGGCTGCATCCCAGGTGTCTATCTGGTATGCAAGAGGAACCCCGGCACTCGTAGCAAATCGGATGTCCTCGCCATTGGCTTGGGCCTCCGCGAAGGTGAATCCATCCTTGGTGAGGCGGACGAGTACCGGAAAATTCTCTTCCGATGCGCTGGCGGGCAGGTCCGCACCATCCGGCGTTGTGAGCAGGAACATGGAACCACTGTGTTTCCAGTTCTTGAATTTTGCAGCGGCCAAATCACCCGCTGGAATTTGCGCGACCTTGGCTGGTGGCAGCGGCGGATAGGTGGAGTCAATGCCATACTTGGCTGCCAAGTAGCCGCCTACCAGAGCTTCATCCTTGGGCCCAAGGATCGACTGGTAGCCGAGGACCTCAGCAACGTCAAAATCACCTGAACTCAACCCGTCATTATTGCCGAGCGCGTAAGCTGCTTCGGTCTCGTTGGCATTGTTGACGATGATCTTGAGGACCATAAACTGGGTGATCGGTGAACAATCGAATAAGGGGCCGGGCAACATGCTGCCGTTTCTAGCAACTGCTTCGGGTGACACGTCGGTCCAGAAGCCGGTATCGCCTCCAAATGTGTTATAGCTCGATCCACGGCCCTTGAGACGGCCTAACAACCCGCTTGCGCCGCTCCATTTTGGGCTTGGCGAGCGCAACACGATGAAGTGTTCCTTGGCGAAAAATGAGCCGTCGATGCCGAGCCAGCCCTTGCGGAATTGCAGGGCTGGTTTCGAGTTGAGTTGGTTGGCTGCAAGCACCGGAGGCACGCCGCCACCGGTTTTTGCATGATGATTGCGGCCAGACAGGTCTTTCCATTCCTGTACGGCACCCTTGGCGTCGGCAGTGACCCCGCTGCCCGCGTCGAACCAGCAGGCCAAGCCCTTGGTGACGGCAAGTTTTGGAGGCAATGTGGAGGTGACGGGTCCGCCGGCGCGGAAATTCATGGATTTGTTAGTCCAGAGGCTGTCCACCGCGTTGGTGCCGCGAAATGTATAGTAATAGATGGTGCCAGGGGTTAGGCCGGTGAGCGTATGGGTTAGTTTCGTTGATTGAGAATTGGTGATGGTTTTCACTGGGGCTGAGTTCTCCCACAAATTTGCGTCGGTGCCGCCATCGGCAATCCCCCAATAGACGCGGATATCATACAGTGAGTTCGGGCAAGTCAGTGTTGCATTGAGCAGCGCTGAGGTGGGGGATGCGAGCATCGCCGCCTCGTTAGATAAACGGGTGGCCGGGGCCATGCCAGGATTGGCCGAGTAGCCGGTGGTTATGGCATATTTGGCTGCCAGATAGCCGCCGACCATATCCTCGTCCGCCGCGGAGAGCGAGGTTTGATAGGCGACGATCTCGGCAATGTCCATGTCGCAGGCAGCGCTATCCGCCGCTCCGATTTGATAGGTACTCTTGCTCAAGTCATTGTCGTTCACATCGATTTTGAGGATCATGAACTCAGTGATGGATCCCATGTTGAATGGTGGCTCAGAAAGTTTTTTGCCATTTATTGAGACGGTTTTCGGGTATTGGTCGCCCCAAAACTGGGTGGAATTTTGGCCTAGTCGATAGCTTGACGCCCGTTTCCAGCGGCGGCCCAGTGCGCAACCGTCGCTGTTCCACTTGGCGTTGGGCGAACGCAGGACGACAAACTGCTGCTCGGTAACCAGCGGGCCTGCGAGGTTGAGGGCCGATGCAGTGCCGGCGGAACGGAATTGGAGTGCTGGTTTGGAGTGGATTTGGTTTTGAGCCAGCACAGGAGCACCGCCGGCGAGATTTGCGTCATGGCCATTGCCGGAGATGTCTTTCCACGACTGCACAACTCCCTTGGCGTCGGCGTCCACCCCGACGGCGGCGTCGAACCAACAAACCAAACCGGCCTTTACTGGGAGTTTGTCGGCGTTGGTGGCCGGCACCCTGGGTTTGAGTGTGGTGAATTGAGCGCTGGCGTTGGCCCATCCCTGACCGCTCGAGTTGCTGGCACTGGCCCGATAGAAATACGTCTGTCCGAAGGTCAGTTTGCTGGCCGTTGCCGCAAACTCGGTGGTGTTCTTTACTCCTTTAAGCTCGATTTTGTTAGCCCAGGCGGTGGCGTCCGTCCCGCCATCGGCCGGACCGTAGTACAGCGTCACATCGGCGTCGCCTCCGCCGTCCAATCGGCCCTGGAGTTTCGCTTCGCCGGGCGCGACATTCGCGGCGCCGACGCGATTATTGATCTCAGGCGCTGCCTGAACGGCTGTCAAACCGACCATGATCGGCAGCAGCATCATAACTTTCATCCATGAATTTTTCATAAGGGGGTAATCGGAGTTGAAAAGCGGAAGGTTGAAATGGATAGACATTGGTGGGTGTTCAGAGGGAAGATGAGTCAGAGCTTTGGGCGAGTGGCTTTTTTGGTTGGGATGGGTTTGTTCCGAGCTATTCCTTCCTCTTGTCGCCGGTCTTTGTGCTGAAATCGCGGAGGCTGCGGACGGGTTCGCTGCCGGGCTTGATCAGCGCTGCTTCGACTTGATAGCTGCCCTCAGCCGCAGGGATATCGATGGCAAAGGTGAACTTTGCATCGCCAAGCGCCGGGACACTGCAGGGCTGGATCTTGACCTCGATGGTCTTGCCATCGCGCAGCAGTCGGAAGCGGACATCGCCCTGCCAATTTTCATAAAGATCATTGATGACAACGACCGGAAACTCCTGGCGCTTGCCGGCCGGATATTCTGCGGCCCATGCATCGATCATGAGGCCCACTGGCGCAAAGGCGTCGCGCACATAACGATAAAATTCGGGCTCCCATGTGAGCTTTTCGATATCCGCCCAATGGTCGCTGGTCTGGCCGTCGGGGCGCGAGTAACCGAGGGAGGTGAAGTGCATCACGGCCGCCGCCTTGCGGTTGCAGCGCCAGAATTCGGTTTCTGCGGCGAAATACCGTGCATACAGGTGGCGGCGTTGCTCGGTGGTGGAATGTTCGCCGAGAAGATTGTTGTAAAGTTCCTTGGTGAGGGTCGTCGGTGTGCCGTCACGATTGAGCCAGAGCCAGCCGTACTCATTGATAACCACCGCGTGCTTGCCGGTCTCGCGGCACACATTGCCCACCTGGGCCGGATCGGATTTTGCAAGGTCGGAGAGTTTGAATTGCGGATTGATAAAGTGATAGGGATGCGACTCGAAGCAATCGCCCGGGTCCTGCGGTGGTTGCCAGCCATTGTCCCACGGACGGTTTGATAGATCCAGTGCACGCACCTTTGCAAATGCCTTGGCAATGTCTGACGAGCGGGTTTCGTTGCATGCGTCCCAGATGACGACGCATGGGTGGTTCCAGCGCTCCTGCATCCAACTGCGGTATTCGCCGGCCAATGAGTCCACATCATACTCGGCTGCCTTGCCGCGCTCCATGTTCCAGATCGGGAATTCATCCTGGATGAGGAGGCCTTCCTCATCGGCGATGCGGTACCAGAATTCTGGGGGGAAGCCGATGCAGTAGCGGAGGCAATTCCAATGCATATCTTTGGCCCGGCGATGCAGAGTGCGCACCCACTCTTCGTTCCATGGAAGCGTGCCTCTCTGAGGATCCTCGAAAAACCGATAGAGCGTGAAGTTGCTGCCTCGCATGATATACGGCTTGCCGTTGAGCAGCGCCCGGCCTGTCGCCGGATCAAACTTGAATGTGCGCATGCCGAAGCGCGTCTGGAACTCATCGCCTGCGGTCCGCGCCGTCAAGGTGTATAGAAACGGATACTCCGGCGACCACCAACGGCATTCGGAGATTGGCACATCCACGTCAAGCATTTGGTTAGCATCGGCGCTCAGGTGGACGGTGGTTTTTCCGGCGAGCTTGCCTGATTTTGCCTCGCGCACTTCGAGAGTCATGTCGCCTGCGGTTGCTTGATCGAGCCATACCCGGACTCGTGCTTTTTGTTGGGTTAAATCCGGAGCGACCTGCAGATTGGCGATGTGGGGAGTGGCGCTTTGGATCAGTTCGACCGAATCGAAGATGCCTGGGATATAGCGTTGTTTTTCGTAGTCGAAACCCGATGGGGCATTGGAAGCCACCACGTTGCGGTCGGCACCGACGCGAATGAGCAACTCGTTTTCGCCGGTCTTGAGCGCGGCCCGAGCATCAAAAAGGCCGGACGTGAAACAAGCTGCTTGTTCGCCCAGCACCTTGCCGTTGAGGATGACCCGCATGCCGAACATCGCCTTGCCTACCTTGAGCGTGGCTGCGGTGGTTAGGGGGGCTGCCAATGTGAAGCTGCGCCGATACCAGAAGGCGTCGCGTCGCGGATCTTTCTGCGAGAATTTGTCTAGGTGTGTTAGTTTCGGGCCCGGTTCCACAAACGGCGGTTGGGCCATGTCCACCAAGCCCGGCACCGGCACATTCCGCTCGAAGGTGGCAGGTGGGCTATCCATTCCGCCCTCACCGATTTGCCAGATGCCGTCGAGGTTCAAGGTGACACGCGGTGTCGCCACCTTCAACACAATGACGGTATCCACCGGATCCCAATTCGCACCAACCGGAAGTGACAAATCCACTCCTGCCTCCGATTGCTTGAGCTGCACCTGGCCGCCCCCTATCAAAAGTGAAGCTGCGCCGAGCTTGTGGCCATCTTTGGGTGCGGGCAGGTGGATGGATTTTCCGGTTGGAGGGATCAACACATGCACAAAGACGGTTGAGCCGTCGGGGGTGTCCGTTGCGACTATCGGCCAAGGATTAGCCTTCTGTTCGATCTCAAATATCTTGCTAGGCCGGGTGTTGAAGAGCGCAACTTTTCGCTCGCGCCAGTACTTGCCAAACTCAGTCATTAGCTCCCTCACCTTTGGCGCATAGCCGGTGGCATATGGCGTCAAGGCCACATGAATGCCACCTTCCTGATCGGGGCAACCGGCGCATCTGACAACTCCCCTGAAGACCTCGTCGGCAGGCACTTGCACCTTGTTGCCCTGGAACCAGGCGTTGTCGGTCGCACAGATGCAGCATTGGTCTTTCTCTCCGTGTGTGGTGTCGCCGCCCTCGGCGGCTGGCCACGCATCTTGCAGCGACAGCCCGTCCTGGACATAGTCGGGTCCACTTTGCCAGATCACGGCCCCGGGATTGCCGGCGCGCAAGGCATCAGCCATTCGCTTGGCGTTGGCGAAGCGCTTGGGCGTGTGCCGGTCGATCCAATAGCCAGACACCCGAGTGCCGTAGCGCAGGCTCATTTCCTTGAACAAGCCGAGGATAAAATCATCCCATTTCGGGTTGGGCCACAGGCCGAGCTTGGGGCCTGGCAGGCCATCGACTTCCGGCCCCCAGCCAAACAGTGCGCGTTCTTCGCGAGATAGGTCATGTTGGTCGGCCGGATGCACATAGAGGCACAGGGCGATGCCGCGTTTATTCAACTCATCCGCCAGTTCGCCGATGAGGTCGCGCTTGGCCTGGTGTTTGGGCATGCCGATGTCACTCATCACTTTGCTGGGGCCCAGCAGGTACATTGCCGCATGGAATGAGGTGAGCGTCACATATTGAGCGCCCATCTCCTCGACGGCGTCGGCAAAGCCCTTGACATCGAAGGCGTCGGCATGGGCGTCGAGGTCCCAGGGTTGGGGATTGGGCTTGCCGGGTGCGAAATCAGAGCCGCCCGCAGTGAAGTGGACGAAAATGCCAAACTTTGCATTTTTGATAAACTCATATCCCAGGTTCTTGGCACCAGCGCCGGACTGAGCGACTTCCGCGCCACAGGCCGCGGTTGCGGTGATGGCCAGTGCCAACATGGAAATCAGGCTTGTTACACCGGTCTTCAGATATCTTGTCATGGTTAGAAAGTTTCTCGGGAGCTTGCATGCCTTGGGACGCGTCTTATTCCACCAGGATTGCCAGATCGATGTATTGTCCGCCCCTTGTCTGGTGGGTATGAACGGCGAGAGTGTTGGCCCCTTTTTTTAGGGATTTTTTCAACTCGTCGGTGAGCATGAACATCTTGTAATAGCCAATGAAACCGGTGACGCCAAGGATCTTTTGTCCGTTGAGATAGACCTCCGTGTCCTCGTCATAACAGATGACTATGGCTCCGTTCTTCAAATCGGCGCCGTCGAAGTCAAAGGATTTTCTGAGGTAAATATCCGCGGTTTTCCATTCGGTCTTGACCACACCAACCCCATTGCCGAATCCCGCCAGGCCGGTTTTCCACGACTGATCGTCGAATCCTACATTCATCCAGCCATCAGCCGGTTTGTCCATGATGTATCGATAGGGCGTGCTCAACTTGCCATCCTGCACGGCACCGACGAGCACTTTCCAATTGGCAATGAGGGTGGCGATCGACGGTTGTGGAGCCACCGCGTCGGTGCGTTCATAGGCGGCTTGGCGTGAGGTGATTGCGTGGAGTTTTTTTGCATCGAACTTCGGTTTACGGTCGTAGAAGTAGAGGCCGTTGCGTTCCTGTTCGATGTCGGTCAGCTGGGTGTAACAGAAGCCAAACAGGTTTGGATTGTCGAGCATGGCGTCGATGGTTCCTTGGTAGCGGACGTAGAACTCGTCGAGTGTTTTCGGGCCATTGCCATAACTCCAGCCACCCTCGGTGGCCCAGCCGATGCCGCCGACTTCGCTGATCATGAACGGAACGCCGCGGTCGGTCTGCGAGGACCCGGGTTTGAAGTAGCGGGGCGGGGGATAGGGGCCTTGCGCCGGGTTGGCGAAATAATCCAGCCATTTTTGCCGCAGCTGGGATGGATTTGCAGAGTAATCATGGGCGTCCCTGACTTCTGGATTCGGCAGGGTATGTGCCCATCCGCTGGCTTCCAACGCGGGCCTCGTGGGATCGATGGCCTTGGTGAGTTTCCAGATCATTTGTTGGAGCTCGCCGGAGTCCTCGAAGTTTTCATTGAAGGCGCACCAGCCGACAATGGATGGGTGGTTTCGGTCGCGCAGCAAGATCTCGTTCCACTCGTTAGCCACCGCAGAGTAACCCTCATGCTGGTTGCCATAGCCGGCGTTGGGATATTCGCCCCAGACCAGGTAGCCGAGTTTATCGGCCCAATACAAGAATCTTGGCTCAAAGACTTTCTGGTGAAGGCGCGCCCCGTTGTAGCCGCAGGCCATCGATCGCACGATATCATTTTTCAATTCCTCGTCGGTAGGAGCCGTCCACAGGCCGTCAGGATAGAACCCTTGGTCGAGGATCAGGCGCTGGAACACCGGCTTGCCGTTGATGAGGATTTTGCGGCCGTCGATGGTGATTTTTCGCAGGCCAAAATAGCTCTGCAACTCGTCAATCTTGGTCTTGCCGCTGGTTAGCGTCAGCTTCAGGTCATAGAGGAATGGCGAATCCGGTGCCCATAGTCTTTTTTCCTTGAGGTTGATGACCAAGCGGCTCTGCCACGGGCCGGTGGCGCTGTCCGAGCCCACCAGTTGGCCGGCGGCGAAAGCCTCCGCCTTGAGTGTTAGATCAGGATCTTGGCCGTTGATTTTGGCCGTGATGAGCACCCGTGAGTTATCTGGATCGGGGACCACAGTGAGGCTTTCGACGAAGGACGAGCCGACGGCCTCGAGCCAGACCGGCTGCCAGATGCCGGTGGTTCGGGTATAGAAGCAACTGTAACTCTGATCGCCGCATTGCTTGCCACAGGGCTGGAGGCCCGACCACATGTTATCGAGCACTTTAACCACGACTTCATTAGTCCCATCTTTGAGCAAGCGGGTGACGTCGAAATTGAACTCGACGTTTTCGCCGATATGGGTACCGGCGAATTGGCCGTTGATGTAAACCCAGGATTGGTAGTCGATGCCGCCGAAATGGATCCGGAGGCGTTTGTCTTTGAAGTTTGCAGGAACCTCGAAGGTTCTGCGGTACCAGACGTCCTTGAGTTTTTGGGTGTTGCCGAGGCCGAGGCCGGAGAGTTTGCTCTCCGGGCAGAACGGCACGATGATCTTGGCGTTGAGATCCTTGCCATAGGTCAGCCCCCGCGCTGCTCCATCCGCCGCCTTGTCGATTTCAAATTGCCACTCGCCGTTGAGCGTCATCCACGAGTCACGAAGCATGTCTGGACGTGGATGCTCCGGGCGGGGCACAGCAGGAGCGGCGCTGACTGTGCTGGTACAAAGGGCGAGGATGAGCGACGCCAAGCCAGTCTGATGGAGTAATGGATTCATGGTGATATGTGCTAGGGATGTTCTAGCGCTGGCAATCGCCCGGCAGCGGTTTGCCATCTGCGCTGAGTTTTTGCACGGCCATCATGCTGCCGCCGAGTTTTGGATTGGAGAGGCGCCAGACGAGCTTTTTGTCCCTGGTGATCTCGAGGAGACCGCAACCCTCGTTGTTGTCATAGGCGGAGTAGCACCCGGTAACAATATTGCCGTTAGACAGCAGGTTGATGCCGGTCATATTCCGGATGGACACGCCTGGGATATCTTTGGTGGAGAACTCCCACACCACCTGGCCCTTGGCGTCAAACTCCATGATCTTGTCCAGCGCGCCGACGAGGGTGGTTCCCGCCGCAGTCCGGATCGCTGAGAACGCGATGTTCGGGGTCTTGAGTTCGAGCACCACTTCGCCCTTCGGCGTGTACTCCTTCACGATGTGGGCTCCTGAATGGCAGACAAGGTAGTTGCCATTCTTCAGCTTGCGAGCCATCCGCATGTTGTGGTGTTCGCCAACGGTGGCTGGGGTGGTCTGCAATTCGAAGACGACCTTGCCGGCCGGATCGACCTCAAGAACTTTGCCGGTGGAATTCTCACCAATCATCGTGTTGCCGTTAGTCAGGCGTTGGCAGGCATAAGTCCCGCCCCCGCGTTTTTCGGCGGACTTGTACTGAAAGACGACCTTGTGTTCCCGCGTCACCTCGGTGACGGAGTCGCCATCCGCATACAAGATATTGCCGTTGGCCAGCAACCATGCGTCATGTGTGAGGGCCGTGGATTGCTGCCATTCGACCTCACCCGCTGCGGAGAGCAGCATCAGGCCATTTCCCGACGCCAGGAGCTTGCCTCCGACGTCTCCTGTGATGCCTTCAGCTTGCACGTTTGCCCCGCCGAATGCCAGCATCGCCGCCAGCCATGTGGCTTGTATTATCTGTTTTTTGCTTGTTATTTTCATGGTTGTTAAAAAATATTTTTCGTTAATGTGTTAGTCTGTATTTCAGGGTGCCGGGTCTGGCGAGACATTTGCCAGCTTTTCGGATTGAATCACCTTGGTTTCCCCGTTGGCGCGCACGGTGGCCTGCCGACCATCGTTAGAAGCGACTCGGTAGGAGGTGAGTTTGCCATCCTTCCATGCTATATCGACCTCAAATCCGCCGCGGGCCCGCAGGCCCTTGACGCTGCCGACGGGCCAGGCTTTGGGCAGGGCGGGCAGCAGGTCGATTTCGCCGGTGTGGCTTTGCATGAGCATTTCGGCGATGCCGGCGCAGCCGCCGAAGTTGCCGTCGATCTGGAATGGCGGGCAGCTGTCGAACATGTTAGGCAAGGTTCTGGGAGGTGTCATGAGCATGGCCAGCAGCTTATAGGCATGATCGCCGTCGAGCAGTCTGGCCCAGAGGTTGATGCGCCAGCCGACGCCCCAGCCGGTGGCGTCGTCGCCGCGGATCAGCAAGGATTTGCGGACGGCTGCGGCGAGTTCCGGGGTACCGCGAGGGGTGATTTGGGCGCTTGGATAGAGTCCGTAGAGATGTGAGACGTGGCGGTGCTGGATCTCTGGAGCTTGCATGTCCCAGTCGTCCAGCCATTCCTGGAGCTGGCCCTCTTTGCCGATTTGGTTGGGTGCCAAGCGTGAGCGGGTGGCCACGAGTTTAGCCCGCAAGTCGGCGTCCACACCTAGAATTTCGGAGGCATGGATGCAGTTGCTGAACAAGTCGCGGATGATTTGGTTATCCATGGTCGGGCCGGCGCAAACGCTCGCGCCGCCGGGATGGGTGTTTTCGGGGGAGAGGGACGGGCAGGTGACCAGCCATTTGTGTGTTGGTTCCTCGACGAGTGTGTCGAGGAAGAATTGAGCCGCGCCTTTCATGATTGGATAGGTCTGGGCGAGATACTTCTTGTCGCCGCCGAATTCGTAGCGATCCCAGAGGTTTTTGCAGAGCCACGCGCCGCCCGTCGGCCAGAATCCCCAGGTCGGGCCGTCGATGGGCGCGGTGGCCCGCCACAAGTCTGTGTTGTGATGGCAGACCCAGCCGCCAGCGCCCCAATTCACCTTGGCTGTGCGGCTGCCCGGTTCCACCAACTCACTAACCATTTGGATGAGTGGCGCAGTGCACTCGCCGAGGTTGGTCGGTTCAGCGGGCCAGTAGTTCATTTCGGTGTTGATATTGATTGTGTACTTGCTGTCCCAAGGGGGCTCCATGTGTTCGTTCCACAGCCCCTGCAAGGTGGCTGGCTGCCCGCCTGTCCGCGAGCAGGAGAGCAGCAGGTAGCGGCCGAATTGGAAGTAGAGAGCGGCGAGTTGCGGGTCGTTGCCTTCGGCAAATTTGGCGATTCGCTGATCTGTAGGCAGTTTTGCCATGTCGGAGCTGCCGAGGTCCAGAATCACGCGTCGGAACAGGCGTTGGTGTTGGGCAATGTGATCCTTGCGCAGGCCATCCAACGGTTTTTGCAGCGCGTTGGCTAGATAGGCGCGGCTCAGCGCTGCCGGATCACCACTGACGTCTTTGTAACTCTTGTAGCTCGTCGCCGCGACGATCAGCAAAGTCGCCGAGTCCGCACCGCTAACGGAAATATTGTCTTTTGCCGCACTCGTCTTGCCACCCTGTGCTAGAACGTGGACGCGGGCTTGAAACTTCAGTGCCCCGGGGACGCCATTGGCTGCCGCATTCACGCCACGCATGACGAGTGTGCCTGGCGACTCGGTCTCGACCGTGGCTTTTTGCGGGGTGGTCATCGCTGCGGTGAAGTTGATTTGGCCGGGCTTGTCAGCGGTCAGCCGAACCACAATCACCTGATCCACCGGGCTGGAAAAAACCTCACGGACAAATTTCACTCCGGCGACGGAGTAGGTCATTCTGGCGATGGCGGTGTCGAGGTCGAGTTCGCGCCGGTAGCCTGTCACATCTCCGTTTCTAGGGAAAGCCAGCTTCAAATCCCCCAGGGGTTCATAGGGCATTTGCTTGAGCGGGCGGGCCATCATTTTAGCACCAATGAGGCCGTGGGCCTCGCCAAATTTCCCTGCGAAAATGAGTCGCCGGGCCTCGGGCAGTGCTTGGAGGGCCTCCGGGCTACTGGGGTCGTAGGGACCACCGGCCCATAGCGTGCCTTCGTTGAGTTGCAGGCGTTCTTGGTCCACCGCCCCAAAGACCATGGCTCCGAGCCGCCCATTGCCAACCGGCAGAGCCTCGACCCACTGCCCGGCCGGCTTGTCGTACCACAACTTCATGTCCTGTGCTGCCGCAAGCTGCTCGGCGCAGGCGGCACACACGAAAGCACCGATTAGTAACTGCGAAGCTAAGACATTCTGGCGAATCATGATTTTCGGTTGGGGTAAGATGCTAGGCCATAACGCGTGCCGGACTGCTGGTCTTTCATGCCGTTGGTTGCAGACGCTCGATGAGGATCGGTGAAATTTTTTTCGATGGGATTTCCTTTCTTGCGCTCCAGCTGATGCGTGCCATAGTCCGCCTGCATTCCCGTTAGCAACTTCAACAATCACACCCAACGCAGCTCGATTATGAACTTCACCCTCAAGCCCAAAGCCATCCAAACTGCGGTGGCAAAACTGCAATTCCGGACCCAGGCGTTTATCGACGGCAAGTTTTGCCCGTCCGCCTCGGGCAAAACCTACGCCTCGATCAATCCTGCCAACGGCAGTAAAATCACCACAATCGCCGCCTGCGATGAGAACGACGTCAACCGCGCCGTGGCGGTGGCCCGCAAGGCGTTTGCTGATGGTCGCTGGTCTCGTCAGAGTGCCGGCGAGCGCAAGGCGGTGTTGCTGAAATTCGTGGAATTGCTGGAGGCGAACGCGATGGAGATCGCCTTGCTGGATTCGATAGACGCAGGCAAGCCGATCTATGATTGCGTGAACATTGACATACCCGACGCGATTCATTGCATCCACTGGCACGCCGAACTCGTCGATAAACTCCACGAGCGAGTCTCTCCCAGCGGACCGGATATCGTCTCAATGATCGTTCGCGAACCCATCGGCGTGGTCGGTATGATCCTGCCATGGAATTTTCCCGCCCAGATGCTCGCCTGGAAAATCGGCCCGGCACTCGCAGCTGGCAACAGCTTGGTGGTCAAGCCCGCCAAGCAAACGTCACTTAGCGCCCTGCTCATCGCCGAGTTGGCGAGCGCCGCAGGTCTGCCCGATGGCGTGCTCAACGTGGTGCCGGGAGCCGGCTCTGTGTTAGGGCCAGCGCTCTCCCGGCACATGGATGTGGATATGGTGGCCTTTACCGGATCGACGAGTGTTGGGCGCGACTTGCTGCGCCACTCGTCGGAAAGTAACCTCAAACGGATCATCCTCGAGCTCGGTGGTAAAAACCCACAGGTGGTTCTCGCCGATGCCGATATCGATCTGGTCGCCCCCCACGCCGTGAATTCCGCGTTCTGGAATATGGGCGAAAACTGCAGCAGCGGCTCCCGCCTGATCGTCCACCGCAGTATCAAGGACGCCTTGGTCGCCAAAATCATCGCTGAAACAAAGGGCTGGCCAATTGGCGATCCGCTCGATCCAAGCACCCGGGTTGGCCCACTCATCGAGCCGAGCCACATGAAGACGGTGCTCAATTACATCAAGGTTGCCCAATCCGAAGGCGGCAATCTGGTGCTCGGCGGCAAACAGGTGCTCAAAAAGAGCGGGGGAAATTTTGTCGAGTTGACGATTTTCGATGATGTGACTCCGGCCATGACGATTGCCAAGGAAGAGATTTTCGGGCCGGTACTTGCGGTCATCCCTGTCGATAGCGACGAAGAAGCCATCGCCGTGGCTAACGATACAAACTATGGCTTGGCCGCCTCCTTGTACACCAGCGACCTCACCAAGGCCCATCGCTATGCCCGTGCCATCCGAGCCGGGGTGGTATCCGTCAATACGTTCTCAGAAGGCGATCTAACTACTCCGTTCGGCGGTTTCAAGGAATCAGGTTTCTTTGGCCGCGATAAATCGTCCTATGCCCATGAGCAATACACCGAGCTCAAGACGGTGTGGATGCAGTTGGGCTGAAGCCGGTAGAGACACTCTAACTCTGAATATCGAAAGAAATAGGGGCGGAGGTCGGATTTGGCACCGATATGAAGCCCCTGTATCTTCAACAAAAACCGTTAAAAATTAACATTATTTCCAAATTCAGCATGAAAAAAAACTCGACCCGGTTCCACGGGGTATTCACCGCACTTGTGACGCCGATGAAGGCGAATGGGGACGTTCACGCGCTCAAACTCGAGCGCTTCGTGGACCATCAGATTCGTCAGGGGATTCACGGGCTTATTCCGTTAGGTAGTACCGGGGAGTTTTATGCGCTCACTCCTGCGGAACGCCAGCAGGTGATTGAGGTCACGCTGGCGGCCGCAGCGGGGCGGGTGCCGGTGGTGGCTGGAGCCAATGCGTCATCAACGCGAGAGGTGGTTGCCTTTGCGCGACAGGCTGAGCAACTCGGCTGTGCCGGGGTGTTGCTCGCCGCACCGTATTACTCGTTGCCGACGCCTGATGAGTTGTTTGCCCACTTCCGCACGGTCAACGATGCGATCGGTATTCCGATCATGTTGTATAACTATCCTGGCCGCACCGGCGTGGATATGACCCCGCAATTCATTGCCAGCTTGACGGCGCTTGAGAACATTCGCTACGTCAAGGAAAGCAGTGGTGATATGGCCCGCATGACCACATTGATGCGTTTGTGCGGGGATCGCATGGGGGTGTTTTGCGGCTGTGACACCATTGCGCTAGAAAGTTTCATGATCGGTGCGCTGGGTTGGGTCGGAGGGGTGGCCAACGTGTTGCCGAGCTCCCACGCCAAGCTATACGAACTCAGCGTCGTCAAAAAAGACTTCGTCGGCGCTCGCAAACTCTTCTTTGAGATGCTGCCCACACTCGAATTGATGGAAGGCGGCGGCAAATATACCCAGTGGGTTAAGGCCGCCTGTTCCATGCTCGGGCGTGACGTTGGCGTGCCTCGCCAACCGCTGTGTGAGGCCGCCAAGTCCGAGCGCGCTCCACTCCGCCAAGCCCTGCGCCAGTGCGCTGAGGGCCGGAAGAGCGAGTAAGCCCGGAGACTCCTCTTGTCGCCGTGTCGCCTTAGCGGCGGGTGACACGGGTCTCGTTTTTGACGGTGTCTGGCGGATGCACCAGCACCGATGTGCCGAGGTCGATGCCGGATAGCACTTCGGTAAAGCGGCCGTCGGAATGGCCGACGTTGACATCGGTGACCACGGCGCGGCCGCCATGGAAGACGAAGGTTTTCCAGGTATTGCCTTCGCGGAACAAGGCACCGGAAGGCACAGAGAGAACGTCGTCGCTGTGCCAGATTGCGACGCGGACCTCGACTCTGAATCGGTCGCCGAGGGCCTTGGCGGGCGTTGGGGGATCGAGCAGATCGCAGAGGACGATGACGCGTTGTTCCTCGACGCCGAGAGCGGAGATTTTGGTAAAGGCGGCAGGTTCGATGCGCCGGACCCGGGCTTTGAGGGGTGCCTCGCCACCCCATTGCTCGATGTCTGCGGGGTCGCCGGGGCGGATGGTCACGGCATCACGCGACAGAATTTCCGCCTCGATCTCCAAATCCTGCGGATCGCCCACCTCGAGGATCGCCAAGCCCGGGATGACAACCATTTCGCTTTCCTGCATCACTTTGAGAACCCGCCCTGAGACGGGCGATTTGACCTCAACGACCCCGCCCGAAGTTCCCACCTCCGGCCGCGCCAAAGCGGCCTGCGCTTGGATCAAGCGAAAGTCGTTGACCCGGATGGAGAATTCGATGGCGCGAACCTCCGCCGCTTTGATCGAAGCCTCGCCCTCGGCCTTGTCCCGGTCAGCCTCTGAGACCGTCCCGCTGCGCCGCACCGCCCGGACCCGGTCACGATCTGCCTCTGCCAATTTCAAGGTGGCCCGGGCCGCTGCGAGCGATTCTTCGGCCTGCTTGCCGGCGGCTTCCCGCATGGACACTTCGGCTTCTGCCTGCTCGCGGGACCGGGGGTCAAGCAAAGGTGCAGCAACCGGCTCGATGACGGTGAGCACTGTGGTGGCGGCTTGCACTTCATCGCCGGGCTTGAGCGGCACGCGGCGCATCCGGCCTGCAACCGGGGTTGTGACGACGAAGCGGTTGCGGACGCGGGTTTTGCCTTCCTCAGACACCCTGACGGTGAGGGGCGAGCGGCTGGCATTGGCGGTTTCGACGAGCACGGGTTTTGGCCAGAACCCCCAAGCAACAAACCCCAACAGCAATGCTGCGGTCAACGAAGATCCGAGGTTGCGCAAGAGATGTTTGGCAGCGGGCTTGCGTCGAGCTTCCCAGGGTGCGCTGGGGGTTGGGGATTTGGAGGTGGGCTGGGCCATGGACTTGCAGGGAAAAACTAGGGGATCAGTCGCGGGCTTTCAAGACTCCAACCATGTCGAGCTTACCGACCATCCGGCCGACCACCGCAAACGAGAGCAGCGCCGCAACAAGGACGACCGTCACTGCGAGCGAGTAAGTGGCAGGATTGATGACGATGGGCATGCGAACGGTTTCAGTGCTGAAGGAGGCCATGATGAAGAGTGCCAGACCACGGCCGAACCACAAGCCCAGCGGCAAGGCGGCCAGCACCAGGATGGCCAACTCGCCAATCAGCACGCCGCGAATTTCAGCCAGCCGAAATCCCACCACCCGCAACGTCGCCAACTCCCGACTCCGCTCGGAAAGCGCGATCCGGGCACTGTTGTACACCACCCCGAAGGCCACGATAACCGCTAACACGAAATACAACTGTCGGATCATGCCGATACTCGCAGCGGTGGTTTCACGAAACGCCGCAAGCTGGTCGCGCTTAACCATCACGGCAGCGGAGCGCGGCGTGTCCTTGACGGCCCGCATGAAATCATCCCAGCGCCCGTGATCCACCGCGATAAACGCCCCGTTGATCGTATCGCTCTCGTGCATCAACCGCCGCAGCGCCGCAATGTCCATGTATGCCGCAACCCCCGCAAAATCTGTCACCAACCCGCGGATCGGCACCTCCAACAGTGGCCGCCGGCCTTCCATCACCTCCACCTGCACCAGATCCCCAAGCCGCGCGCCGAGAACTTCCGCTAGCTTTTTGGACATCAGCAATCCCTCCTCAGGCATCGCGATGACCTCGCCACGCTCGTCTAGCAGTCTGTTGAGCGCAGTCCCAGGCGCAATTCCGGTGACCGCCAGCTTGCGCGAGTGATGGCCGAAGCGCAACCGGGCCGGTACACTGCGGATTGGCTCGGCGCGAATCACCCCGGGCAGGTGCTCCAAGTCATGGAAACCGCTGCCGGAACCAGGCTCCGTTAGGAAAACCGTCACATCCTGGCGCTGTTGGCGGTTCCATTGGAACGTCAGGAGGAAGTCAACGCTATCGCTCATGGCCCCGGGCAGCACCATCAGCCCCGTAGCCAGTGCCAGCCCGCAAGTGGTGAAAAGCGCTGGCCAGGGGCGCCGCTCGATGTTGCGCAGGGCCATGCGCAGAGCTGGACTGAATAAGTTCGTCAGGCCGATGCGCTCAAACAACGATGGCTGAAAATCGGTCGGCGGCTCCGGTCGCATCGCCTCGGCAGGTGGCAATTTCACCGCCTGCCACACCACCGTGAGTACACCGGCCACCGATGCCCCGAAACTCACCAGCAAGGCGAGCGCCAGCGCCGCGTAATCCATCTGGAATTCCAACGTCGGAAAGCGGAAAAACAACGTGTACATTTGGACCAGGCTCGCCCCTAGGAAGCGTCCGGCCACTCCACCGATGAGCGTGCCCAACACACCGATGACCCAGACAAATTTCAAATAATGGATACCGACCTGCCACGAGCCATAGCCGAGCGCCTTCATCTGGGCGATTTGCTCACGCTGCAAGCGGACCATGCGCGAGAGCACGGCGTTGACCATAAATGCGGCGACGCTGAGGAATACGACCGGGTAGGCGACGGCAAGCGAGGCGAGAACGCGCAGTTCGTCGTTGAGGCGTTGGGCGGACGCCTGTTCATTGCGGGTGTAAGCGCCGCGAGCTCCGTAAGGGGCGAGAAGGCGGTCCACTTCACGGAGTAGCGAATCGGGCGGGGTGCCGGGCGTCAGGTCGATGCAGAGGTCGTTGAAGGCACCGTTCATGTTGTAAGCGACTGCCAGCGGTCGGTAGTTCATCCACATGACACTGAAGCGACGGTGATTGGGCAGGGTTTCGCCGGCTCGCGCCTCAAAGACAAATTCGGGCGATAAGCCAATCCCGCAAATATCCAAAGTCTCCCGGCGTCCGTTGATCACCGCCACCACTGACGCCCCGGGTTTGAGCCCGTTGGCCTCCGCAAACGCCTCGCCGAGCACCACTTCGCGCCGCGCCTCCAAGCGCGGCAACCGCCCGCTGCGCAAAAACAAGCGGTTGAGCTTTTGCGCCCCGCCGTCTTCCGGCAGCGAAAGGATCCGGCCGCTCGCCGGTTCCGCCACCCCGGGCAAGTCCAGCGTCACATCCACTGCCACCCGTGCCTCCACCACCGCAACCCCGGGCAGTGCTGCCACCCGTTGAGCCACCGCCAGCGGGGCTCGTTTCAGACTCGCAAACACCCCCGCCATCGCATATTTCTGATAATAGGCATTGCGCGTCGTATCCAAGGTGTAGGTCAAACTGCGCGTCATGATCATCATCGCAAGGCCGCAGGCCATCACCAAACTCACCGCCACAACCTGGCCCTTCATCCGGCCCAGATCGCGCAGCAGTTTTAGATCAAGCGGATCCATCATGGCCGAGGGGGGCTACCACTCCATGCTCGAGGCCGGGCGACGGTTCTCATTGCGCCGCTCCTTGACGATTTTTCCGTCCGAAAGGAACTAACACCCGGTCGGCCATCTCCGCCATCACCGCATTGTGGGTGATAATGACGGTGAGCGTCCCCAATTCACGGTTGATCCGCTCGATCGCCCCCAACACCGTGATGCCTGTGGTCACGTCCAGCGCGTGCAACGCCACCACCCCGACCTCA
>CAIKHZ010000002.1 GCA_903827375.1 Akkermansiaceae bacterium
CAAATGGTGCCTCAAAAAGACTCATGCTTACAGGCTCGCGGAGTTCGGTTCCTTTCTCAGTGAAACTATCATATTTTCCCCAGATGGGGAAAATATCACCTTGTCTGAGTCCATCTTCAGACAATTTTGCGCTGTGGTCCCGGAGGACCATCGGGTTGAGTGCTGGTGCAAAATCACGGCCGGCAAAGGCGCTACCGATCTCACGGCTGCTGCAATCAAGTCAGCCGCAAGGAAGTACCTTGAGGAACGCAGGCTGGACCCGGTGCCTGAGAAGATGAAGGTACCGATGGGTTACTCCCAAGTCAAGACCACGGCGCTGAACATGTTGGAAAATCTCGGTGCCGTCATCGCGGGCCTGCCCCTGCAGGATAAGATCCACCAGACACTCATTAAGCTCACCGCCTTGATCGAGCAGGATGCCGAAACTCCAGTAATCGAGGTTGAAGCCATGGCAATGGATGTCACTGATGTAGTTGCTATCGAGATTCAAGCCGATGAGGTTGCGCCTGCAATCGTTGAAGGCCTCAGTGAAAATCCTCTTGAATCTAAAGTCAATACCGACCGTTGCGCCGTGACTCCACCCGGGGATGCACCAGCCTTGTCAACGCCATGTAAAGTGGGCGTCGCGCCGTACAATAACTTAGCCTCGTCAGCAGAATTTGTGTGTTGAAGGAGGTTCCGGAAGTGACCCAAGTGTATGATAAAGAACGAGTTTGAGGATGTTGAAGGAGCGGTGGCCAAAGCTACGCGCAAGCTCAACTCTCGCTTTGTTGTTCAATCCCTCGACTACACCGCTGTTATATTCACGTTTCGCCCTGAAGTAGTTGAGTAAAAGATCCTCATGGCTACGCAGCATTTTGGCGACCTTGCGCATGGGTTCGAGACGCGAGCGCAAGGCACGAGTTGTCCATGCCTGGAGGTAGGCCGCCGCCCAGGTGGGACTGCGGTATTGCCAGAACTTGCGGAAGCTCTCCTTGAGTTCCCAGGCGCGAGAGGTGGCACCCAGGGAGCCCAGGACGGCCTTGAGTTTCGCACGCGCCTTGCCGCGCACGCGGGTGCCGCGCTTGAGTAGGAGGAAGCGCGCACCCTTCACCTTGGCTTTGGCCTGCTTGTCGCGCAATCGGGATTGCTCGCCGCGGCGCACGGTATCAACCGCCAGGTTGAGGTGTTTGGCAATGTGGAAGGGATCCAGCACGTTGAGCGCCCAGCCGGCCTTCTTTGCAATGACCTTCAGATAGGGTTTCCACATGTCCGAGCAGATCACACGCAGGCCGGCGAGGAAGCCGTCGCATTGGTTTTCCAGAAACGCGAAGCCCTCCTTCAGCGTGGCCTCCTTGCGCTTGTGGCCGATCCAGAGCAGGCGGCGCACGCCGGCGTCAATTTGGTAGATGAGGGTCACGAAGTTCTCGCTCTTTTTCCCCCGGCCCCAGTGGAGTTCATCAATGCCAAGGGCCGTGACGCCTGTGAGTACACGGTTTTCCAGTCCCCACTCCACCACCCATTCCACCGAACGGCGCACCGCCTCCCAACTGGTTTGAAACACCGAGGCGGTCTCTTTCCAGGAAAGCCGCCGCGCCCAGCGGGCGAGGAAGAGCATGTAGGCAACGGCGTAGGGACTCTTGCCGCGACTCCAGGGCATCGCTTCCACTGTCGCCCCGCCCGTCGGACAAATCACCCGGCAAGGCGTGTAACGCAGGATGACGGGGATGCCCCAGAGCGGCACGAAATGCCACTGCCGTTCCTTCATGTGGTCGTGGACCCGACCGGGTTCGCCGCAACAGGAACAGCGCCGCTTGAAGCGCGGATCGGCAGCAAGAACCGCCTCAATGCGGGGCTTGCCCTTGGCATCGTCGGTGAGGCGCACGGACTTGACGATAAAACCGGCAAGGTCTTGCACGCGGCGCAGGAGTGTTTTAAGCTGGAGGTGGATGGCGGTTGCGGGGTTGTTCTGGATGTTCGCAACACCAATCAAGCCCCGTGGCCGCCATCTGCAAGCCTGAAAGGTTTTGGTCACAAAACCCATAACGTGCTCTTTGCGGCACCCGCAGTGCCGGTCAAGCGGGCGGTCGATATAAATCCGGGCAGAAACGCCGCATACCCCCGCGACACGAACTTTATGCCGTCCGCCCGCTTGACCGGTGCGAGGATGTCGCTAGACGGTGACCCTACGAACACGCCTTCACATACTCAAAATCAACCCAAATTGTGTGGAAGAGCCGTAATATTTCAGATTTTCCGCCGACACCCCCCCAGCGAACCTTCGCTGTCGAATGTCCCGCTCGGCAGCGTCAGCAGCGAATTGGAACAGGCATAAGCTAAACCGGTTGGCGCTCACTTGCCATGGGGTGGATCCCTACTCCGTGCCCATTTTGTTTGAGCTTGCCCTTGGTGATGTTGCAGTCGCCCTTGATTTCGTGTTTGGTCATGGTCTTGTGTCCTCAGGCACCTTGAAGTTGCAGGAGCCAAGCGGTCGGGCGTCTATTGATAGGCTTTAACCGCCAGAAATCAGCGCTGGCCGCGACATTAAACGGCCCCTGCAACCGGTGACGGGGTTTAAGGGGCCAGAACCACTAACCATCCAACTCACATGATCGCAATTGCGGGGAAGTTGAAGGTAATCGCCGATCCTCTCCTCGACATCAAGGTCAGCGGCAAAAAACTTCGCGTCCTCCGCCATTCATCCTCCGTCAAAATATGCCGCCAATGTCAAGGTGTGGCACGCGACCTTCCAGGTTCGGTTGATGGGTGTGTGGGTCGTTCAAGGGCATCATCGGGATCTGTGACGACGCTTGGGACCGTCGGCGATCTCTGGGGGCGGACGACGATTTGTTTGGCTTGGATGCGGCGGAACACACTGCATTCCTGGCCCTTGAACTCGGTCCAATTGACACCTTCGAGCAAATCCGTTCCCGTTCTGGTATCGCCCGCTACAATCCG
>CAIKHZ010000003.1 GCA_903827375.1 Akkermansiaceae bacterium
AGGGCAGGCGGGCCGGGCATTTAAGGCGGCGTGTTCAGGCGCTGAGCGGCTGAAGGCAAGCCATTCGTCGTCACCCGTCGCCAGCCCCGAACCGTCCGCCGGACCGAGCGGGCGGAAAGACGAGGATGGCTGGAGGTGAGCACAGCGGAAGGGAAGCCTAACGGCAGAGCGTTGGGAAGCGGCAATTTGCCATGGGCATCGATTCCTTCGCTCGCTGGGTGGCACCTAACCCTGCGGGGGCACGCCCCGGCCATCCTTTCCAGCGATCGACGGTCGCGGCGGATGAGGTTGACCACCGTCGGCCAGAACTCCGACACCAGCTCTGCTGACCTCTTCGAACGCCTCGCCGCCTGCTTCGGGTGAAAATCCGAGGAGCGCGTCGATTAAATCGATGGCATCCTCGCCATCATCAAGGCCCTTGGCTACACCACTTGACCGGCCTCAGCCGAAGGATTTTCTCCCGGTTGCGAGGTTGCGACCACCTGGCGGATTCGTCCTTGCCAGAGCGCCGCTGAGATTCTTGAATAACCGCGTCCGGAGAGATTCGGGTCGGGGCTTTGAAACCCCGCGTGGAACGGAAGGCGTTGACCGAATCAACGCCGCCACCAGACCGAAAGGTCGGGGTGGCGGCGGCGCATGTTCAGGTTGCCCCCACGGGGGCGGCTAAAGGTCGTCGCGGTCGTTTTCACGCGGCTTTCAAACACCCCGGCCACCTTGGGAAACTAAGGTGGCTGGTTTGTTTCTGAGACAACCGCAACCGTTCCTGGCCACCTTCTGCCAGGCCGTCGTCGATGACTGCGGAAGCATCAGAACCATCGGAGTTGCCAGCCTAGAGGGCGGCGTCGCCCACGTTCCGGTGCAAGGCGACGTGGTAATTGATGAAGCTGTGATGGTGATGGGACTTTGCACGCTTCGACAAGTGTTCACGCCACCGCCTCTTGCAGGACCTCGGGATGCTTGAGGGCGATGGCGATGAGCATCCGGGCCGCGCCGGAGGGGGCGCGCTTGCCTTGTTCCCAACTGCGGAGGGTGCTTAGCCCGATACCGAGCAGGCTGGCGAAGGCTTCCTGGGTCAGGTTGAGGGACAGGCGGACCTTGGAGACCTCGCTCTTGGCTTCCCATGCCTTGGCGGAGTTGCTGCGCTGGCGCTCAGGGTTGACCGCGCTGCGGACGATGCTGCCATCCGCTTGCCGTTCCAGACGGAACACGCGGGAGGGGGCACGCTCGCCCCGCTGCATGGCTTCTTTCCGGGCCTTGAGCACGGCGACATCCGGGGCGCTGCTGGTGGTGCGTCCGGTCTTGGCTTTGGTGGTGGTGGGGATGGTTTTCATGGGATCTTGCGTTTGAGTTGCTGCAATCTGGCTGCGCTTAAATTTTCCGCTTCGTTTTTGGCATAGATGTCGAGCAAGAGGATGCGCTCGTCGTCCGTGATCCAGTAGTAGATCACGCGGGCACCGCCCCGCTTGCCATGACCTTTGGCGGCCCAGCGGAGCTTGCGGCAGCCGCCGGAACCGGGGATGATGTCGCCCGCGTCCGGTTGGTCGAGGAGATACACCTGGATGTCGAAAATCCCGTCGTCGCCGATCAAGCGGAGTGCTTTGTCGGTGAACTCGGGGTCTTCCTCAAAGATCATAGCGGGATTTTACTAGGGATTTCACGGCTGGCAAGAAGTAATACAGAGTATGATCTAAAATTTCACCAGCGAAGGGCTCACACCACCTTGAGGTGGGATTTCTTCACTGGCGCGGGTTTGGCCAGCACGGCCCGACGGCGCTTCACATCGGGCTCAATGCGGAAGAAGCCCCGCCCTCTTTCTGGGTATGTGTGTTGAGGTACCGACATACCGGTCACGGTTGCAGCGTGCTGTTGGACGATACTCCAAAAGTCAGCGTTCCACCCGACATTCGGCTTGGCAAGTCCTTCCCAGCGGGCTAGAACCGCCCATGAACGGATCAAGCCGAAAACTGCAAGTCCGGTGTGTCTTCGCTGCGGAATGTCAACAATGTCGCTGAAGAAATGAAGAGACCAATCAAACCCATTGTCGGCTTGATCGCCTTGATCGTCGCGATCATTGGGCTGGTAGGATCGATTTTCGGGCCGGATATCGCCGAATGGATGCAACCCACGCCGCCCGTTGAAAAGAAGATTGCGGACCTGACCGTTAGGATCAAGGATGCGGTGATCGCAAAACTGAAGGATCGCAATGCAACAATTATCGTGAAGAGCCGTGAGCACGATTGGCATCAGACTATCCCAAAGCTTGCGATGGGGCTTGGAATGCTTGGCCTCATCGGGGCATCGGTTTCCTACACGCGAGGTGAGAATCGCGCCTTCGCTGTGTCTGCTGCGGGATTAGGCGCGGTCGCACTGGCCTGGCAAGCGATGATGATCAGCCTTGGCGCGCTCATCCTCATTGTCATTATCTTCGCCGTGTTGAACGCGCTTGGAATCGACATGTCGTTTTGAGAATCCACTCACCAT
>CAIKHZ010000004.1 GCA_903827375.1 Akkermansiaceae bacterium
TGCCGGGTTTGCCGGGTTTGCCGGGTTTGCCGGGTTTGCCGGGTTTGCCGGGTTTGCCGGGTTGGCCGGGTTGGCCGGGTTGGCCGGGTTTGCCGGGTTGGCGGCGGCCGCTTTAGCGGCTTCGGCGAGCTGGGAGGCGGCCTGTTTGGCATCGCTGGAGGCGGCCTGATCGTCTTGGTGGGCGAGGGCGTCGCTGGCATGTTGGGCGGCTTCGACGGCTTCGGGGAGGGCGTTGGCGGTGGGGCCGTCCTGGCGTTGGCGGGCCTCGGCGAGTTCCTTTTTGGCCTCGCTGGCGATGGCAGACTGCTCCTTGGCAAGTTCGTCATGGACGGCCTGTTTGGCGGCAGCGGCGGCCGCAGCGGCAGCGGGGTCGGGTTGCGCCGGGGGCTGGGCGGCTGGCTGGGCCTGCGGGTTGGGCTGTTTTGCGTCGAGCTGTTTGAGGGCGTCCTGGGCGGCTGCCTGTTGTTTGGCTTCGCTGGCGAGTTGCCGGGCTTCCTCGGCTTGGTGTTCGAGAGCTGCGGCCTGGGCCTGCGGTTGTTGTTGGGCATCCTGGCGGATTGCCTCGGCGACGCTGGCTTGTTTTTGCTGCCATGGCTCGGCCGGTTTATCAGGTTTTGAGGGATCGGGTGGGGTTTTAGCGAGTGCCTGATCGGCTTGGCGTGCGACTTCGGCCTGTTGTTGTTGGAGTTCCTTGAGGCGGGCGAAATCCTGGACCTGAGGTTCACTGCGCTGAATCTCATCGCGCAGTTTTTCGAGTTGTTGCTCCGCCTTGACGGCCGTGTCGCGGGCTGCGGCCGCTCCTTGATCGCGCTCTTTCGGGGTGTCTTGAAGGGGAGCGTTCTCCAACTGCTGGCGCGCCTGCTCGACCGTGGCGGCCGCCTGCCGCACTTCCGGCGCTTTATCACCATGGACGGATTCCGGCAGGCGTGCAGCAAGGTCTTCAAGCTTGTCGTGGGCTTGCGCAAGTTGGTCGCGGGCCTGGGCAAGTTCCTTGGTCGCATCCGGCGTTAGTTTCTCATTTTGCAATTCCGGACGGCGGCGGTCGATTTTCTCCTGTGCCTGTTGAACCGCCTGCCGCACCTGCTCAATGGTGTCGCGGACGTCGGCGTGAGCGGCGGCCACCTCTTGGCGTGCCGACGATTGAGCCCCGTCATCGAGGCGCAACGTCATCCACTCGCTGGTGCCCACGCCGGGTCCCCCGAAGTCGGCCGGGCGGTTATCTTCTGCCCGCACCCGCAGTTTAAAAACGCGCACCTGCGGCCAGCGGGTCACCAGCACGCCGATGGCCTGGCTAACCCGGCCGCGCCAGACGGGCGGCTCGGTTGTGCCGACGCGAGGTGGTGCCTCGAGCGGCAGTCGGGCGGCATCGCCCTTTTCGGGTTGGACTTCCAGTTGGACGGAGCCGAGACCAACGTCATCACTAACCGAATAACCAGACTCCAACAAATCATCCGGGCGCAGGTGGCGTTCCTTGTCGATGGGGCTAAGCCATTTGACGTCGGGCGGGGCATCGGGGCGGGATTCGACGTTGAAGCGGGCGGCCTCGAACTCGCGGCCGAGCCGGTGTTTGAGCATCACCCGGGTGTTTGCGTGTCCGGGTTTTTCTAGCGTCCAGTGAGTTGCCAATGTGCCACCATCGGCGGCACGCTCCAGAGTGGCGGTGCCAACCGGATGATCATCCACCTCCAAACGCGCCTCCTCCACCGGCGTATTGAGCTTAGCCCGCAACTCAACTTTCGTTCCGGTGATGGCAATGACACCGTCGCCCAATGCCTGCTCGCGTGCCGCCCAGCCGGTGTACGCAGGAAACTCAAGCCGCACCCGAGCATCCGCCAGCTGCGGGTGTGGCCACACCGTTACTTGGTAGCGATCGCTCGTCTCGCGGCCGACACGTACCTCATATTTGAAACTTTGTCCGGCCTTGCCCATTTGATAGACCCAGCCGGCCTCGCGAGCTTCCATTGGCAACACCGAGGTGGAGCCATCGGGCAGATGCAAAACGAGCTCAAGCGGCTTGTTAGCCCCGGTGGAATGGCGGGCGCTAATCGTCAGCGCATCACCTTCGATGACCTCGATCGAGCCGGGTGTCACCGCGATGCTGCCAACTGTGCCGAGGGTGGATGTAGGCACCAGCGCACGCACCACGTGGCGGACGGTCAGTGACGGCCACAGGGCCAGCAGCACGGCCCATACGGCTACCAAGGCGGCAGCGGGCCACAGCCAGTAACGGGCGCGGCGGGCACTCACTTCCAGCAGCGGATCGATTTGGACGAGGTCGATGGCGGCCTCGCGTGCCAGCACGTCGAGCAAGCTTGATGACATTCCGCCGCCGTGGTGGCCGGAGACTTCGAGCACGGTGCTGATGCGTTCATCGAGGTTGGGATGGCGAATTTCCAGCCAGCGGGCGATGCGCACCAATTCAAGGGGTTGGCGCAGCGGCAAAACCCACCAGACGGCGGCGACGCCGGTCACCAGCGCTAGCCAAATGATCGGGCAAAGCCAGCGCAGCAACGTGGGCAGCGGGGCAAACGCGCAATCAATAGCCACCAAGGCGAGCAATCCGGCGAGGGCGGTAACGGCGGTGATCAGAGCGCCACGGGAGGCGCGGACGCGGCGGATGCGTTGGCGCAAGCGGCGCAACACCGGCTCGAGGCGCGGGGTGATGGGCGGGGACGGTTCTGGTTGCATGGCCGGGGGCGGTTATGGGTAACTTACGGCAGGCCGGCGTTGCGTCGCAACCACCATTCGGCCGTCAGCACGAAAGCGAGTGCGGCGAACACCAGGAAATTATCCCAAAGCGGGGTTTCGCGGATTTCCTCGCGCTTCGCTCCTTCGGTAAGAAACAGCGGCAGCAACGAAGCCACCTCGTCAGGTCCCACCACCTTGCCGCCGGAGGCCTTGGCCGCCTCGTCGAGAAGGGGACGATCGAGGGTGGTTTCGGCCAATTCGATGGGACCGCGAGCCCCTACGACGCGGAAGCTGGTGGTGAGGGATTTTTTACTCTCAGCGGTTAACAATTCAGCGGCCTTGCTGCCAACCAATCGCACCGTGTGCATCCCAGCAGTATGAATCGGCGCGGCCTTGCCCTCGTGCAGCCCGTTCGAACCAGCAACTGCCGCCAACGGCACGGTGGCCACGACCGTGTCGCCGCGGAGAATTTCGGCCCGAAGCGACCCATCAACCAGCGGCTCAAGCGTGGCATCGCGGAGGCGTGCGGTGATGATGACCGGATCATCAGCGGTGTAGGTGAGCTGATCGGTGCCGAGGGCCACCTTGTCTGACCCGGCGCGCAGCAGCGGCCCGGCTCCCCATCGCACGAGGTTGCCCCAAAACTGGTGGTGATGGACGTCGCCGGCACCTTCGCGAAGGCGCCAAATCCTGTCTGTTAGAACGACAGCCACCTTGCCGTGTCCGGTTTGGCGGGTGACCAGCAGGGCGCGTTTGGCCTCATTTTCGCGGCGGCGGGCGAGGTCGTCGAGAGCGGCACCGAGACCTGCGGCGGCATCTGGGACGGCGATGGCGGTGGTTTCGTCGGTGGCGGTGAGGAGGATATCGGCACCGTCCCTGACGCTAACAATAGGGTGGCGCCACTGCAAAGGGGGGAAGGTGGCCCAGACTTGTTCGTTGGCGAGGGAGCCGATGGCGTGGCTGGTGACCGGGTGGTGGCGGCCCTCGGCGGTCAGTGACAGGCGGAAAGGGGTAGAAGTGTCGCCGAAGAACGTGCGGTGGTTCCAGCCAGGATCCACTGGCAAGAGTTCGCGGGCGGCCTTGGAGTCCAGCGCATGGGGCATGTAGTTGGGCCCGGCGCTGAAAATGAGCAAAGCGCCACGCTCGTTCACACATTTTGAAATGATCGCCCAAGTGGCGTCAGGGATGGCGGCAGTCGGTAAGTCGCCGAGGATGATGACATCGAATTTTCGCCATTCTGCCTCGGTTGTTGGCCATTGGTTGGCGGCGGCCTGGCCGAACGGGCGGCCTGCAGAGGCGGCGATATTCGGCTGAGCCTGGCCCTCGGCCTGTTCGGGGTGGAGCAACATCCATTGGAGGTGGACTGACTTATCGCGGCCGTAGAACAGGTTGCGCAGGTAGCGGAATTCCCAGCGCGGGTAGTCATCGACTAACAAAACATTGGTGCGGGCTTCGGTGATCGAGGTTTCGAACGACCAGCGGTTGTTTTCCGGAAAACGATCACCGGGCAGCGGTTGGATCTCGATGTGGTAGCCGCCGGTACCGCCCTTTTCGGGCAAATGGACAAATTTCACCTCATCGCGATAGTGATCGGTCGGAATAGAAATTTCCTTCTCTTCAATGAGTTTGCCGTCGCCGATCAATTGTACCTTCGCCTGCTGGCCCTTGTAGCCATCAAATTTCAAGTCCGCCGACACCCGCATCCGATCGCCCAAGTGAATTGCGTCGGGCGAGCGCACAGCCAGCACGGCGGCGTCGCGCGGCGGATCCGGGCTGCCGACTGCGACAATGCCGAGCGGGGCGTCGAGGGTGCCGAAGCGCCGGGCACTATCCTCGACGCGGGACGGGCGGTTATGGCGGCCGTCGGTGAGCAGGAGGGCACCGGCGAGTTCGTCGGGAGGGATTTGTTCGAGCACCGAGTCGAGAGCGGCGGCGATGTCGGTGGCTTGGTTCCAGCCGCTGGCGGTGCTATCGGAGTCGTTTTCGGGACTGCGGGCGAAGTGGATTTCGTGCAGCTTCACATGATCGCCGAGCTGTTTGAGCAGGCCGGACTTGGCGAGCGCTTCCCGAGCGATGACGGCCCGGGTCCGCACGCTGCCATCGTCGATGAGATCCATCGATGCGGAGTCGTCCCATAGCACGGCAACCTGACGGGTGAGGCGGCGTTTGACGCTGCGCACATACGTGGGCTCAATCAGGACCCAAGCTAACAACCCGAGTGCAGCCAGCCGCAGGCCGAGCAGTTGCCGGGAGCGGCGTGGTCCGAGGGTGGCAGCTTCATAGCGGTATAGGAAAATAAGCAACTCGGCGGCGGCGGTCAGGCCACAGGCGACAGCTGCCGGCGACCAACCCGGCGCGATGCGCACGATACCACTTGTCGCAGCGAGCAAGCCCCAGAGACCTAGCGCGACACCTGCGACACGTGCGACGTGCCGCCACCAAGAACGCGGATTCATCGGAAGCCCCCTTTCTCTAACGAGCTTGGCGAGGCATCGCCAAATTCGATGCGCACATCGTCGCCAGCCCGCCGCGAGCGCGACACCCACCGCGCCAAGGCCATTTCCAGCAACAACAGCAACACGGCAGCGGCCGCTATCAGACGGGTGATTTCGCGGCCAAAACCGCGGCCAGAGAGCACCATTAGCACGTCGGCAGTCGATTGCGGCAGCAGCACGTCGATGCGAGCCCCCAATTGCGCCAGATCCTCGGCGGTGAGCGCATCGAGGCGGCTCTCGGCGATTTCCCCTCGGACCACCACTGGCAGCGGGGTGGTGGCGGTATCGCCGGTGATGGACTCGCGCAAGTCAGCGGGCAGTTTCACCTGATAGAGACCGGGCACCGCGGGGCCGTCGATGCGGAGTTCCCGGCCGCGTCTGCCCAGCAAAACCGACGCCTTGCGGGTGTGGCCGCCGGGGTCGGTGGCCTCGCCGGCGGGCGGCTGCTTATCCTGAGCGGGAAGCCAAGCGGTGGCAGGGATGATTTGGCGGGTGCCTCCGGGTGGGGTCCAAAAAAGACGGACGTGCGGATTGCCGCCGGCTTGCTCATAAAGCGCCTCGAAGGAGACCGGCTTGCCAGCTTCGAGCCGGACCTGGCCCTTGACGATGGCTTGATTCACTTTTTGTTCCAACACCGACTTATCGGCAATTTTGATTGTGATGTGGTCATCGACATCCGCATCCAGTTGATAGTTGCCGGAAATTTGCGGCAGCAGGGTGGCGCGCCAACGGACGGCGAAATTGTCGCGTGGGACGTTGTGGCCGGGGGCATTGGCACTCCAGTTGAAATCGATGGTTGGGTCAATCCGTTCCACCAATGGCCGTTCAGTCTTGGCATCGCGGCGGGAATATCGGGCAGCCAGACCGCCGGACGAGCGAGAGTCCAGCGCCACTGACGGGCTCCAAGAGGAGTCGAGGTTCCAATTGACGCCACCGCCGGCGGCCCAAGCGACGAGTTCCTGAACGAGGGGGACGAAAGCGGAGCGGGCGGGCAGGTTGCCGGCACGGGCATCGAACGCGCAAGTGGCCACCACGCAGCGGCCGCCGCCGTATCCGCGGGTGGCGAGGAATGCATCACCATTGGCAAAACTGGCGGCAAGCGAGCCAGCACCAGGCAACAAGGTGGACTTGTGCCAACGCCGAACGACAGCGCCGCCAAGGTCGGAGCGGCGTTCGTCGCCCGCCCAAGCCAGCGCCGCATGATGGAAACTGGCCGGGCTCGGTGAGACACCCTTTTCAGCGGTGCTTTCGCCGCCAAGGGCCAGTGGCAGCAATACGCCGTCAGGGCCCTCCCAAGCATTGTAAAACGCCGGATCGCTCCGCGGACCCGCCAGCACCAGCAGACCGCTGCCCGCCGCAACGCGCTCGGCCAACGCCACGGCCATGGCAGCGGGCAGGCGCTGCACATCGGCCAGCACCACCACCTCGGCTCCTGCCAGCAAATCCGCAGTGAGCTCAGGCGCAGGAATGACGACCGGATCCATCAGGAAATCCGTGCCCGCCCGGCCGCCGCGCAACAAGTCGGTGGCAGGGGCGAGGGCCAGCGCGGTGTGCCCGGCGGCCCGTTCAAAAAAGCTGCCGGCTGGATTGCCATCCACCAACACCACCCGCAACGACTTGCGAACCAGCACAACCCGCTCGGCGTGATCGTCCCCGGCGATGTCGTCGTGGCCGCTGAGCCGCGCTACGACCACGTGGGCACCGGGAGTGGTGAATCGGTGGCGGGTTTCAATCGTTTGGACCTGGCCGGGAATAAGCAAGCCCAACGCCTCGTGCGCCACGGCTTGGCCATCAATCTCTATCAAAAGTTCGCCGGGCATCACCGGTTGGTTGCCCGTGCTCACCACCTCGGTGCGCAGCAGGCACGGGCGGTCGGTACCGGTCAGCTCGCGGCCGGTGGTGATGGAGGCGATGCCGGCATTTCGCAGGTTTGGCGCTTGGGGAAACCCGCGAAGCAACAGGTGAGGTTTGGCCGGCAAGGCGTTCCAAGCCGCTGCCAGCGTTTTCCACACTCCGGCATTATCGAAGCTCCATCCGTGGCGCTGCATATCGGTCAGGACGATGATATCTTTGTTAGGGCGTTCCCCTTCCGCCAGCACCAAAGTTGCCATGCCGAGCGCCTCGTTGGCGCGAAATGTGCCGCCCACCACGTGCAAGCCATCGAGTTGGGCGAGCACGTCGGCTCGGTGAGACACCGGGGTGCTGGAAAGTGCTTGGGGTGACGGGCCGCCGAGAATCACAGCGAAGGAGGTGCCGCGCGGGGCGTCCTTGACGATGCGGCGGGCCTCGTCGAGCGCGTCGTCAAACAAGGTGCGCGTGCCGGAACTGCGGGTCATCGAGGTCGATGCGTCAATAACCAAGGCAACGTCACGGCGGCCGGCGGCTTCGAAGCGGCGCAAGTTGAGCTGGCGCTCCCACACAACCATGGCCACCGCGAGGCCAAACATCAGCAAGGCGATGGCACGCACCAGCAGGCGCTTGCGGGCAGTGGCCAGCACGAATGAACCGCCAAAAAGACCGATTCCCAGCAACACGGCCGGCAGCACCAGCAGCCACGGGGTGGCGCTGTTAGGCGGCACAAACGGCCGGGCGATGGCCAGCGCGGCGAGGGCCAGCAACAGGCAGCGGGCGGCCATCAGCAGCAGGTCTTCCCACTCCATGCGGCGGCGGCGCTCCGAGAGCGAGTCCATGAGGAAGCGCATGGCACCCCAAGCGAGGGGCTTGGCGGCTTGGCGGCGCACCAAATGGACGATCACCGGGATGGAAACGCCGGTGAGCGCGAGCAGCAGCCATGGATTGAGGAAGAGCATGGGTTAGCGGCCGCGTTTGGCGTGCATGCGGCGGCCGATGTATCGCAGCAGGGTTTGGCGGAGGGGATTTCGGGTGTTCACCGGCACATAATCGGCGTGCAGGTTGCCGCAGGCCGCCTCAATCATTTTGATGAATTGGCCGACCCGTTCCAAATAAGCGGCGCGCACCGCGTGAGGGTCGATTCGCAGGTTGGGCGAGACCTTCTCGAGGTCGCGAAATTGTTGGTAACCGGTAAACGGGAAACTCAACTCCTCCTCGGCCATCAGGTGGAAAATTACCAGTTCGTGCTGGCGGAAATCAAAGTGGTGCAGCGCTTCGACGATGCGCGCCGGATCATCAAACAAGTCGCTGATGAGAAACACCACGCCGCGCCGCGGAATCCGCTCGGCCACATCGTGCAGCACCGCCGCCGCATCCGTATCCGCCCCGGCCTTGCTGCGATCGAGCACCTCGAGGATCCGCCGGACCTGGCTCGGCCGACTCGCCGCCCTCACGAAATCCAGTGGCTTGCGGTCAAAGGTGACCAATCCGGCGGCGTCACCTTGTTTTACAAACAGATAGGCCAAGGCCGCCGCCACATACTTCGCATAGGCGAGCTTTGACAACGCCTTGCCATCCAGAGTGGCCGCCTTGTCGCCAGTAAAGTCCATCGACCCGCTGACGTCCACCGCGAGCGTTGCCCGCAAGTTGGTTTCCTCGATGTATTGGCGAACCACGTTGCGGTCGCTGCGGGCCATCACCCGCCAATCGAGCGTGCGAGGATCATCGCCGGATGCGTACGGACGATGCTCGGCAAACTCCACCGAAATGCCCTTGTCGGGGCTGGTGTGTTTACCGGTTAGAGTGCCCTGCATCCGGCGGCGTGCCAACCAATCGAGGCGGCGCATCACCCCCATCGTCTCCTCGGGCAGGAGCCGCATGCAGTCAGGGAGGTGCGAGGAAGAAGCCATTGGGAAGAGAAGACGCGAGCCCGGAACCCGGGGGGGGTATCATGAAGGGCTTGGGTTCAGACTTTGAGGTCTTCGCGCGGCGCAAGCTTGGTGAGAATGCGCCGGATGATCTCGTCGCTGGTCACCCCTGCCGCCTCGGCATTGAAGGTGGTCAGCACCCGGTGGCGCAGCACTGGCGCAGCCACCGCAGCCACGTCGCGAGTGGTGGCGTGAAAGCGACCGCGCAGCACGGCGTGGGCCTTGGCGGCGGATATCAAGCCGATACCGGCGCGCGGGCCGGCACCCCATGCCACCATTTCTCGGACGAAATCCGGGGCGTTCTTTTCCTTCGGGCGGGTCGAGCGGGTGATCGCAGCGGCGAAGTCGATGACGTGATCGCCGACAGGCACTCGTTTAACGATATCCTGGAGTTGCAGGATATCCTGGGCTCCCATCAATGGCGACACACTGGCGGAGGATGGCCCGGTGACCCGGCGGATAATCTCGCATTCCTCCGCCTCGCTGGGGTAATCCACAATGATATTGAATAGAAAGCGGTCAAGCTGTGCCTCGGGCAGCGGATAAGTGCCTTCCTGTTCGATCGGGTTCTGGGTGGCCAGCACGAAAAATGGCACTGGCAGGTGCATCGTACGCTCGCCCACCGTCACCTGCCGTTCCTGCATAGCTTCTAACAACGCAGCCTGGGTCTTGGGCGGGGTGCGGTTGATTTCATCCGCCAGCAGCATGTTGGCAAACACCGGCCCCTGCACGAAACGAAACCCACGGTGCCCGGTCTCCGGGTCCACTTCCAGCACGTCGGTGCCTGTGATGTCCGCCGGCATCAGGTCCGGCGTGAATTGAATCCGCCGGAAACTCAGGTCCAGCGCCTGCGCCAATGTCGATACCAGCAATGTCTTGGCCAGCCCAGGAACCCCCACCAGCAGTGCGTGACCACGACAAAACACCGCCATCAGCACCTGTTCTATGACCTCCTGCTGACCGACGATCACCTGCCCAATTTCCTCCTTCATTCGGCTATACACCGCATGCAGCCTATCGACCGTCGCCTTGTCATCGTTTGCCATAAGCCCGATTTTACGCCCCGGCTGCTGCGGCCTTTCACTTATTTCATCAATATTGTATCTATTATCTGTCACCCTGTGTGAATCACGCCAACAGACGCAGGGAGCCCTCAATCGGCGGGGCTGCCTCGCCTCGATGCGCAGGCCAAGGAGGGCGGTTTTCTGGGCAAAATTGCCAGTCTGATGAAAATTGGTGAATTTTAGCTTGCCAAGCGGGTTGAGGTCTCTAAGTTGCCCCCCCCATGCCAAGAGTTTCAGGAAAAGCAAAGACACGGAAAGCCGTCGCCAAGCGCTTCAAAGTTACGGGTACGGGGAAGATACTACGTCGCAAACAGGGCAAACGCCATTTGGCGCAATGCAAAAATCGCAAACGCAAGCGCAATCTTGGGAAAGCGACACTGGTTTCCGACGCGGACCTCCGCAATGTCAGAGAGAATCTTCCCTTCGCCTGAATTTGAAGTAACAACGACGAACCTACGCCCCCGTCCGCGAATCGGACGGCCTTCACGCAGCCAGATCCCGCAAGGGAGACACGATCCGGCGAGACTGCGGAAGGAAATGATAACAACGGCCAGATCAGAACCAACCATAGAACATGCCACGTGCCACTAATTCACCGGCCAGCCGCAAGCGTCGCAAGCGCGTGCTGCTCCGAGCCAAGGGTTTCCGCGGATTCCGCTCGAAACTCTTCCGTTATGCCAAGGACGCTGTCCGCAAGGCGCAAACCTACGAATATCGCGACCGCAAGCGCCGCAAGGGCCAATTCCGCCGCCTCTGGACACAGCGTATCAACGCCGCCGTCCGCGCCGAGGGAATGACCTACTCTCGCTTCATCGAAGGTCTCAAGGCCGCAGGCATCGAAGCGGATCGCAAGATCCTCTCCGATATCGCCATCCATGACGCAGCAGCGTTCTCGGCAATCATCGCCCAGGCAAAATTGGCCCTCCAAGCCAAAATCGCAGCCAGCGCCGCCTAATCCCGCCAGCCCAATCATCAACCCGCCGTCCGGTGTTCTGCCGGACGGCGGGTTTTTTCGTTTCCAGTGCCGTGGCGGCGCCCGGTGACCGTCTGTGACGGGTGCTACCCTCACAGACGGGATGCCCTGCGCTCCCCGACGCGCATGTCAGCAGCGCATTTGGCGGGGAGCGCCGTCATCTTGGCGGCACCGTTCGGCATCTTGCCGAACGGGCATCGTTGGAGCGAGCGGCTTTCTCAGGGGGCGGCACCTGAGCGCCCTGGATTTCCTAGCATCGGGTGATTCAGGGATTGACGAATAGGGCTGATTGCCTGAGATTGCGCGGCCTTCGCAGCGCGTGAGGCCAGATCACGATCTAACAAATCTAACTTTCCCCAAGCCAGCCCATGATCCACGAAACCTCGCAAGCACCCAGCGGCCGGCCGGCGATGGCCTCCTATGATTTCAACGAGCGGCCGTTTCTCGTATTTTGGGAGATCACCCGTGCCTGTGCGCTGGCCTGCAGCCATTGCCGGGCCGAGGCCCAGGCGCGCCGCCACCCGGATGAGCTGGATTCGGCCGAAGCGAAGCATTTGATCGGCCAACTGGCGGAATTGGCTCCGCCGATGCTCGTGATCACCGGTGGGGATCCGCTGATGCGCCGCGACGCGATGGACTTGGTGCGTGAAGCCACCGCCGCAGGTCTGCACGTCGGCCTCAGCCCATCTGCCACCGAACTATTGATGCGGGCGGATTTCGCAGAGATTAAGGCCGCCGGGGTCAAACGCATGTCGCTGAGCCTCGATGGTGCCACCCGCGAAACCCATGACGCATTCCGCGGCGTTAGTGGCACTTTTGATCGCACGATCGAAGCCGTCCACCGCTCGCATGCGGTCGGCCTCGACCTGCAAATCAACACCACCCTCACCCGTGGCAATCTCGGCGAGTTCGAGGCATTTAAAAATTTGATGTTCGAGCTCAAACCGGCGATGTGGAGCGTGTTTTTGCTGGTGCCGACCGGGCGCGCCGGGCTGGCCGATTTACCGGATGCCGCTGATATTGAGCGGGTATTCGAGGAAATGGCTGAACTGGTGGGCAAAGCGCCCTTTGCGGTCAAGACCACCGAAGGCCACCATTTTCGACGGGTGCTCATGCAGAAAATGGGTGCAAAAGGCCGCACGATGCAGGGCATGCGTTCCCCGCAGGGCATCCGCGACGGCCGCGGCGTGATGTTCATTTCCCACACCGGCGTGGTGTCCCCCAGCGGCTTCCTGCCCATCGATTGCGGCAACGTCCGCAACATGCATCCCGCCGATGTCTATCGCCATAACCCGCTCTTCATCTCCCTCCGCGATAACGACGCCCTCGGCGGAAAATGCGGCCTCTGCGAGTACCGCAGCGTTTGCGGCGGCTCTCGCTCCCGGGCCTACGGTGTTTACGGCGATCCGCTGGCCGCCGACCCCGCTTGCAACCATTTGCCTCACGGCCACCCCCAAGCCGCCTGCTAATATCCCTCTCCCAATAATAATCCGATGATCAATCTAACAAAATTATGGACCGGTGTGGCGCAGCCCGCCGATGGCTTGCGGTATGGACACGGCGAAGGCGCACAAGTGGCGGCACGCGGCCGCAAGCCGATCGTGGTGTGGAACATCACCCGAACCTGCAACCTTCGCTGTGTGCATTGCTACTCGGATTCCAACGCCCAGCAGTATCCCGGCGAGCTCGATTGGGAGCAAATGCAGGCCGTGGTGGCGGATCTCGCTGCCTATCAGGTCCCGTCGCTCCTGTTTTCCGGCGGCGAGCCGATGATTCACCCACGGTTTTTCGACCTCGTGGACCTGTCCACCGCCGCCGGCCTCAAGCTAACCATCTCCACCAACGGCACCTTGATCACCCCTGAGAAGGCCGCCTTGCTGAAAGCCGCCAACGTCGCTTACGTCGGCATTTCGCTCGATGGCATCGGCCCCGTCCACGATGAATTCCGCCGCAAGGAAGGGGCCTTCGATGCCGCAGTGCGCGGCTTCAAACATTGCCATGAAGTGCAGCAAAAAACCGGCCTGCGCCTCACCCTCACCCGCCATAACGTCGAGAACATCGAGCAAATCCTTGATTTCATCGAAGACCAGCAAATCCAGCGTGTCTGTTTCTATCACTTGGTGCCGGCTGGCCGCGGCAGCGAACTGCAAGTGCTAGAACCCGAGGAAGCCCGACATGCCCTCGACACCCTCATCGCCCGCGTCGAAGCCTGGCACAAGCAAGGCATCGACCGTGAATTGCTCACCGTGACCCAACCGGCGGACGGACCCTATCTGTTGGTGCGGATGCAGCGCGAAAATCACCCGAATCTGGAGGAAGCCACCCGCTTGCTGGCGTGGAATGGCGGCGGGGCTAACAGCTCTGGCCGCGGCATCGCCAATATCGACACCCGCGGCGACGTCCATCCCGACCAATTCTGGCAGGACATGTTGTTAGGAAACGTCAAGCAAATGCCTTTTTCCCAAATCTGGGATGGTGGCAACCCGGGCTCTGCAGATATTCTCGCCTCGATCCGCTCCATCGGCCTGCTCTCTCTCGAAGAGCGCCAAGCACGCATGAGCGGCCCCTGTGCCGAGTGCAAGTGGTTCAGCATTTGCGGCGGCGGCTTCAGAACCCGCGCTGCCTTTGCCAACTACGGCAGCCTCTGGGGCTCTGATCCTGGCTGCTATCTGCGCCCCGAGGAAATCCGCGCCTGATGCGGATGACCAAATAGCAAAAAACGCGGAATAATTTCCGGCCAATCGTCTGAATTTTTGACAAATGGCCGTTGCCAGAGGTATCTTCCATGCTTATGCAAGGCGCATGACACTGCTTGCCGACAACTCCCCCATCCTCCTCAAAACCCAAGAACTCTGCGCCGCAATCGCTGGAGACCCAACGTTCCTGCAATTTCAAACGCGCATCGAAAAGTTTCTGGATGATGATGCGGCCCGTGCCCAATACAAAGGCACCCATGAGATGGGCGAACATCTCCATCAGAAGCAACATGCCGGCCTTGAGCTAGGCGCTGAGGAGATCAAAGCCTTTGAAGCGGCTCGCGACGCGCTGTTTGAAAATGCTGTCGCCTGTGAGTTCATGGATGCCCAGCGCGCCTTGGAAACCCTCCGCAAACAAATCACCAAACACATCGGCATGACCCTCGAACTCGGCCGCGTCCCCACGGCCGATGACCTCGCCGAATCCACAGGCGGCTGCTGCGGCGGCGGCGGCGGCGGTTGCGGTTGCCATGACGGCGAGGACGGCCACAGCCACGGAGGTGGCGGCTGCTGCGGTGGCGGCGAAGGCGAGGGCGATGCCGGCCACGATCACGGCCATGGCGGTGGTGGCTGCGGCTGCCACTGAGAGCGCCACAACCCACCTCTCAGCTAAACCAGCGACGTCATTCCATTTCTCGACCCTCTCAAACTCGGTAAACGGTCTCGCTTTTGACGAAGGACCTTTTTCCCAGTGGGACCAAAGTGAGGCGTCCTTGAACACGGGCTTGTCGTTGTTGATTGTGAACTTGTTGCGATCAAACACCGCATCCTACCTCGACCCGGGATTGACGGGATGTGACGGGTCGTAGAGCGGCAAATCGCCGCCAGTGGCGGGCACCACATCGGCATACAACGAATGCGCGTAGAAGTCTCGGCCACCGCATGGCACGCGCGGCCCAAGTCGCCAACCTCGCCCGTGTCGAGTCGCTGGTTGATCAACTGCCAAGCTTCGTCGATGTAGGCGAACGTGCGGCTGATGCGGCTGAGATTCATGCCCATGATGTTGGATGGGGGGGGGTGGGTTGCTGTCGCACCTAATCTTATCATGACTGTTTCTTGCCCTTCGACTCGGCTGCCTCTCCGGCCAACCGGTTCAACTGGTCCGGCACCAACCGTTCGCAGAAGCCGGCAATGAATGCCCAGAGAAATAACTTCGCCGTTTCCGCAGAGCTATTGGGTACAAGATGGATAAGTGTCAGAAAAGGGCTGTTCGGTATCTTGGTGGATGGCTCATCAAATCCAGGGAACATCGGGCCGGTCAGGAGTCCCGATGCAAAGAAACTATAAATTACGCAGGCACCGATAATGCCCTCCCCAAGGGACAACAAGCAGTTGAGTACCAAGCCCTTTTGAAACGCCTGACAGTCTTCAATGTGAGACGCGACCTTGGTTGTCACCGGTCACTTCAAAATGCACCACCTGCGGTCACTTCAAAGTGCACCACCTCGGATGGCGTTTTGTGACGGGTTGAGGGGGTAGTTGGCAAGGCGATTGTGGTGCGGGAGGGTTTTATTTTCTAACAAA
>CAIKHZ010000005.1 GCA_903827375.1 Akkermansiaceae bacterium
CACCCGTCCTGCCAGCAATCCTTCCCCCAGACGCCAGCGCGTACGGCGGGGTAGCCAACCGGTAAGGCAGTGGTTTGCAAAACCACCATTAATGGGTTCGATTCCCATCCCCGCCTCCAGCTTTTTCCCTTGTAGATCAAGGGTTTTCGGCGAATCGGAGCAGTTAGGCAAATGCCCCTAAAACGCTCAAAAACGCACCAAAACGCACCGCTAAACGGAAAGTGACCGGAAAGTGAAAATTTCCCAACAATTTCCTAACGACCTACCCCGATTGACGCGTCCGGTTGACGGGTGGTGCGGTTGTCGCAATCCACGCGCCCCGCCGGGCAGGATGGACTCAGACCCGCCTTTGTGGGAGTATCAGCCATGACCTTTGATTGGCGGCATCGCGTGATCCTGAGCAAGTTGACGGAGGGTTGCCTCTTGCGGGAGGCTGCGGCGGCGGCGGGCGTTTCCCGGCAGGCGGTCTTGAAGCGGGTGAACGCCTCTGCTGCGTTTCGGCAGGCGGTCGCTGCTGCGCGTGAGGTTGGCCATGCGGAGCGAGTTTACCGGGCTTGACTCGGGCACTACCGCCGGGGCATGAGGCCGCCAGCGGGCAAGGGGCATGGCGGCAAGCCAAGGTTTTCCTTTGGCCGCCGTTGATGGCGCTTGCCTACCCGGCGAGGGCGGCAGAACGTTGGGCATGCCAGACACACCCCTGCAGGACTCGCAACCCAAGTCTCCACGTTTCGAGATAGCGCCGGAGGAATCCCGAAGAAGGGCGCAAGCTCAGATCAAGGCAGAGAGGGAGCAAATTCAGCAGTCATCGAATGGGCGGTCTTACGCGGACGAGGGGCCGCACGGGGAGCAACACCTGGATTCCCCGAATCCACCCTCACAAAACGTGCCGCCCAAGTGGGAGCGTTTCGAGAGAGCGCCAGAGGAGTCGATACGGCGGGCAAGAGCGCAGATTAAAGCGGTGCGCGAGCAAACTCAGCAGCCGTCAAGTAGGCAGTCTTACGCAGACTCGGAACCTCAAGGGGAATCCCCGGATCAGCCATCACAAAACTTGCTTCCCAAGTGGGGGCCTTTCGAGCGGGCGCCAGAGCACATGATCCGGAAGGCGCGGGCGCAGGTGGAAGCCGGGAGGAGGCAATGCGAAGAGATGTCGCGCGGGCGGTCTTACGAGGACGGTGCCCCCCCCCCGGATCTTTCCGCCGAAGTCGGCGAATACCCCCGCACTCCTACCGCACGGGCTGACGGTTGGCGGTTTGAGGGGGGGTGATCACGCGGCGGTGAGTTGTGCGACGAGGGTTTAGAGGAGGTTCTTGGCGACGGCACGGAAGCAGAGTAGGCCCGCTTCGATGTTGTCGATGATCTCCTCGGCGAGGTCCGCGGGCTCCGGCAGGTTGTCAAGGTCGGCGAGGCTGTCGTCCTTGAGCCAGAAGAGGTCGAGGCTGGTCTTGTCGCGGGCGGCGAGTTCCTCGTAGGTGAACTTGCGCCAGCGGCCTTCGGGGTTCTTGTCGGGGTGCCATGCGTCCTTGCGCTTGTGGCGGTTGGAGGGATTGTAGCAATTGATGAACTCGCGGAGGTCGTCCAGACGGAGCGGCTTGCGCTTGAGCGTGTGGTGGATATTGGTCCGGTAGTCGTAATACCAGACGTCTTTGGTGGCAGTGGACTTGCTGGCGGGCCGGTTGTCGAAGAAGAGGACGTTGGCTTTCACGCCTTGGGCGTAGAAGATGCCGGTGGGCAGGCGGAGGATGGTGTGGAGTTCGGTGGTTTTGAGCATGGTGCGGATGTGCTGGAGGAAGTTGAGCTGCTTGTTGGAGGTGGTGGCCCAGAAGTCCTGGCGGTTGTAGGTGAGGTCGTCCCGCTCCTGCTCGCCTTCCTCGTTGGTGAAGGTCATGCTGCTCTTTTTGCCAAAGGGCGGATTGGCGAGGACGTAGTCAACCGTTTGCGAGGGTTGCGCGACGAGGGCATCGGCCGCGGAAATGAGGCTGGCGCCGTCGATCTCCCCGATGTTGTGCAGGAACAGGTTCATCAGGCACAGGCGGCGGGTGCCTGCGACAATCTCGTTGCCGTGGAATGCGCCGTTCTTGAGAAAGGCTTTTTGTTCCCGGTCCAGCTTGTTGCCGTCCCTGGTCAGGTAGTCGTAGGCGGCGAGGAAGAAGCCGCCGGTGCCGCAGGCGGGGTCGGCGATGGTTTTGCCGGGTTCCGGGGCGACACACTCGACCATCGCGGCGATGAGGGCGCGGGGGGTGAAATACTGGCCAGCGCCGGATTTGGTGTCCTCAGCGTTCTTTTCGAGGATGCCTTCGTAGATGTCGCCCTTGGTGTCGGAGCCGAGCATGACCCACTCGACGCTACCCACCATCTCGATCAGGCGGGCGAGCTTGGCGGGGTCGGTGATCTTGTTTTGTGACTTGGTGAAGATCTGGCCCAGCATCCCCTTTTCGGTGCTGAGGGCACGCAGGGTCTCGACGTAGTGGACTTCCAGCTCCGCGCCCTTGAGCGACTTGAGCGCGGGCCAGGCGTATTTCTTCGGCACGCCGACGTTGCGCTTGTACGGCGGACGGCCGTATTCGTCGGCCATCTTGAGGAAAATCAGGTAGGTGAGCTGCTCCAGGTAGTCGCCGTAGCCGACGCCGTCGTCGCGGAGGGTGGTGCAGAAGCTCCAGACTTTGGAGATGATGGTGTCGGTGGTCATGAGGAAGAGCTTGATTTGGAAATAGATTTCAGCGATGGAACTTCAGCACTCTGATGAGCCGAACCCCAACGCCCTGCGTCGGGTATTGATGTAGGTTCAGGGGAGTGCTTTTTTGTTGGATGTGAGGTGAATGCCATCATCTGTTAGTGACTTCGTGTTGGGAGATCGAGTTGAAAATGCTGAGTTTCAGTGATTCATCGTCCTCATTGCCCGTTAGAATCGCGAGCATCCATTCACCGAGAAGATCCTTGGATATGGCCCCCGCAGCCACATGATAGCTGATATTTTCTGCTTCGCGGATGAATCCTTGGATGCTACGGAGGTAACCGTTGATGAGCAGCATCTGGGCGCACAGGGTGATTGCTATCCGCTTATTGCCGTCCTGGAAGCAATGGAATTTGCAGGCCGAGTGGAACAGGTGCGTCAGTTTTGCATTGAAGGACGGGTAATAGTCGTCATTCTGGATATGCTCCAAGACGGCATCCAATTTTCCCAACTCCAAAGCGCCGCAGGTACCCCCACCGCTTTTCTCAATGGTGAGCCCGTGCGTGGCGATGGCCTGCTTCAGCGTGATATAGAGGTAAGCCATGTTATTCGCGTTCCTTGAGGCGTTTCATCACGTCCTTCGCCAGTTCGAGGCGCTTGGAAAGTTCCATGCTCTTCTCGCCGAGAAAGCGTTCGAACTCGTCCCGCCGCAGGGGGGTAATGTAATCCTGCAACTGAAGGTGGAGAGCGTCCCGGAACGCCAGATCCCGACTTGCCATCTTGTTCCGAGCCTTTTCGATCAAGGGCTTCCAGTGGGCCTGTTTTTCGAAGCGGCGGAAAATCGCATCGACTTCCCACGAGCTGAGTGGTGCCCCCTTCGCCTTGCAGGCCTCTTGCAGGGCATCGGCAAACCCGCATTCATAGGCGGAGATCAGGTCAAGCACCTCGGAATAGAAGGTTTCACGCACGCTTTCCTTCGTTTCCAGCTTCAGAACCTTCCGGTATTCCTGAGCTTCCTCCTTGAAAATGCTGACGTAGATCTTGTCCGTGTAGATTGGGTATTTGAATTTCCCCATGTCCACGCAGTCCCTGAGGGCGTCGGTGAACTGCTGGTGGTAATTTTCATCGATAAAAACTGACTGGATAAAATCCTCGTCACGTTGGTTGATGTATTTGGTGCCTCCGCCGGTACGGGCATTGATGGCATCGATCACAATGTCCAAGATGGCTCGGCGCAGCAGGCCGGCCCGTTCGGATTCCCGCATGAGCATAGCCAGATTCAGGAAGGCCCGGAAGTCGAAGACGCCAAGCTGGGGGGTCGTTTTGAGGTTCGCGAAATCAATTTCGCGAACCCCTGCCTCCTTGATCGCTAACTTCAGCTCTTTCAATCGTTTACCCTTGAGAACCTCGTAACCGTTGCGGCCCAATTCCTCGGGGTGAGACTCCAGGTAATTGACCACTGTCCGCACCGTGACCTCGAAGAATGCGGCCACTTGCTCTTTTAAAACGACCGTTTTATTCTCAAACGGTATCCCCTGAATCCCGGCGGCCTTTTCGATCTCCGCCAGGGCGTAGGGATTGTTCAGGATGTTCTGCCTGTCGATCTCGGAATTGGTCAGGTCTTTTTTCATGGTCTGATTTTTTTTCGGCTTTCTTTTTCGGGGCTTTTGCGGCGGTTTCCCGTTCGGCGCAAATCCGTTCCAAGAGTTGGCTGGCGGGTTCGTCGGTGGGGTCATGGGGGACGAGTTGGCCGGAGAAAGCCTTTTTCAGGATGGACTGGCGGAGGGCGGCGCTGCGCTTCAAGGCGGCGTCGATCTCCCGCTCGTTTTGCTCGATGGCCGTGAATTGCTCGTCGAGAAGCCGCACGATCTCCTGTTGCTCGGGGAGGGTGCAGAGGGGGATGAAGGCTTCGCCGAGCTGTGTCGTGTTGATGCGTGGCCGACCGACACCATGAACGAGCTGCTCAAGCTGCTTGAAGAAATATCGAGAGCCCAAACATCTGAGCAGAAATTCGGCGGCCAATGAGTCGCCGAAACAGTGGACTTGGAAGCAATCGGCTTTGTTCACCGCATACGCAATGGATAGAGGGATCAGGGCGGCACGCACGGCGTCGTTAATGAACGAAGCCACGACGATATCGCCGGTGCGCACGGTGTGGCGCTTCAAGTTTTCGTATTTCGAGTGGGAAATGAACGATTCCTTCTCTTCGATAAATTCTCCAGCACCGATATTCTCCAGCCGAACAACTCGAACGCCCGAACCCACGTAGTCACTGGACTTGAGGTTTGAGCCGAAAGGTCCGTCTGAAATTTCGACCGCACAGTTTTCGACTGAGATCCAAGACCATGCAGGCGGAAAGTCCGGCAAATGGGTGAGCTGATTGGCACTGGGTAGTTGAGCGGCTTGCTGCTTGCGCGGTTTGGCGGGACGTTTGTCACCAGCTCCACCTTTCTCCCACTTATTAAGCTCTGTCTTCCATTCCTTCAGCCGTTTTTCATAGCGCTCTTCGCGTTCGTCTTGGATGCGGGCAAGTAGTTGGTCGGGGGATTCGAGGAGCTGGGGATTTTGTTTGCGCCAGGGGGCGGTGAGCTTGGCCGTCTTGGCGGAGGGCGTGGCTTTGCGCATGCCATCGAGATCAAGGGTTCGGGTGCCGCGGCCTTTCATCTGCTCGAAGTAGCCGCGGGACTTCACGTCGCGCATGAAGAGCAGGCATTCGAGGGGTTTGACGTCGGTGCCGGTGGCGATCATGTCCACGGTGACGGCGATGCGCGGGTGGTACTCGTTGCGGAATTGTTGGAGGACGGACTTGGGGTCCTCCTCGTCGTTCTTGTAGGTGACCTTTTTGCAGAAGGCGGAAGATTCGCCGAACTCCTCGCGGATGAGCTGGATGATGTCGTCGGCGTGGGAGTCGGTCTTGGCAAAGACGAGGGTCTTGGGGACCTCAAAGTCGCCCTGCGCGTCGGAGCGGTCGGGGAAGATTTCGGGGAGCTTGTCGCGGAAGGTCTGGATGATGGTGCGGATCTGGGACTTGTTGACGATGTCGCGGTCGAGCGCTGTGGCGGAGTATTTTTCGTCCTCGTCCTGCTGTTCCCAGCGTTTGGCGCGGGTGAGTTTTTCACGCTTTTCGACAAGCCCTCTAAGGACGGTGCCGCCCTGCCGGGTGACCTCGGTCTCGATGAGGTAGATTTCGCCCTGGACGTTCACGCCATCGGCGACGGCTTCCTCGTGGGTGTACTCGGAGACGACGTTCTGGTTGAAAAAGGCGTAGGTGCGGGCGTCGGGCGTGGCGGTGAGGCCGACGAGGAAGGCATCGAAGTAATCGAGGACCTGGCGCCAGAGGTTGTAGATGGAGCGGTGGCACTCATCGATGATGATGAGGTCGAAGTGCTCGATAGGGACCTTTTCGTTGTAGGTGACGGGGAGAGGTTCGCGTTTGCGGGATGAAGTCTGCTCGGCGGGGTTTTCCTCCTCGGCGGATTCGTCGAGCTCCCTGCCCTGGAGGATGGAATACATCCGCTGGATGGTCGAGATGCAGACTTGGGCATCCTTGGGCACGTGGCAGGAGTTGAGGCGCTGGACCGTGTAGAGTTCGGTGAACTTGCGGTTGTCGTCGGACGGGGTGTAGGCGAGGAACTCCTGCTCGGCCTGCTCGCCGAGATTGCGGGTATCGACGAGGAAGAGGATGCGCTTGGCCTTGGCGTGCTTGAGAACGCGATAGATGAAGGTGATGGCGGCGAAGGTTTTCCCTGAGCCGGTGGCCATCTGGACGAGGGCGCGGGGTTTGGCCTTTTTGACGGACTTGTCGAGTCCGGTGACGGCGGTGACCTGGCAATCGCGCAGGTCGATGGGATCGAGGACCGGCAGATCCTGAAGACGGTCGCGGAGGGAGCGGCCATGGGACAGCATCTCGCGGAGAGTCTCGGGGCGGTGGAAAGTGAAGACCTCGCGGGAGCGAGGCTTGGGGTCGCGCTGGTCGGTGAAGCGGGTGAGGACGCCGGTGGCTTCGTAGAGAAACGGGAGGGGCTGGCCGGTGTCCTGAATCCACTTTAGCTTGGCGGCGGCGTACTCGCCGGTCTGGTTTTCGACGGTGGTGATGTTTTGGCCGAGGGTATTCTTCTTGGCTTCAGTGATGCCGACAGCTTTTCTATCGACGAAGAACACGTAGTCGGCAGGGCCGCAGTCGGTGGTGTATTCGCGGACGGCCTGACCCTGGCCCTCGTTGAGGTCGATGGCGCTACTGCTCTGAATGGCCCAACCGGCGGCGCGAAGCTGTGCGTCGATCTGGTCGCGGGCGCGTTGCTCAGGGTTCTGGTTGGGCATCTGGGATTTTGGCGCAGGATTCCACTAACGGCAGCGCCAATACGCCACAAGACGCGGCGGAGCGGAAGCCAATTCGCCGGGATGGGACAGGATCTGACAAGTTTTTGGACGGATCACACGGGTTTGCTGGTTTTCGGAGCGCGCAGGGGAGGGCGGCGGTCGGATCTGGGGAAGCCCGGGACCGCTGGGGCCGGGGCCGGGTGCTAACACTCGATAGACCTGAATTGGGGTAATGGGCGGGGGAAAGCGGGCGGTAGGCGGGCTGATGGTCTATGCTCGTGAAGCGAAACTGGAGTCAGGACGGCAGCTGTTCAGCGGTGGTGGCTCTTGGCGAGTATGATGGGTGGTGGCGCTGGCAATGCGGGTGGATCTGGAGGGCAGGCGGGCCGGGCATTTAAGCCGGCGTGTTCAGGCGCTGAGCGGCTGAAGGCAAGCCATTCGTCGTCACCCGTCGCCAGCGCCGAGCCTCCTGCCAGACCGAGCGGGCGGAAAGGCGAGGATGGCGGGAGGTGAGCACAGCGGAAGGAAAGCCTAACGGCAGAGCGTTGGGAAGCGGCAATTTGCCATGGGCATCGATTCCTTCGCTCGCTGGGTGGCACCTAACCCTGCGAAGCCACGCCCCGGCCCATGCGCCCCCCCCGGCGCGGGGGCTGTCGCAGCGCAAGCTTCTGCCGACCATCGGCCCGGTCCCAGGCACCGCTACAGCTGAACTCGCCGGCCGCCTCGCCGCCTACTTCGGCCGCAAGTCCCAGAAGCGCAGCACCCAAATCTCCGCCATCCTCGACACCCTCAAGGCGCTGGGGCACATCGCCTGAATTGCTCCGCACCTGGCATCACCTCCACGGCTTGCTGCCGACAGTATGCGTGATTGGCGGCGGATCGCCGACCAACTCCTTGATGTGCTTGGCTACGGTGAATCCCGGCTGCTTGGCGGCAATCCTGAACCTGCGGAGCCACGCCCCGGCCATGCGTTCCAGCGCGGGACGGTCGCGGCGGATCCGTGGGCTGACCGATGGGTGTGAAGCAAAATCGGTGATGATGTTGAAAGCGGCGTAGGCGTTTGCTCCAAGGTCGCGGAAATATCGGTTGCGCCGTGAATCAAGGTCCTCGTCCAGTCTGAGCTGGTCGGCGCGCTGGCGGGGTGTTGCCTTGTCAGCGAGGGTTGGCCAGCCAATCACCCGTCGGGCAATATCCGCGCCCTCGTCGGCAGTCACAGCGACCGCACGAACATCGGAAATGGTTTCCCCGAACTGCTTGACGAGCACGGCCATGCCCTCGAACGGATGGGACATCTTGAGCTGTCTGATTCCAACCTCAGTATGAGAGGCGAGGATTTTCGCGGCATCCTCGGAGTAGATCATGCCGTTGGAGCACATCCCGCGCATGAAACCAACGTCCAGGCGAACTGCCCGGCTGGCGTCGTAGCTGTTGGTCACGCGAACGAACGGCGTGAATTCCTCGGACGAGTAGCCGTCGCCGAAGTGGATCGCGCAAGAGCGGTGGAAAAGGTCCATGGCCACCCAGTTACGGCTGGCCGGTCCATGCGCCGCCCGGAATTCCCACTCGCGCGCCTTGGTGTCGGGGAAAGCCTCCAAGCAGAATTCCCGGCAAAGTGCGCGGCGGCAAGCGAACAGGGCAAGCGCTCGTTTCCGGTTCTCCTCATACTTCGGCAGCAGGATCCAGTCGAACTTGTGGGCGAGACGAGGCTGGCGCATGCACTCGTACTTTAAATCTTTATGGGCATAGAGAGTGATGTTTTCCTCGCCGTAGGGAACGAATAGCAAAGGGTGGAGATTCTGCGCCAGGCGCAGGTAGCTGTTGGTGTCGAGGGGGATCTTCGTTTGCGCCATGGTTCACTCCTTCCTCGCCACGACCTCAGACCAGCGCTTTCTTCAACTCCCTCGCATCCACCAGTGGAATGTCGAGCATCCGGCTGATGACGGACCCACTCACATCAGATTTTTTCGCATACGCACCCAGAGCTTTGAACACCGGCGTTTCGAATACCTCGGCGGTGATCCGCATGTAGTGATCTGCCGCCGGAGTCTTGCCGTCAAACAGGTGCTCGCTGATGGTCTTGAACTGCCCGTTGAACGACGCTATCCGCTTTGTCGAATGCGGCAATTGCAGCATGCACTCCGTGAAAAAATTCGCCCTGGCGGCTGTGGCTCGGGGCATATCTGGGCTTTACCTGTGGCGATTTTAGGACTATTTCGGTGGCGAGATGCACGGATTTTCCTACAAAAGCGGTTCGCTTCACTGCGAAGAAGTTGATCTAAAGACATTGGCTGCCAGCTATGGTACGCCGCTCTACGTTTATTCAGGCGGCACCATCACGGATCATTTCAGACGGCTCGATGAGGCACTCAGCGGGGTGCCGCATGAAATTGCCTACGCGGTGAAGGCCAATTCCAATCTGTCGGTGTTGCGGCTTTTGGCGGCGCAAGGGGCGGGCTTCGACATTGTGTCTGGCGGCGAATTGTTCCGGGTGCTCAAGGCTGGCGGGGATCCGGCGCATTGCACGTTTGCCGGGGTGGGCAAGACCCGAGCTGAAATCATCTATGCGCTTAACGAAGGGATTTACTCGTTTAACGTTGAGAGCGAGGAGGAATTGCGCTACCTCAACCAAGTGGCCGGCGAGTTGGGATTGATCGCCCCGGCTGCCGTTCGCGTCAACCCTAACGTCGATGCCAAAACCCACAAATATATTTCCACCGGCAAATCCGAGAACAAGTTTGGGGTGGATTTCGAGGCTATTGTTGACCTGTATGAGCGGGCGTCCAAGGAACTCCCGCACATCCGACTGCGCGGTCTGCAAATGCACATCGGCTCACAGCTCACTTCGATTGCCCCGTTTATTGAGGCGGTGGAAAAAGTCACTCCGCTGGTACGTCTGCTCAAACAACGCCACGGGATCGAGTTTTGGTCGATTGGCGGGGGCATCGGCATCGTCTATCACAACTCGCTTGAATCCGGGGCGGCCGGGTGGTGGCAGCAGCGCGAGGGGAGCGACGCCCCACTGACCATTGAGCGGTATGGCAAGGAGCTTGTGCCGCGGCTGAAGGATCTGGGGCTCAAAATATTGCTGGAACCGGGGCGCTACATTGTGGGCAATGCCGGGGTGTTGCTCACCCGTTGCTTGTATGAGAAAAAGGGTTTGGCCAAGACCTTCAAGATTGTCGATGCCGGCATGAACGATCTAATCAGGCCGGCGCTTTACGAGGGACATCACGAAATTGTGCCGCTCACCGAGCCTGTTAGCAGCGAACGGGTGATGGTGGACGTGGTGGGCCCGATCTGTGAAAGCGGCGACTTTTTCTGCCAGGACCGGGAACTGTCGGACTTTCAACCGGGTGAGTGCGTGGCTCTGATGTCCGCCGGGGCCTATGGCTTCGCGATGGCTTCTAACTACAATTCCCGTCCGCTGCCCGCCGAGGTGCTGGTGGAGGGTGCCACTGCCAGAATCATCAGGCACCGACAGGACTTCGATTCCTTGATCGAGGGGGAATCGTGAGTTCGCCTGCGCCACGGCATATCTATCTCAAGTTGCACCTGCTGGTGGCGCTGCTGGCGACCACGGCGGTGCTCGGCCGACTGATCACGCTTTCGGCTACCGGATTGGTCGCTTGGCGCACTTGTCTGGCGGCCTTCGGGGCGGCGCTGGTGGCCTTGGTGATGCGGCGCGCCCTGTGGTTGCCGTGGCGCAGTGCCGCCGCGCTACTCGGCATCGGCGGAATTCTTGGTCTGCATTGGATGTGCTTTTTCGGGGCGGTCAAACTCGCCAACATCTCCATCTGCCTGGCTGGCATGTCCACCGTATCATTTTTCACTGCCTTCACCGAGCCGCTGATGGAACGGCGGCGGGTCCGCCCGCTGGAAGTCTGGCTCGGCTTGCTAGTGGTTGTTGGCATCGTCCTGGTGGCCGGCTTCGAACCTGATAAATTGTTAGGCTTGGGGGTGGCCCTGATCGGTGCGTTGCTCGCTGCGGTGTTTCCGGTATTGAACCAGCACATGGTTCGCCAGCGGCGGCAAGACCCGCTCGTGATGGTCGCTTGGGAAATGGCCGGTGCCTGTGCCATTTGTCTGATCTGCCTGCAATGGAGCGACGGTGCCGGTGCCTATCCGGCGTTGCTGGATTGGCACGGTTTGGACTGGCTCTGGCTACTGCTATTAGGCTGGGTATGCACGGTATTTGCGCATGCTTATCACATTCATCTGCTTCGCCACCTCAGCGCCTATACCGGCAATCTGGCGATGAACTGCGAGCCCATTTACGGCATTCTGGCGGCTGCGCTTGTGTTTGGGGAACACCGCGAGCTACACCCCGGATTTTACGTCGGCTGCCTCACCATGATCATTGCCAACCTCCTTCACCCGTTGATCCTCGGCCGGTTAAAAAGACAGAAAGTCGCCGCTCTCTGAGATATAAGGTCGCTGCGGCAAGGATTTGTTAATCACGGTTCCCGGAGTTTCGAAAAAAATCGCACACGAAGGCACGAAGGGGGGGAAGAGAAGCCGTGACCACGGCGGCGTTCTCGATGCCGAACACACAAATTGGCATGGCCGTAGGCAAATAACAACCTAACATCTACGATGTGAATTTTAGTAAAGCGCCACGATGTCAATTCGGCCATCAACAGGTCACAGACCGCTGCTACAGGCCCATCCTAGGCATCTCAAGCGACAGCTATTCTTGCACGGTGGCTGAGTGAATCAAAGAGGGAATTCCACTTGCTCGACCGCATGGCTGTTTTGAGGTCGAACACGGAGTTCTGAGGCTGCGGCTGTCGCAACCCGCCACCACGGGCGGCCGACTACTTTGAATTTCTAATGATGTAAGCACCCGATCCCTTATTCGACTTCACTGGTGCCATCATGGCAGCCGCATCGCCCACGTCGCGCTGGAGGCATGCGCCGACGCGGGGATCGAGTGAACTGGCTGCCGCTTCATACAACCCGTTCTCGCTGTCTAACTGCAACCCACCGAAGAGACGGGTGTTGCCCACGGCACTGGCACCGATGGCCACGCCGCCGCCGTCGTAGAACTGCACTTCGCCGCAATCCGCATAGTCGTAGCGTTCGGCCACGCCGCCGCTGTCCAGCGTCAGGGCCATGGTGCTGCCGGCGGCGTCGGTGTGCGGGTAGTAGTTCGTGCCGTTGGCGCGATAGGAGGGCGCAGAGTAATTGTTGTAGCTCCTGACGAGTACGGACGCGACTGGGATACCAAAGCTGGCATTATGCGAGACCACCACCGTGCCCGCTCCATTGCGCTCTTCAATCACCGTGCCGCCGGCATAGACAAATTTTGTGATGGTGGTGACGGCACCGGAGATAACGGATTTCTGGATCCGGCGGCCGAGGGCGTCGTAGGTGTAGCTGGCCAGCGGGGTGGCCACCGGGGCGGTGGTGGCGGCGAGGCGGACGTTGTCGAACGCGACTTCCAGGCCGCCGAGTTTGAGGTTGATGAGGCGGATGCTCAGCGGTTGGCCGAGCATGGGGTTGGAGGCGCCGGGGTTGAAGCTCACAGTGGCGGTGCGGAACTGGCCTTCGGGGATGCTGCCGTTGAGCGTGTTGTTGTCCATGGCCACGGACACCCCGCCGGCCAGCAGTTGGATCTGATAACCGGGGAAGCCGGTGAAGTTATAGAAAATGCCCGCGCCGCCGGTGGAGCCGGCCAGCGATGTTCCGGGAGCCGTGTTGCCGACGTCCACCTGCAAGGTGTACGTGGTATTGGCCTGCAGGGTGGCCGCCAGCGTCTGCTGCAAGCCGGCCACGCCCTGTTGTGCGCCGGACAGATAGACGAGTCCGGCGTTGATGCCTTGGGTGGTGCCAGCTGGGAAGAACTGGCCGCCCGGATTGGGACGGATGACGCCCACGGCGTTGGTGGTTTCATTGATCATGGCCGCCGGATCATAGAGCTGCCAGCCAACCGGCACCCCGTAGATGAATGCTCCATTGTTAGGAATGACGGTGGTTTCAAAGCCCGCATTGGCCACAGTGAGAGACTGCGACCCGCCGCCGGAGAGCGTGGTGATACCGGTGAGTTGATTGGCGCAATCGTAGGCAAAGCTCCTAACAACCTGGCCGGCGCTGCTTTCGGCCCTGCGGTTGCCGTTGGCGTCGTAGGAGAAATCGGCCACCGGCGTGCTGGTGTATTGGTTGTCCTCCAAGTCCGCGCCGGAGAGCGTGTAAGTTCCGGGATGGGCGTCGCCGGTCACGCCCAGGCGGTTGCCCGCCTTGTCGAGGGTGTACACCGTGTTGCGCGTCTGCACCCCGTTGGTGGTCACCACGGCACCGATCAGTCGGTTGGCGGCATCGAATTGATAGGTTCTGGCGCGCACGGTTCCGGGGAAGCTGGAGGTTTTGGCGCTCTGGTTTTGGGTGGCGTCGTAGGCCAGCGTCGTCTCGTCGATGACCGTGCTGGTGAGCGTGTTGAGGGTTTGCACGTGACTGTGCCGTGCCCAGCCAGAATCCCCGGACGCATTGGCCACACCCACCGCGCCATCGTAGGTGTAGAGCGTTTGGGTGTGGTTGCGGTTGTCCCGGCGTTCGGGCAGGCCGCCGATGAAATGATGGGTGGCAAGCAGGCCCAGAGTGTCGCCACTGGCATCGGCGGCCAGGGTGACGGAACTGCACAGGTTCGCCGCGTCATAGGTATATGCCAGCGTGCGGCCGCCCGGATAGGCGATGCTCAAGCGCCTGCCGAGCGCGTCGTACGTGCTGGTGGTCGTCAAGCCGTCCTGGGTTTCGCTCAGCGTGTCGCCCAGCGAATCGTAGGTGAAGCCGCTGTTGCTAGAGTTATTAGAAGCCTGAGTTAGGCGGCCCAGGCCGTCGTAGGCATAGGTTTCGGCGGTGGTCGTGGTGGCGACCCCGGCGGCGGGCGTGAGGGTTTTGCCGGTCAGCCGGTTGCCCGCATCGTAGCTGGCGGCCACCACCGTGCCGTTGGCATCGGTGGCGGCGGTCACGTTGCCGTGGATATCATAAACGCAACTTGCCACCGTGCCGTCGGCCTGGGTCGTCTGGGTGCGGCGGTTCAAGGCGTCGTAGGTGTATGCCGTCGTGTTGCCGTTCGGGTCGGTGGCCGCGACGACGCGCGAATTGTCGTCGTAGGTTTGTCTGGTGACGAGGTCGGCGGCATCGAAGGTGGCGCCGTTGTTGTTGAGGTCGCGGCCGGCGGCGGTCAGGCGGTTGAGGCCGTCGTATTGGTATTGCGAAACGATGCCGCGGGCGTCGGTGGTTTGGACGACGTTGCCGCGCGAATCGTAGGCGCAGGTGCTGGTGTTGCCGACGTTGTCGCTGGCGCTGGTGACACGGTTCAGGTTGTCGTAGGCAAACGCCTGTGAGAACATCAGGTCGGCATTGCCCAGATCGGATTTGAGGCGCCGGGTCACGGAGGTTACGTTGCTGTTGGAGTCGTAGGCATAGGTCACGGAGTTGCCCTTGGGATCGGTGACGCCACTCACCCGGCTGACCGTGTCGTAAGCGTAGGTGGTCGTGTGGCCGAGGGCATCGGTGAGCGCTGTGGTCTGGCCGTTGTCGGCAAACGCGGCACTGGTCGTGGCGCTGCCGGTGCTGGTGCCGCTGGAATTGAGGATGGCGGCAGTGGCGCTGGTGCAGCGGCCCAGCGCGTCGTATTGCGCGGTGGCCGAGGCCAATGACACGTTGCTGCCGCCGGGTTGGCCGTTGGTGCCGGTCACGCTGGTGCTGACGAGATTGTCGTTGGCGTCGTAATGATGGGTGGTGACGTTGCCCAGCGGGTCGGTGATGATGCCGGGGAACACGTCTTTGGAATTATCTTTAATTCTACAGATGCTTGAATTTTTAGCCTTCACCGCCGTCATGAAATCCGAGCCGCCGGTGGTGGGAGTGAGCGAGCCGGGGATGATGCCGTGGAGATAAAAGTCGAGATGTGGCAATGGGTTCGAGTGATAAAAATCGACGATGGGGAGCTTACTAGTGGTCGGGGCAGCCGAGCCGCCCGTGGTGGGATAGAGCGGGCCGGGGATGATGCCGGGGATCAGGTCGAACTGCCATTGCAGTCCGGGGATGGAAAGGTCCGGTGTTGGGATCGTGCCTGGATCAATTGG
>CAIKHZ010000006.1 GCA_903827375.1 Akkermansiaceae bacterium
CCACACTAAGGGACAGAGAAATTATCACTAAGGGACAGAGAAATTATCAGCGGCGGTCATAGACACGCGGCTACAGGGCGGCCGCAACACATCGGCAAGGCCGCAACACATCGGCAAGGCCGCAACACATCGGCAAGGCCGCAACACATCGGCAAGCCCATCATCTGGATCAGGACGTCTGCAGATAGGTATTGATGGCTTGGGCGCTGCGTTTGCCGTCGCCCATGGCGAGGATGACGGTGGCGGCTCCGCGGACGATATCGCCGCCGGCGAAGATGCCGGGGATACTGGTCATGCCGGAGTCATCGGCCTCGATGTTGCCCCAGCGGTTGAGCTTGAGGTCGGGGCAGGTGGAGGTGAGCAGGGGGTTGGCGCGGGTGCCAATGGCCACGACCACCGCATCACATTCCAGAACAAACTCGGAACCGGGGATGGGCTTGGGACTGCGGCGACCGGAAGCATCGGGTTCGCCAAGCTCCATGCGCTGGCATTTGAGGCCAGTGACCCATTTTTTGTCGTTGCCGATGACTTCGAGAGGAGCGACGAGATTTTCGAAATCGACGCCTTCGGCATCTGCGTGGTGGACTTCCTCGACGCGGGCGGGCATTTCGGCGCGGCTGCGGCGATAGACGAGGATGGCCCTCTCGGCACCGAGGCGTTTGGCGGTGCGCACGGCGTCCATGGCGACGTTGCCGCCGCCGACGACGGCGACTCGGCGGGCCCGGAGGATGGGGGTATCGGAGTCGAGGGCATAGGCCTCCATGAGGTTGACGCGGGTGAGGTACTCGTTAGCGGAATAGACACCTTTGAGGTTTTCGCCGGGGACGTTCATGAATACCGGCAGACCGGCACCATTGGCGATGAACACCGCATCAAATGTTGCCCGCAATTCAGGCAGCGTGTAGGTGCGCCCGATGACCACGTTGTTTTCAATCTTCACCCCGGCCTGCACCAGGCGCTCCACCTCTTCCTCAACAATTTGCTTGGGCAGGCGGAATTCCGGGATGCCGTAAACGAGCACGCCACCCGGCTTGTGCAGGGCCTCGTACACCGTGACCTCATGCCCGGCTTTGACCAACTCACCGGCAGCCGTCAAGCCGGCCGGGCCGCCGCCTGCGATGGCGACCTTCTTGCCGGTGGCTGCGAGGGGCTCGATTTTGACTGCGTCGCGGTTGACCCGTGCCCAGTCGGCGACGAAGCGCTCCAAGTAGCCGATGGCGACGGGTTTGCCCCTGACGCCGCGGACGCATTGGGCCTCGCACTGGGTTTCCTGGGGGCAAACGCGCCCGGTGACGGTGGGCAACGCGTTGTCGCCGAACAAACTGCGGGCGGCTCCGGCCAAATCTCCAGCCACCACAAAATCCAGAAAGCGCGGGATGTTAACCATCACAGGGCAGCCTTGAACGCACTTGGGTTCCTTGCACTGGATGCAACGCTGCGCCTCCAGAAGGGCCATTTTTTCGGTGAAACCAAGGTTCACTTCGAGGAAATTGCCACTGCGTTGGGTGGCATCTTGTTCCGGCATACTTTGCCGGTCAATTTTCATGCGCTCCTTGAGCGGCAGTATGGGGTCGTTCACGGTTGGACGGGTAAGGATGGGGCGGGGCGCGTCAGGCCGACGCGGCAGCTGCCGGCCTCGCAGGCCGTGCTCGCTTGTTGTTCAAATTCGCGGTAGGTGCCGAGGCGCTCGGCCAGCAAGTCGAAATCCACCAGGTGGCCGTCGAATTCCGGGCCGTCCACGCAGGCAAATTTCGTTTGGCCGCCGATATCGACCCGGCAGCCGCCGCACATGCCGGTGCCATCCACCATCACCGGGTTGAGGGACACGATGGTATGCACGCCGAAGGGCCGGGTGAGGTTGGCCACCGCCCGCATCATCGGCACCGGGCCGACGGCATAGACGACGTCCACGCCACCGGCTTCCAGCACCTCGCGGGTGGCGTCCGTCACAAACCCTTTGCGGCCGTAACTGCCGTCGTCGGTGCACACAATCACCTGGCCGAGACGCTGCAATTCCTCTTCGAAAATCACCCATTCGCGGGAACGCCCGCCGATGATGCTGATGACATCCACGCCGCGTTGGGCCAGACCATGGGCAATCGGATGAACCACCGCAGTGCCCACCCCGCCGCCAACGCACACGGCGCGACCGCCGGCAATCATCTCGGTGGGATGACCCAGCGGACCCACAATATCCAAAATCGAATCGCCGACTTCGAGCGCGACAAGCTCGCGGGTGGATTTGCCAACCGCCTGAATCACCAAGGCTATGGTGCCTCGGGCCGGATCCGCATCCGCAATCGTCAGCGGAATCCGCTCCGCTCCATTGCCAAGGCGGACAATGACAAACTGGCCAGGCTGGCGAATCTCGGCAATGCGGCGGGCCTCAAGGTCGAGGCGGGTGACGTTGGGACTGAGCTGAATCTTGGCGGTGACGAGGTGCATGCGACGGTGGCGGATCGTGAAAAAACTTTTTCGGCCGCAAAGTCGGGCTAGTCGGCCTTGGCGTCAAGCATGGTTTTTCCAGTGAAGGTCTGCATGGCTCCAGTTCCTTGGATGACAGTCATTTTCGCCACATCGCCTGCACGGGTGCCTCTGCCTGAACCGGCAAGAAAAAAGTCGCAACACCAAAGAACCTTCAGGACGGATTTTTGCACGGAGCCTCGATGATGGGACCGCCCAGCCGCAAAAGGATTGCCCCATTTTACCGGCCGTCGGAAAGAATTGTCGATTTGTGATTGGAAGAGGAAATGTTCGCCCTTCGATCACTTCAAAAATCAACCATCAGCAATCGTCACTCATCAATCCATGTGCGCTCTGTCGCCAGAGGAATATACCGCGTGGCGGATCACCGTGCAAAAATCCGCCGTGAAGAACCTTTGCTTTTTTCAATGACTTGGCGCAGCCAGGCAAGCCCAGCTATGGCTTGCGACGGTCACAGACCGCCGCTACAATACCGGCCAGATGCTTGATCTTCTCACTGCCGCAATTGCTAGGCGCGCACCCCTGTTTACGGCACAAACCAACGCACTTCGCCTCATTGACGGCAGTGGCGACGGCTTGCCCGGCATCACGTTGGAATCGTTCGCCGACCACTGGCTAGTGGCCACCCCCGCCACCACAATGCCTGATGGGCTCAGGGCTTGGCTGCAGCAGCAAGGGCATACTTGTTATTGGAAAACTCTCGACCAACAGCAAAAAGTTTCACCAACCCACCACTGCGGGTCACATCTAACATCTCCATTCCTGATCCGCGAAAGCGGCCTTCAGTTCGAGATATCATTCCAATCCGGGTATTCTCAAGGGATATTTCTCGACCAACGCGAGAACCGCGCTGAAGTGCGCCGCCGCCTCCAACCCGGCCTGCGCCTGCTCAACGCCTTCGCCTACACCGGTGCCTTCTCCGTAGCCGCTGCCAGCGCCGGCGCCCAGACGACCACCTTGGACCTATCACAACCGTACCTCGCCTGGGCCAAACGCAATTTCGCCCACAACGCACTCGATCCCGACGCCCATCATTTTTGCAAAGGCGACGCATTCCACTGGCTGCGTCGCTTTGCCAAACAAGGCCGCACATTCGACGCAATCATCCTCGACCCACCGACGTTTTCCCGCGATGAAAACGGCAAAATTTTCCGTGTTGAACACGATTTCGGGGCTCTCGCAGCCCTCGCCTTGGACGTGCTGGCCCCCGGCGGTTGGCTCCTTTGTTGCACGAATTGCCGCGCCCTTTCCGCCTTCAGCTTCGAGCGCCAGATCCTCTCCGCCTCCCGCCAACCCCTCAGCATCCGCCACCAACCGATGCCCGCCGACTTTCCGGGCGACGCCTATCTAAAATCGCTATGGGTAAGCCGTTAGATATTGGGCATGACGGGTAACCCGGCCAAGACGGTGTGCTTGGCTCCATCTGATTGGCGAACAGGCTTCGATAGGGCATACATCTGGTGAGAGCGCTTGATCATGGGCTGCGGGAAGGGCATCCTCCGCGAATGAAGGCGCTCGAAGCCATATTTTCGAAATGAAACCACCTAACAAATTGCCTCTCACAGATCGCGCTGGACTTGTTCCATTTGCCGTGCTCGCATCGGCTTGCTTGGCGCTCTCGGCCGAGCCTTCGGCGAGAGAGTGGTCGAATGCTCTGTTGTGTGACTCGGCGGCGTGGCCGCATGCGGAGCGCGACGCTGCGATCGCCGCTACCCCGGCTGGGCTGCGGGTGGAAGTAGCTGCGGGGCACCTCGATGCGCGGGCCGAAGCGTCAGGACTTGCAATGCCGCCCAGCTTGGGACGCATCCGGGTGCGGGTGACCCAACTCGGCGGCGGCGCACGGTGGTTCCTGCGAGTGTATGGCGAACTGCGACAGCCCGGCCGGTCACATACCTTGCATTTCTCGCGAAACGAAACCGCGGCGGGCACGCAGGAATTTGAGATCGACCCCCGCCTGTGCCGGCCGAGCCTGCAGGTGCTCCAATTGCAGCTAGGAGTGGAGGGAGCTGCCGGGGCGTTTGCGGTGTTTGATGAGGCGGCATTTTTGCCAGCGGTGCCGCGGCCCAACTGCCCCCCGCGAACCGTGTTTCAGCCGAGTCAGGTGGATATTTCAGCCGTTGAACTCATGCCCAATCTGCCGCAACCCTTCGAGTTGATCAACTGGAAGGAAAAGGCGATGACCTATGACAGCCTCGTCTTCAACCGCAATGCCCGGGGCGAATTCCTGCCTTTGCTGTGGTTAGACGAGTCCCACATCAACCTCCAACAACCGACGTTCGGGCTGCCTAGCTACGTCGGCAGTCCCAGTCAGGGACAGGACAAGCCCAATTCGCAGGAGGGACTCACCTGCTTGGGCGCAGTGCTTGGCGCGACCCTGGCGGGCATGGACAAGAGCCGCCAAGAGTCGGATTATGTGACCATGTGCGAAGCCTGGTTCAACACCTCCAACGGTCTCAATTTGGTGCTCAACCAGCAGCGCTGCGGCACCGGCGGCTCGTTCTGGTATGAAATGTTCCCCAATATCGTGTTTGCCGCCCTCGCCGACCTCTATCCAAATCACCCCCGACTCTCCGAGATTTCCCGCCTCTCCGCCGAACGCTGGCAGCAGGCGGCTCTCAACCTAACAAATTCAACGGGCCTGCCGGATTTCAATCACACGTCGTATGATTTTGCCACCCGCAAGCCGGTGGACAACGGCCGCTGGCGCGAGCCGGATGCTGCCGCAGGCATGGCTTGGCTCCAATATGCGGCTTGGATGAAGTTTCACGATCCGTCGTTTCTCGCTGCCGCCGATAGCGCCGTCCAATCGCTGCAAAGTCAGACTGCCAATCCGTTCTACGAGGTGCTCTTGCCCTACGGCACGCTCGCCGCGGCACGTCTCAATGCCGAGCAAGGCCGCCACTACGACCTGCCGCGCCTTCTTGAGTGGTGCTTCGGCGTGAGTGAGTGCCGCGGCGGCTGGGGCGTGACGCTAGGCAACTGGGGCGGCTACGATTGCGACGGCTTGCAGGGGAGTATCGACGACCACGGCGGATATGCATTTGCCATGAATACGTTCGTGGCAGCCGGCGCGCTGGTGCCGCTGGCACGATATCAGCCGCAATACGCCAGGGCCATCGGCAAGTGGATGCTCAATCTCACCAACTCGGCCCGCTTGTTTTATCCCGCAGCCATGCCCGCCGGGCACGAGTCTGGCGCGCCCTGGCCGGGCGACCCGCAGCACGTCATCGCCTATGAAGGCTTGCGCCGCGAGTGGCACGGCATGAGCCCGTGTGCCACCGGCGATCCGGTCGCCATGCGCTGGGGCCCCAAGGGACTCCGCCAAAAATAATTCGACAAATGCTTCGGAGATGTTAAGCTTCCGGCATGAAGCTCAACATCACAGCGGAAACTCGGAAGATTTGGGAACAGACTCTCGCTCAGCTCAACGGCCAGGCGCGGCGATTATTC
>CAIKHZ010000007.1 GCA_903827375.1 Akkermansiaceae bacterium
AACCACAGTGGCGTGACTCGCCACGCTGTCATCAAAGCTCAAGACCACCGTCTTGTCCGGAATCGGATGCGCAACAATACCATAGGGGTCCGGCGGCAGGGCGGCTAGCGGTGCTGCATTGGATCCTAACACGATAACAGCAGCCAACGTGCTTGCTAGAATGACATTTTTCATAATGGTTGAGTTTGATGTTTCACAGCCATCCGAACCAAGGAGGGGTGTGTATGAAGCCATTGGATGAACCTCGGCTTGCGGGTTCACCCGTCGTTGTGAATGTGCTCGGCAGGCTAGAGCCCCTGAAAATGCCAAGGAAGCTGTCGTTAGATCAACTTCCTTGGCTTGTGTTTTGAAGTCTTGCGTCCGACGCAATGCATCTTTACTTCTTGATGCTGCGCATCTCTGGATGCTCCTTGGCAGCTTCGATCGCCTTGATGGCAGCCTCGACGGCACCTGTGCGGCGGTTGTTGAGTTCACCTGCAGGAAATTCGCCCCGCTTGCATTGGGCGTTTAGTTCCACAATGAGTTCCTTCAGGCCAGGGATCGCCTCGCGGGCTGCCGATCCAAACGCCACAATCTCCTTCATGATCTCCCCCGTGCGGCTTTCACTGCCGTGCCCACCCTGGGTCTTGGCAAAAATCACCCCCGCATCAATCGCTTCCTTGTAGTGATATTTTGTCAGCGCCCGGAACGCTCCCATGCGGATTTCCGCCCCAAACATGGTGTCCGCCGGACACAGCGATTTGACTGCAACCACCAAGTCCGGTGCCAACGCCTTCACGTCTTCAAGCGTCAATTGATTTTCAAAATATCCCCGCAGCGTGGCGCGAGCCATCCCGTCTGCGTTGCGCGACACAATCCGAATGGCCGGATAGAGCAACTTCGGATCCGCAGTCTTGAGTGATCCAGTTAGGCCACCAGCGAACAAGGCCGACGCCAATTGGCCCTCCGCGATCTGAACCGAATCGGCCCAATTGATCGGTTGGGCGGGCTCGGCGGTCTTGACCATCGCCTTGAGAATTTCGGGCAGGGCAGGAGCAGCAGTGCCACCCATTTTCTTAATCGCTTGGGCAGCCTTGTAGCGCAGCCAGCGATCATTGGCGGCGAGTTGGCGTACCAGCACCGGTAGCGCATCCGCATTGTTGAGATATCCGAGCGTTTCACAGGCACTTTGCGCGATGTGCACGTCCTTGTCTTCCGCCAGTTTGATGAGCTCCGGCACCATGGTTTTCGCCTCGGGGCGCCTGGCCAACTCTTCCGCTGCCCAGCCCCTCACGATGGGCGACCAATCGCCAAATGCTGCCACCAATTCCGGCACGCTCTTCTGCTTGCGGTCCAAATCAAAACGACCGGATGCAATGGCGGCAGCCACTTGCTGCGGGGTCAGGCATGCGGCCGGCTTCAATTCCTTGCCGGTGATGCATAGCTTTTTCAGCGGCATCGAATAGGTCAACACGTAACTGGCGGTCGGGCTCAAGCCATCGTAACTACTATGACCGTAATAGGTGTTGTCATCCGTGCTGCCGGGGCCGTATTGCTCACCGCCGTCATAGGTGAATGATCCGTCGCAGCGGCGCACCAAGTCGAGGTGCCAGGAAGCCTCCTTGAAGAACGCAGCGGTCGCGGCTGGACCGCCGACGTTGGCACCCAAGGCGCTCCACAGATAGCTGAAGCCTTGGCCGGTGTGGCCGCACTCGCGACTGCGGAAGCCGGCGGTGGCCATTTTTGCAAAAAACTGGGCTTCCTTCAGCTTGTTGTCCTGCAGAGAGAACATCAGTGCGGAGATGGAATTCTTGCCATTGTTCTCATGATAGGGCCATGGCTCATGTTCGCCGTACGGGATGGCTCCCTTATCGACAAAGTAGCCGAAGAATCCGGCAGCCCGTGCGATGGCAGCATCCACCTCGGGATCCTTCACGCCGCAACGCTTGCCTAGCACAATCGACAGATTGGCCGGCAGTCCACACATGTTCACCGGACCATAGGGCGGGATCGAGCCATGCAACTTTCCTTCAGGAGTGAGCCGTGAAATGCCGTGCCCGATGGTCCCATACATACTCTGACCTTTGGCGAGGTTAACGGTGTATTCGGTAACTGCGTGCAGAATGTCCTTGTCCCCGGTGGCCATGTAATACTCGCAGAGGAAAAGGTTCCGATAACCCCAGTCCCAGATGATCATCCCGTCCTTCAACTCAAGCTTCAGGTTCGTCGGTCCCATCTTATGCGCAAAGTCACGCAACTTGGGCAAATATTCCGGATTGCCGGTGGCCAGCAGGGCGAGACCATTGACTGCACCATTCCAGCTATCACTGAGGGGTTCTTTTTCGAGTGCCTTGCAGGCTTCCTCAAAAATGCGTTTTGACTTGGGACAATCGTAGGGAGCCGTGGCACTGTAGGTTCCCATCACCCGTAACTTCAGTTGCACCTCCTCGGTCGTTCCAGCACGCCAGCGGGTGAGTTTGAGAATGCCGTTATTGGTCTCCTTTTCCGCTTCCTGAATGGCAGCCGCGATGCTTTTGCGGGCATCGTCGCCAAACGGTTTGCCAGCAACACCCAAAATCACATCATCCACTTGCATGACCCCGTCTGCGGGTGATTTAGCCCCGACGTGGGTGACAAGGATTTGGCGGGATGCCAGCGTAGTCCGGCCCTGGAGGCTATCAAGGTAATCGGCCGGTTTGGTATAGATCCAGCCGCGCAACCCGGTGGCACCCAAATTGTAAGTGCCTTTTCGATCCACCGCAGTGCTCTTGGTTAGATCGGGAGGAGTTGAGGCAGGTTCTGCGCGAAGTGCCCCGCCAGACAGGGCAGCGATGGCAACAAACAACGACGTCAGGCGATAAAAATAGGGGATCTTCATGCGGCAAATTTAGTTAGAACGGTGGAACGGGGGAACATTTCAATAAAGAGAGATGAATCACAAGCACATTCCCAAGCATCTCCAAGAAAAGATCTCGTGGGATTCTGGAGCGTGAGAGCCCTCAAAACCGCAGCCGCCAATTTGAGGTGGACCAACGGCCGGGCACCACTTCATGCTGCGGGCATGCCGACGCGTAAAGGATTGTTTCAAATGGCCGGAGCCATCACCAGCGGCCTGCTGGTGGCCGGGCTGTTTCCGCCGTTTCACGCTGCGGCCCTCGCATGGCTGGCCCTGCTGCCGCTGTTGCCGGCGCTGTGGTCGGTAGATGGTGAGCGATCGGGCTGGAAAGGATTTGGCCTGGGCTGGTTGGCTGGCAGTGTGAGCAGCGGCGTGCAATTTAGCTGGCTGGGCGAGGTGTCGTGGCTGGCGGCGGTGTTGTTGCCGCTTTATCTGGGGCTTTTCTGGGGGGTGTTTGGAGCCTTTGCCGCCACTCTGGGTAACCCTTGGCACAAACATCGTGCCTCACCGCCACTCGCATCCCACCACTCGCGGCGCCATCGCCTGCTCGCCGCAGCCCTCCCCACAGTGCCCGGGTCGCCGCGCTTGTCCCTGCGCAGCGCCTTCTGTCATGGTGCGATCTGGGCCGGATTGGAGTGGCTGCGCAGTTGGCTGTTTGGCGGCTTTGGCTGGAATCCCTTGGGCGTGGCGTTCCATGACAGCCTGCTGCTGGCGCAGGCTGCGGATTTGCTAGGCGCGCTCGGACTTTCGCTGTTGCTGGTATTTTGTCAGGCAGTGATGGTGCAGGCCGTCAGCCGTCTGCTAGCAAAAGACGCCGCTGCCAAATCCAAGCATTGGTGGGATGTGGCTGCCACCGCCCTGATCGTGGCCGGAGTGTTGGGCTATGGGGCGGCTAGACTCGCCAGCGAAGGTCACCATAAGTCGGTTAGGATCAAGTCGCTTCTGGTGCAACTCGACGTTCCGCAGGAGGCCGGCGAAATGCAGTGGGATGATCTTAAAATCGACAGCGCATACGAGGACGACACCCTGGAAGCCCTGGAGGCAATCAAAAAAGCTGATGCCCTAACTGAGAATCCGGCTGCCAAACGCTGGCCGGATTGGGTGCTGTGGCCGGAAAGTGCCCTGCGCGGGCAGCTTCTGCGCACGGCCGACGGCGGTTGGGGGACTTGGCAACAAAACCTCGACACCATCGCCCAAGTGCGCACGGCCGGGCCATTTTCGCTCATTTACGGGATCAACGAATTGGAGGCGGTGCCCAAAGGCGAGCAATTGATCCCCAAACCCGGCGGGCGCATGTACAATTCGCTGGCGGTGATGTCTCCCAGTGATGAGTTGCAGACATTTCGCAAGCACCACTTGGTGATTTTCGGGGAAACCATCCCGTTTGTTGACTCCCTGCCATTTCTTAAGAAAATTTACGAACAGCAATCCGGCACAGAATATGGCGGCTCGTTCACTCCCGGAGATTCGTTCGAACCACTGTCTATCAACGCCGCCGGCCTCGCCATCGGCGTCATTCCCAGCGTGTGCTTCGAAGATACCGTCCCGCGGCTCACCCGCTTGTTCGCAAGGCATGGCCCGCAGCTGATCCTCAACGTCACCAATGACGGCTGGTTCAAACACTCGGTCGGCGCCGCACAACATTTTGCCAACGCCCGCTTCCGCGCCATCGAGTTGCGCAGGCCGATGCTGCGCTGTGCCAATACCGGCGTCAGCGCCGCCATCAATACCTGCGGCTCCACTGCCCACCCGGACACCGCCGCCCCCCAGGTCCTAACCGACTCGACTGGCAGCCACTTCACCCGTGGTTCGCTCCTCACCGAACTGGACGTGCCGCTGGTTCCCACTCTCACCCTCTACGCGCTCATCGGCGATGGCGGCATCATGGCTCTCGCTCTGTTTGCCATAACAATTTCAATGCTCAGCCGACCGCGACCGCCTCACCTAACGGATAGCAAGCAGCACCCGGCCAAAGTCCTTGAATAGCCGAGATTTCTGCTTGGAAAAAAGACAGAAGACAGGAACAAGAAGCGCAATGCGCGCTCCGGTGGCTCTTCATTGTCTTGTGTCTTGCCAGTCGCCGGCTTCCTGCATAGCTTGCTCCTGTGATGACAACTGACCCAAATTTGTACCCGGCAATCCCCATCAGCGGCCACAGTCGTCGCGAGTTTATTGCAACTATCAGCGCCGCAGCAGGCAGCGGGTTGCTGGCTTCACCCGTGTTTGCCCAAAGCCCTGAGCGCAGGCTGCGGGTGGGCATCGTCGGTGGCGGCTTCGGACTGAGCTTTCAATTTCACGAACATCCCAACTGCGTGGTTGAGGCCGTCAGCGACCTGCGCCCTGAGCGCCGTGCAAGTCTCAAGCAGACGTATCGCTGCGACAAGGCGTATGACTCGTTGGAGGAGTTGGTGAAGGATCCCAAGATCGAGGCGGTGGCGTTGTTCACACCAATGCCGGATCACGCAAGGCATGTGCTGTTGTGTCTGGCTGCAGGCAAGCATGTGCTATGTGCGGTGCCCGCCGCGATGACGCTGGAACAATGCCAGCAACTCGTTGACGCAGTGAAGCAGACGGGGCTCACCTATATGATGGCCGAGACCAGCCATTGGCAGCAACTGACGCAGTCGGTACGCAAGTTCTATCGGGAAGGGGCGTTCGGGAACCTGTATCATACAGAGTCGGAATATCATCATCCGGGACTCGAGGAATTGTATTTCGAGAATGGCAAACGCACCTGGCGCTATGGCATGGCACCCATTCAGTATCCGACTCATTGCACGTCGCACCTGATCAGTGTGACCGGGGAGAGGCTAACGGAAGTTAATTGCATTGGCTGGGGCGATGGCCATCCGATCTTGAAGGACAATGTTTACAACAACCCATTCTGGAACGAGACCGCATTCTTCAAAACTAACCGCGGTAACTCGATGCGCGTCGCCGTGTGGTGGCGCGGTGCCCAACAAGGTGGGGAGCGCGCCCGTTTCTACGGCGATAAGATGAGCTTCTACTTCGGCGGCCCCAACGGCACTCATCCTTGCATCGTGCGTTCCAAGACCGACGGCAATACTGAGCGTGACGCAGGCGGCTTTGTGCGAACGGCACAAGTGGTTGAACCCTATCAGGAGGTGAAATGGTGGGCTACGGATCTGCTGCCTGTGCCGTTGCGCCATGATAGCGGGCATGAAGGGTCGCATTGTTTTATCACTCACGAATTCATTGACTCCATCCTCAGCCAGCGCCAGCCAGCCGTCAACATCCATGAAGCGCTTGCCTACACCGCTCCGGGCATCGTCGCCCATCAATCCGCCCTGCAAGGCGGAACGCTCTTGAAGATTCCGAGCTTCGATTAGCTTTACGGTCCTTGAAAAGCCAAAGTTATTATCGTTAGAAATATGTTTCTCCGACTGAAGATCGAACGGGGGAATCGAACAGCTGTTCCTATCTGGAAGCGCCTGTACGCGGAGAATTTGAAAACAGGGGCTATTCCCATGCGGGGCATGAACGCCAACGCATTCGCCCTGGAGCGCGGCGTCCCTTCAAGATGTGAGGTGCCTTGTAGCGGCGTGTCTGTGACTGCCGATGTGCCAATGAGTTGCCTTGTAGCGACTTACTCAGGACCCCATTGAGGCTGCATGGGGGAATGGGCCGTGCTTCCTGCCGCCTCGCATCAGAAATGCCTTGCTAACGCTCCAGCCCCCGCCACAGTCCGTCGAGACATGATGCGGACACAGCAGCAAATTCCTATCCGGGCAAGAGTTCTCCGGTTCATCCCGCTTGTGGCCATCCTGCCATTCTGCCTGCTTGGGGTCGTCATGGCGGAGCCGAGTGTCGCCGGATTAAGCAGCGGGCTTGAGCCCGGGCTCAAGGGACAGGTTCTGATTGAGGAATTGAATTGTGTGGCATGTCACAGCGGCGACGCATCCTTGGCGACCCGCTCCAAGAAGTCCCCACGGCTTGCAGAGGTCGGCTCCAGGATCAATCCGCAATACATGGAAGCGTTTATCGGCGAGCCGCATCGGATCAAACCAGGCACCACGATGCCTGACATGTTGAGCACGATGGCTGGCGATGAAAAACGACGGGTGGCCAACTCACTCACCCACTTTCTGCTATCTTTAAAGCCTGGCAATTTTTCCATACAAGCCCCCGATACGGTTGCAGTGGTGCGCGGCATGCGACTGTTTCATTCCCGTGGATGCGCGGCTTGTCATTCGCCCCGCGATGCCAGCGCCAAGGAGTTGCTAGCCAATACCTCGGTTCCGCTTGGCGCCTTAGACAAAAAGTATAGCTTTAAGAGTCTGAGCGATTTTCTGCGCCAACCCCACGCCAGTCGGCCATCTGGACGCATGCCTGACCTGCGGTTGCAGGGACAAGATATAGATAGCATCACCCATTACCTGTTGCAAGACACGCGGGTGCCAGGTGGCCTTAGCTATACTCTCTATCGTGGCCAAGTGTGGGAAGGTCTGGATAGCGCCAAGGTGACAGCAGAGCGTGCCGGCCAGGTGAAGGATTTTGCGTTAGAGAGCTTGGGCAGAGTGGAACATCACAGTGCGATCCAATACGCAGGGTGGATCAACGTTGCAAGTCAGGGAAGTTACACGTTTTTCCTGAAAATGAACGGTGGCTCGCTTTCGGTGGACGGCAAAATAATCATCGATCAGGCACCCAGAGACGGGCGAGGCATCAAGGATCTCCAAGGCTCCGTGGATCTGGCACCCGGTTGGCGATCTATCCAACTTGCCTATTTCCATACCGGTCGCGAGCCCCAACTTGCTTGTGAAATGGCCGGGCCCCAGATGCAGCGCCAGCCAATTCCCGCATCCATGCTTGCGGTATCAGACCAGCCTATTCCGGTCGCGGAACCGTTTCAAGTCGATCCCGCACTCGCGGCAGTCGGCCGCGAGCAATTCAGCAGCCTCGGCTGCGCGAGTTGCCATGACGACCTCCGCGTCCCGTCGAAATCCCGACTCGCTCTGGCTCAACTCGATGCCAGCCGTGGATGCTTGAGCAAAGACGCAGGAGCGTGGCCGCGCTTCGACCTCAATGCCCAACAGCTTGAATGGATCCGCAAGGCACTGCCCGATGCCGGGCACCTTCAACTCAGTGACAAACAACGACTGGACAAGACACTCGCGACGTTCAACTGCACCGCCTGTCACGAGCGCAGCGGCTTGGGAGGCATCGCGCCGGAGCGCAACGCGCTTTTCACAGGAACCCAACCGGGATTGGGCGATCAGGGCCGCCTGCCACCGCCCTTGACTGACGTCGGAGCGAAACTGCAGCCCCAATGGATCAGCGAGGTCTTGTTCCACGGTAAACGCCAGCGCCAGTATCTGGAGGTGAGCATGCCGCAGTTTGGCGAAGCCAATGTTGGCAATCTGGTGGAACTATTCGGCAAGGTGGATGAGCTTGAGACGGTGGCCATCCCCGAGGTGGCCAACGTGAAGGAATCCAAAGATGCCGGTTGTGAGATGGTTGGAACGAGTGGCCTGAGTTGCATCGCCTGCCATGAATTCAACGGCCGAAAAAGCGGAGAATTGGCCGCTCCCGACATTGCCCGGGTGTCCGAGCGCCTTAAGAAAAACTGGTTCAACCTGTACCTCAGGCAACCCTCGCGATTTCACCCCACGGTGATCATGCCGGGCTATTGGCCCGGCGGCCAATCGGTCAGGCCTAACATTCTTGGCGGCGATGCCGCGCAACAGATCGAGGCGATCTGGATCTATCTGGAGGGTGGAGCCCAGGCGAAGAAACCCGCCGGTTTGTCCCGCCAATCAAACGAACTGAGCGTCAGCGATGTGACGGAGGTTTGCCGCGGCCACTGTCCCGTCGGCTATCGTGGAATCGGCGTGGGCTATCCCAGCCGGATCAGCCTGGCGTTTGATTCAGACGAAATGGCACTGCGCCAACTCTGGAAGGGCGAATTCGCCAACGTGGACATCGGATCGTTTCATCCGCGGGGCACTGACACATTTGCCTTTCCGCAAGGCATCCCTTTCCACCGCCTCAAAACCCTCGAGGACAATTGGCCCTACAAGGGCAAGACCAACTACCTGTTCCCGCAGGATCAGGGTTATCAGTTCCGCGGCTATCATCTGGATGCGACGCGCAGACCGACTTTTCTTTATCACTATGGCGACATCGCTGTGGAAGACTTCTTCGAGGATGTTCGTGACGATAAGGGCAACGCCTATTTCAAGCGCACTCTAACGTTCGACTGCCCGACAGAGCCGGTGCCATTCTATTTTCGCGCGGCCGCCGGCAAGAAGATCAGCCGCCGCACAGAGCGAGAATTCACCATCGATCAACTCCAACTTCGCATCACCAGCGAGCACAATGGACTGCTGCGTGAAGGCAATCTCGGCGAAGTATTGATCCCTCTCACCCCGCCCCGGGGACACTCCACCCTCACCCTCGACTACCAATGGTAAGCTCACCATACCTGATGGCCGTTGCCGCCATTGCCTACACACACTTGGCCTGTTCGGCGGATGACCTCGGCGCAATGTGGGGGACTGCACAGGAGGAATCGAATTACTATCCAATTGTCAGCATTCCGATTCCGAGCGCTGTCCCAATGATGCCTGGCAGCTTTGAGATTCTTCCAGATGGGCGGTTGGCGGTGGGCACCAGACGAGGTGATATTTATTTTGTCAGAGGTGCCTTTGATTCGCCACCCAATCCGCAGTATCACCTGTTTGCCAGCGGTCAGGATGAAATTTTTGCGCTATCATGGAGAGATGGTGCGATGACTGCCACCACTTGGGGAGAAGTGACCCGCATCTCTGACACTGATGGGGATGACGTCGCCGATCGGTTTGACACTCTAACCAACAACTGGGGCTACGCCGAGGGCCACGAATTTGCCTTTGGCTCCAAGCACGATGCCGAGGGCAATATCTGGGTGGCGCTGGGATTGAGCGGTTCGTATGCATCGCACAACCTGCTGCGGGGATGGGCGGTGAAAGTCACCCCTGACGGGAAAATGCTACCTGTGTGCAGCGGGTTGCGCAGTCCGGCCGGGGTCGGGCCCAACTCGGAGGGCGTGATGTTTGCCATCGAGAGCCAGGGGCCGTGGAACGGTTGCTGTTCGTTGAAGCATCTCAAACAGGGAGCCTTCCTTGGACATCCTGCGAGCTACAATTGGTATCCATTCGTGCCGGGCATGACCACCCCGGCAGTGGAACCCAACAGTAATTCGCGGATGGGACTGGAAAGAAAACGGGTTAAGGAACTCGTCCCGCCAGCCGTATGCTTCCCGTATATCAAAATGGGCCGCTCAATCTCGGGCTTTCGGCTCAATCAAACGGGCGGTAAATTCGGTCCCTTCGACAATCAGTTATTCCTGGGAGACTACACACTGAGCATCATCATGCGGGCGACCACCGAACAAATCAACGGCGTGTGGCAAGGTGCCTGTTATCCTTTTCGCGAGGGCTTGGCCACCGGCATCATGAACGTCGAATTCTCGCCCAAGGGCCAACTCATCGCCGGAGGATTCACCACGAACAGCCAATGGCCTGTGCGCGGTGCCTCGCCATTTGCCATCCAGCGCATCGATTGGAATGGCATCACGCCCTTTGAGATTAGAGAGATCAATATCAAGAAGGATGGTTTTTTGATCACCTTCACCAAGCCGTTGGACAGGCAGGTGGCCTCCAAGTCCGATGCTTACGACATCAGGACTTTCACCCATATTTATCAGGCCGGCTATGGCAGTCCGGAAGTGGACCAGACGAGCGCCGAGGTCACCCGGGTGGAAGCATCGGCCGACGGGCTATCAGTGTACGTGCAGCTCAAAGAAATCGTTGGAGATCACATACACGCATTCGATCTCGCCAAATTGACCTCCACGGAAGGCCAGCATCTGGTCCACAGCAAGGCCTATTACACGGTGAACGAGATACCTCACAACTAGGAACGCAAAATGAACCAAACCATGTCTGATTTTTTCCATTCATTGTTACCCAAGATCGCTTTCATTGCTATTTTAAGTCATGGGCTTGTCCACGCCGAGGACAGCCCGCAGTGGCTGAGCTACGGCGGGGGAGACGGGCCTGGCAAAGGCAAGCGGATCGTGCTGATAGCGGCCGACCAGGAATATCGCAGTGAGCAATCGATGCCGATGATGGCAAAGATTTTGAGCAAGCGACACGGGTTTGACTGCACAGTGCTGTTTGCGGTCAACGACAAGGGCGAGGTGGATCCGACCATGCCGGTTTACCCGGAGAAGGGCAAGGAGTTCAAGCAACACCACATTCCGGGTCTTGAGCAGCTCGCAGGCGCGGATCTGGTGATCTTTTTTCCACGGCTACTGACGCTGCCGATGAGCGAGCGTGAACTCATCGTGCGCTACATTGATTCCGGCAAGCCCATCATTGCCCTGCGAACCGCCAACCATGGCTTTCAGGCAGCGCTCCCCTACAAGATCGATGGCAAGAATGTGGATTGGGGCAACGATGTGCTTGGTGGTGCCTTCATGGGGCATCATGGGCGTTGGCACGAGGACTCCACGCGAGGCATTCTGGTCGCCGAACAGAAAGAGCATCCCATTCTAACTGGCGTCAGCGACATTTGGGGAAACTCGGATGTTTACCGGACCTACAAGCAGGGAACCAGTCTGCCCGCCGGTTGCACCGCCCTGGTCTGGGGCCAACCCCTGATGGGACGGCACCACGACGATGCTGTGAATCCCAAATTGGAGCCGCTGCCAGTGGCGTGGTTCAAAAACTGGCGCACCAGTGAGGGCAAGCTCAGTCGGGTGTTCCAGTCCACGATGGCGAGCGGCAGCGACCTTGAATGCGCTGATTTGCGGCGGCTCATCATCAATGCCGCCTATTGGGCAATGGGCATGGAAGCGGCCATCTCTGCCACCCGCAGCGTCGAGATCGTCGGCACCTACCAACCGCTGGAGAGCGGTTTCGACTACGAGAAACTCGGCGTAGCCCCGAAGCCACCTGCTGCGTACAAATAGCCCATATGGGTGTGCTCTTGGAACCATGCCCTGCTGCGACGGCACTGGGTTTTACGGCCGACGGGCAGAGCGTGCCGCGATTCTCTTCCTCGCGGAAGGCGGCATCGAAAACAAGATCAGAGGGTGGCCATTCACACATCAACACCGACACCAACACCGGAGCCGAGGCCGAGTACCTCGCTGAAACCCATGCGGCGATCCGCAAACGTCAACCGCATGGAGCTTCGCTAGCGGTATTGGAAATAGCGGTTGAAGGCGAGGATGGGTTTTTCAAAGAGCCGCCAGCTCAGATAGGCCAGGGCGATGGACAAGCCGTAGGCAATTGGTAGGAACACCAGCAACGCGGGGCCTCTCCCGCCAGCCATCGCAGGCACCAGCCATTCCTCATAGATATGTTGGCGAGCCCAGATTTCAAAGAACGAGTGATAGACATAGAGTCCGAAGCTGATCCTGCCAATAAACACCAACCACCGCAAAGCGAAACCACGCGCCAGCCAACCCCCGGGCCGCAAGCTGAGCAGCAGCACGCTGCCCCACAGGTAAGGTGCCCATAGCGCCGGGGCGGCGCTGCAAAAACCGGAGCGAGGTGCATACATGATGCCAACTGTGGTCAGCAGCCCGGTGAGCATGGCAAGCGGAAGTGCCCAAGCCTGGCAGTGTTGCCAGTACTTCGGATGGCGCAACGCCACGGCAAGCAGGGCTCCCATGCCCAATGTGTGAAACCGGTTCAACGTGAACACATAACTCCCGAGGCCGTTATTTGCCACAAAGAACATCACACCGCTGAGCGGAGCGATGATGAGTAGCGCCAGGCTGACCATCACCAGGCGGCGGGTCGGCAGCAGATACACCAGCAGCGGCCATATCAGATAGAACTGTTCTTCCACGGCGAGCGACCAGAAGTGCGCGATGGACACCCCGTCGGTGGCATGCAGCCAGCGGCCGTAATAGGCGTCGCCGAGGTTGGAGGCGAACGCAACAAACCACCACGGCGAGTCACCGCCGGAGTGGCGGAAGAAGCCGAAGGCGATTGCCAGCACGCCATAGTACAAGGGAAAGATCCGCAGAAAGCGGCGCATGTAGAATGTTTTGAAGTAGCGCGGCCCGCATTTAGGAGAGTCCAACAGGATGCCGGTGATCAAGAAGCCGGACAGCACAAAGAACATATCCACTCCGACAAATCCGCCGCGCAACAGCAAGTGCAGCGGTTGCTGATCACCGATCACCTCGCCGGTCTTGATGAAGTGACTCAGCATCACCATCAGCACCGCCATTCCGCGAAATCCGTCCAGAGCCGTGAAGTGGCGGCCTTGCAGGTTGTGGTGCTGGGGCGCGTCGCCGGTGGCATCTTGGCTGGTCTCAGGCATCTGCTGGCGAGCGGGTGGCATGAATACTTGCGAATGATTGCTGGTTGGGTGTTAGGAAGGTGCCA
>CAIKHZ010000008.1 GCA_903827375.1 Akkermansiaceae bacterium
ATGCGCGAACATCTGGTCACCGGCTACAGCCCGGCCTGGTATTCGCCGTTCCCAGACGGCAGCGCCGATGCCGCGTTTGTCAACAGCGGCGTATCGCGTTGGTACAACTACTATGTCGAGGGACTCGGCTGGATGGTGAAGAACCTCGGTATCGACGGCCTCTATCTCGACGGCCTCTATCTCGACGACGTCTCCTACGACCGGCACATCCTGCAGCGGATGCGCCGGATCATGGAGCGTGAACGGCCAGGCTGCATGATCGATCTCCATTCCAATACCGGCTTCTCGGTCGGCCCGGCCAACCAGTATCTCGAGTTCATGCCGTATGTCGACCGCACGTGGTTCGGCGAAGGCTTCGACTACAATGGCATGAGCCCCGACCAGTGGCTGGTGCAAGCCTCCGGAATCCCCTTCGGAGTCATGGGCGAAATGCTGGCGAACGGTGGCAATCAATGGCGGGGTGTCCTCTATGGCATGACGTCGAGACTGCGCTGGAAGACAGGAGACGCCGTTTGTGATCCAACCAATGTCTGGAAAATCTGGGATGCGTTCGGCATCGCCGATTCCAAAATGATCGGCTATTGGGATGCCGCCTGCCCGGTGAAGACCGACAATCCCGATGTCCTGGCCACCATCTATGTCAAGAAAGGCAAGGCCTTGATCACCGTCGCCAGTTGGGCCAAGGCGCGGGTCAACGTCAAACTCACGGTTGATTGGAAGGCGCTGGGACTCGATCCGGCAAAGAGCCGTCTCCATGCGTCCGCCTGCGAACGCTTCCAGCCTGCGGGGGAGTTCGCGCCAGACGCTGAGATCCCGGTGGATCCCGGCTGCGGCTGGATGTTTGTACTGGATGAGCAGCCGGCAAAAACAAACTGATAATCGGAGGAATCTATTAATGACACAGATGCAAAGAAGAAGTTTCATAAAGCTCGCCGGGCAAGCGTCTACCGCACTTTGTCTCGCGCCGGGCACTGCCGGCGCAGCAATAGAAAATGGCCTGCTGCCTGCGCTTTCATCTGGGGAACGTGGTTTGGCTCTGAATGAGGCTGATTGGGAGACGATTTCCGCTCTGTTGGATTCTTCCTCGTCCACCTACACCGAACCCTGGGCTGACGCCACCTGCAGAACCCTGATGAGTGGCGGGTACTTGGGCAACGGAGATTTCGGAGCCCATCTGGGCGGAACGATCCATTCCCTGAAATATTACCTGGGAAAAAATGGGTTTCACGCCGGGAACGACGTGGCCGCTGGGCAGTATACACAGCATATTCTGAATCTCGCCATATTAACTATAGAGAAATCAGCGGGTGACGAATCGGGAAACGCCTACAGCGTCACCCAGGACATGAAAAACGCCGAAGTCAGGGCCGATTGCACCATGGCGGGTTCTGCAGTTCAGACAAAGGCCTATCTATCCGCTTCCAGCAACGCCTTGGTCATAGAATTGTCCACGAACAGCGGCAACAATGTTCCGCTTCAGGCAACCCTTTCGGTCATCGGCAATGCGTATGTCGCCAAAAGCGCGGGCACGGCGGGCTCGGTGGCATGGGTCACCAAGGAGCCCAACGCGGAGGGCGCACCTTTTTATGTAAAAGGCGCGGTGGCGGCAAAAGTATTGGGCGCAACGACCGTGCATACAACTGACAACAGCACGTATTCCAGGCTTGCCTTTACCCTGCCTGCAAACGGTGCAACCGTAAAACTCTTCCTCCAGGCCGAACATACCAAAAACGCGGCCTCGCCGCTCGCTTCCGTACAGGCCACGGTACGGGACATTACAGACGCCAGCGTTGCTGAGATATACGCCCAGAACAAAGCATGGTGGAAGGAGTTTTGGCTCCGGTCCTATATCAAGCTGGGCGATGACGTTCAGAAATACTGGTATAACCATCTGTATATGATCGGCTCCTGCGCACGCAGCGGCAGCGATAACGGCCCCGGCAAAGCGCCCGGCCACTGGGGCCCGTGGAACCGCTCTGACGATATGATGTGGTTCAGCAATCTGGGGATGAACTACAACGCGCAAAATCCCTATTACGGCACCTTTTCAGCCAATCACGTCAACCTGGTCGATCCCTATATTGAAACAATAAAATATTACTCAGAAACCACAGGCCGAAAGAGGGTCTTCAACAGGTGGGTCTCGCCTCAAATCGCAGCCCATATGCCCGTGAATTGCAGGGGCGTTGAGTTCGAAGGCTCGTTCACCTCCCACGGGACACCATCAGCCCGGGGCGGTTCATGTGAGGAGGAGGATTGCTGCATGGCCACCAACGCGGTATTCGGCATTTTGCCGATCGTATGGAAGTGGAAGTATGGACAAGACCGCGCGTTCCTGGCCGACACCTGTTATCCGTTAATGCGGGAAGTCGCGGATTTCTTTGACGATTACATCGGGAAGCCGGTAAACGGGCGATACGACGTGTACGGTTCAGTCCACGAAGGGGCGGACTGGTTTACGAAAAACGACATGTTCAGTCTTGGCGCCATAAGATTCCTGTACCGGGAGATCATAGCCGCAAGCATGGAACTCGGGCGAGACGCCGACCGCAGAGCCCATTGGCAGGATATCCTTGACAATATGAGCAAGTATCAGCTCCAGGCATGGGGGAATACGGTCACTTTCAGGCCGGACTCAATCCACGACGTGATGGAAGCCTTGCATTTTCAGGGAGGTGCCAGGAATACCGGCATCATGTTCACAACGACATTTGACAACATCAGCCACTCGACATTGCCGGCATACAAGATAGCCACCTGCAACACGCTGGATAAGGGCAATATGTTTCACCCTCAGCGATGGTGTGGTTGGCAAAATGGCAATGACTTCGGAATGATGTTCGTCATGGCCGTCAGGGCCGGCTACCGCCCGGATCGTGTAATCAAGGCTATCAAGGGCTGGAGACCGGAACCGAACGGCATCGTATCCCAAAAGGAGGGAGGCGGTATTGAGACCGCGGGAATCATTGAAGCCATCAATAACATGCTGTTGCAGAGCCATGACGGCGTCATAAGGATTTTCCCCAACTGGGATAAAGCCGTCGACGCTCAGTTCAAGAGACTGCGGGCAATGGGAGCGTTCCTTGTCGAGGCGAAATATCGTGCTGCGGGGCAGGTGGTGGATTCAGTGCGGATATTCAGCGAAAAGGGCAACACCTGCACGGTGCAAAGCCCGTTCGAGGGGGCGTGCATTACCGTGACCCGTGCGGACAATCAGCAACCGGTTCCGACCGTTCAAAACGAGGAAGAGTTTACTTTCCGCACGACTGCCGGAGTGACCTATAACATCACGCGCGCTGAATGCAGACCGGCTCCCGCCGGTTCGCCGGTCATAACCACGCATCCAGTGGAAACAGCGGTAGTGCTGGCCGCGACGGCCACCTTTACTGTGTCGGCCTCCGGCGCGGACCTCAGTTACCAGTGGCAGAAGAACCGGGCTGATATCCTCGGAGCAACCTCCCCGAGCTATACCACACCGGCCACGACGCTGTGGGATATCGGCAGTGCGTATCGCTGCGTTGTCTCCAATAAGTCAGGAACGACAAGAAGTAATCCCGGGATACTGGCCCTTCTGGAGCCATCCATCCTCGGAACGTGGTCCTACCAACATGCCGGCAGAAACTACACGCGTGAGTTTACGAAGGACGGCTGGTGCATCCTCAAAGACGGCGACCAAATCAGCTGGAAAAAGACCTTCACCGTAACCGATGAGCGCACGGTTCTTGTGGGGGGGCAACACGTCCACACGTTGACGGGCAAAGACACCCTGAACATTGAGAACGTCTTCACCGGAAAGCGGACCTCGAAGTAGCCGCGCACGCCATGATCTACTCCACGCTGAAACCACCACCATCTCCTGTCATGACCGGACCTTGGAGAAGAATGCCGCTCCCAGTATCGGCACGACTACCTACACCATCAGAGAGAATTGGAAACTAAACCTATGAGAAACCTAACTATTGTAATGCTGGCCCTGGGTGCGCTGATGCCGTCCGTAACTTACGGGGCTGGAGCTGCCCAGCAATGGAGCGTTTTTGAAACCTCATTTGAAACTACGAAACAATACGACAATCCTTTTACGAATGTGGAGGTCATCGTCGTGTTTCAAAAGGCCGAAAAGCAATGGAAAGTTCCGGCCTACTGGGCCGGGGGCGGCAAGTGGACGGTTCGCTTCGCGCCTCCGCTCGAAGGCGATTACCAGTATCACGTCGAATGCACCGACAAGGCCAATGCCGAACTCAACGGAAAAGAGCAAACACTCTTGGTCGCAGCCTACACGGGCGCCAATCCATTGCTCCAGCACGGCTTTGTGCAGGCGACCTCAGGCAAGGGATATTTTGAGCATGCTGACGGCACTCCGTTTCTGTGGCTGGGAGACACCTGGTGGAAATGTCTGTGCAAGCGCATGACCTGGGAAGGTTTTCAGGAGCTGACCGCCGACAGGAAGACGAAAGGATTTTCCGTGGTGCAGATCATCTGCGGGCCTTATCCCGATGTAGGTTTCTTCGCGCCGAGCTGGGAAAATGAAGGCGGGCAACCTTACCTGGCGAAGGATATGAGTGTGCTCAATCCGAAGTATTTTGATTATGCGGACAGGAGGTTCAAGCACCTCGTGGACTCAGGCATCGTTCCGGCGATTGTCGGAGCATGGGGACGTGGTGACTGCAACAGCATGGAGGCATTCGGGGCTGTTAATATCAAGCGGCACTGGCGTTATCTGATCGCACGTTATGGCGCCTATCCGGTGATCTGGATCCTCGCGGGCGAGATCGCGGATGAGACCAAGTGGGGGCAGGGGCCGTGGGCCGATATCGCCAAATACGTTAGAGAGATCGACCCGTACAAGCATCCGCTTTCCTGTCACACCGGGAATGGGCGGCGCGGCGCGGCGGGCGATCTATGTCTGATCGACTATGATATGGTCGGTGGAAATCACGATGAAGGACAAGCCGTTGCGAACGGGACGCTTGCCATTGTCACCTCGGCCTGCGCGAAGAAGCCCGCCATGCCTGTGCTGGTCGGTGAAACGTGTTATGAGGGGCACATGCAGCAAGGGTTCGGGACTGTCCAGCGGCATGTTTTCTGGCGGAACCTGTTGAGCGGCGCGGCCGGGCACACTTATGGCGCGGCGGGAATCTGGCACGCAGGCGTGGAAGGCGATCATGGGAATTGGGGCGCGTGGGACCGCCAGCCCTACGACTGGACAACCTGGAAGGAGGGGATGAACTATCCCGGATCGACCCAGCTCGGGCTTGGCAAGAAACTGCTAGAACAATATCCGTGGGCGCGGTTTGAACCGCATCCCGAATGGGCACCGGGCTGCTTCGCCGCCGGCATTCCGGGCGAAGTGCGGTTTGTCTATCTGCCACGGCGCAATATCTATAACTGGGACGGCCCGGAGGTGAAGGATCTTGAGCCGGATGTCGATTGGCATGTGTACTACTTCGATCCGGCCACCGGCCGGAAGTTTGATCAGGGAACGATTAAAGCCATGGCGAAAGCTGATGATAAGGATGCAAAGCCGGTGAGCTTCAAGAAGAACGTTCCGTCCCCGCAGGATTGGGTGCTCGTGTTTGAGCGGGTGAAATGAAATCAGAAGGAAGATTATCGGTTGCCGGAAACCAATCAAAGGAGAGAAATGAAGACAAACAATACGCATCGGTTAGCCGTCAATAAAGTCTTCGGGGCGGCTCTGCTTGCCCTGGGCCTATCGGCCTCGCTCAGTTCCGCCGCTGACCTTATGGTTGGCTTCCCCGGCAGGCTCTCCGCAGAAGAGGCGAAGTCTTCGCTCGTGCCCATCACGACCGAAGCGGCCATGCGGAACGAGAAGGGTGAACCGATCTACGACTGTCTGGAACCGCATATTTCCAAGTTCGGAGACACCTGGTACGCTTACGGTTTTACCATTCGAGAAAAGGACGTATTCGCTGCGACGTGTTATTCGTCCACGGATTTGAAGACCTGGATCTTCCGGGCCAAATATCCAGTCGAGATGCGCGGCATACCGCTTTGGAATGTGCTCTACAACGCGAAGAACAAGGAATACGTGGGCTACGGCGAGGAATACGGGGATAAAATCCACGTTTACACCAGCCCCAGTCCCATCGGTCCCTTCACGTACAAGAAGCCCATGTCGGCTGTTCTCGGTGGCCCCGGGGACCTGTTGATGTACCCGGACACCGATGGCAAGGCGTACCTGATCTACAACAAGTACCAAGGCGAGATCCCGCAGCGTTTCGCCTACATTTACCAACTCACCGATGATTATTACGACATCGTACCTTCTACCCTGTGCAACACCAGCAAGGTCATGGAAGGTTTCTGGATGATCAAACGCAACGGAACGTATTTTCTACTTGGGTCTGGCCTGGTTGCGTATGATGTGGACGACAATTTTTATCTAACCGCGTCAAGCCCCTTGGGGCCGTGGACGGACAAGGGCTACATTGCTCCTGTTGGCACGAAAACCTTCAAATCACAGACATTTCAGGGGCTGGACGTCACGGGTCCCAAGGGCACTGCGTATGTCTTCATAGGACATCGCTGGAAAACCCAGTTAGGCGGGTTGTGGGCCAATGCCACTTCGATCTGGCTGCCCTTGAAATTCACCAAGGATAATTTGATCGAAGAAATGAAGTGGTATGAGAACTGGGTGCTGGATACGGAGGGCGCGACCCTCGTGCCCCCTCCACCCCTGTCCCGGGCGAACCCGCAGGCGTCGTCCACCGTCAACGGCGAGTCAGCTCCCGCCAATGCGATCAACAGCGATCCGGCCACGGGTTGGTCCAGCGCGGGAACCAGCACTGCGAAATCGCGGGAGTTCAATGCTCTTAACTATGGAGCGGTGGGTGATGACAAAACGGACAACACCGAGGCGTTTTCGGCATGCCTCAAGGCAGTGGTCGCGGCCGGCGGCGGGAAAATGGTTCTGCCGGACGGCGTCTATCGAGGCCAGATCACCATCCCGCCGGTTTCCAGGCCTCTCCCGAGTTGGATCACCATTGAGATCATCGGCGAAAGCGAGCCGGCCACGGTCTGGGGAACGGTCGGGGCCTTTCCTCTGCAGCAGAACGGCACCATCATCAAAAGCCTGGCGACTCCGTGTGCCGCGGTCATCTCGGCCAGTCCCTCGCCCAACTCCGTCTTTGGCGCATTTTCCGCCGTCCATGTGGTCCTCCGCAACCTTGATGTGCGGACCTGCGATAACCCGGACAGGGACGGAATTGACCTGCGGCACGCCCTTCAATGCAAGTTAGAGAACGTCTTCATCAATACCGGCGTCTATAACGTGCAGGCCTCCAAGCCGACCCGCGACACCAAGGGCCTGATCACGCCGGCCTGCAATAACGCGGCTCTGACCATCCTGCGCAACGTGGCCGTCACCGGCTACCACACCGGAATCGTGGTCAACGAACACACCGACGGCGACAATATCATCCTGGGTTCCAACATCAACGGCTTGGAATTTGTGTTCGCCGCCCACGCCTCCCGCTTTGGCCGGGTGTGTGCGCAGCGTTGCACTCACGCAATCGCGGTGACGGGCAAGCACGGCTTTTCAATCGAACAACTCGATATCGAGATTGCCGGTCCGGGGCAGACCGACAGCAACAACAAATGGCAGGCAACGGCTTATGATATCAATGACCCGGACAACCTCGGAATCGCTGACATCAACTACTGGGTCGTCGAGGGGAATGTGGGCGCGGTCGAGAAGTTCACCCGCAACGGCGGCGCCTCAATCCGGGCCCGGAGGATCGGCTCCGTCCCCGTCGGCAACAAGTAACAGGCAGAATAGGGTATCCATAAGGAAAAAGTTTAAACAAATGAAACAGGCAATGAAACGTGTTAGGAATGTGTTGGGAGGCAAGCGAGAAGATTCCATGCAGAAGACGATGGCTTTGATGACGATAGGTGGCTGGCTTGTGGCGGGCGCAGCCGTCGCTGCTGATGGGCGGGAGGAAGCAAGCTCAAGTGCCGGCACTGTGAAATCACGGGAGTCCAATGTGATCAGCCGTTTCGAGGCGCAAGGCAATGAAATACTATCCGGCTGTTATGCGCGGCTTTCCAATTGTGTGGGACCGGTCGACGCTCCCACCGTTGTGGGGTTGAGGGTCAACGGCGCGTTGCGTCAGGAGTGCGTCACAATCCCTGTCTATGGCACTCCACTCAATGAGTACACGCGCCAAAACGGACGCGTCTTCCCGCCCCTTGACGTTGCCCAGGAATACCGCATCGCGCTGGCCGAGCCGCTCGCGCTGATAGCCGGGGACAAGTTGGACCTGGAAATCACTTCCTCCGGAGCGATGACCGGCGGGGTCACGGCAGGACTGCAGTTCCAAGGCGCATGGAATCTAGCAGACATGCGCGAGCCATTCCGGCAGACCAAAGCCGCGGGGCCGGTTTCCAGGATTGCATGGAGTGATAGAGAGGTCGTGGGTACCGGCACGGAAAAGAAGTTCGATCCAATGTGCGCCGCACAAAACAATTCCACCGTCGTCGGCGATCCCGACGGCACGCTCTGGCAATTCACCTCGTTTTATTCCGTGGACGAGCAATATGGCGGGGGCAGGGCCGGCTCGTTTGCGCGTATTTTTGGATTCAAGAAGCCGCTTGGCAAACCGTGGGAGCCGGTCGGGCTTGTCGTCGATTGTCCTCCGCAAACCACATACGCTGGCGATCCGTTTGCCTTTCTGGACATGGACGGTACGCCCTGTCTGGCCTATGGGGTTGCTGATGGCACCAATGGTTTTAGCGATTGGCAGAACTCGTGGGGCTACGTCCGCCGCTCGAAAACCAAGAGCTTTGCCGGACCCTGGGGCGACGCTCTGCCGCTCTGGGAGAAATTCCCTCGTAGCGAGGGGCGCATCGTATGTGTTCGGGTGTATCCCCGGTCCCAAACCCGTGACTACCTGTTGTGCTGGGATCACGGGGAGAACGACATCAAGATTCGGGGAGCGATCGTGAGCCAGCTCGGCTCGCCCATGTCGCACAAGAACCTTGTGGAGGCCCCAATCCTTGTTCGCAACCAGGAGGAAGGCTCCGGCGGATTCATCCGCGACGGAAAGGGCTATCTGGGTGGCTGGCAAATCCCGGGGATCAACGACGTCACAGCGATCCAACGCTTGCATGAATTCGATCTGGCGGATCCGCTGAACCCGCAAAACTGGCGTGTCGCGCCCGGTTCCTGGGGATTCAACGATGGATCGCATCCGGTCGTGGATGGTGGCGCTAGTGCCGATTCGTGGAGCCTCTCTCTGGTGGGTGACGAACTCTGGGCCTCTTCGATCGTCTATAGCATGAGTGAAAAGCGCAACTCGATCCTCGCCTGTCATGTCCCCTGGGAGAAACGGCTAGGGAACAGTTTCCGTTTTGGCGTGTCGCGTATCCCCGGCTTCACCGAAGTCGCTCCCGTGATCGAGTACGCACTGGGGAAGAAATGCGGACTCAGGGCCGACATCACAGGAAGGGGCGGGCAGGCGTGGGCCTATCTGTTTTTGTCACCTTCCGCCCGGCCGCTCTATCGCGGAGGCTTTGCGGTGGAGGTCTCGCCGCAGGGCTCCCGCCTGGTTTGGTATCCGCTAGATGGCGCGGCCATCGGTCTCACTCCCTACGGCAGCCCGAAGTGGACGGCTGGGACAACTTACAAACTGGCCCTGCAGCGCGACAACTACATGATTTCCGCGACGGTGGATGGCTTCTGTCTTGGCCCTGTCACCATCACCGATCCTGCACAAAAACAACTTCTCGACGAACCGCAACGTTTCAAATTCTATGGCTGGCAGGGCGGACTTTACACCATCCAAAACGCCATTCTCCAGGACGGCCCGCCGTGAGTCTGAATGCATTGCCGATATGAAGTACCGGGTCGTCGAGGGGAATTGAAGAGCCTGCACGAGACGATGCCGGCAAATGACTGTTAGAGACTGATTGAAACAAACAAGCAACGATTGAAGGGAAGAAGAAATGAAACAGGCAATGAAAAAAGTTAGGAACATGTTATCCGTTGTGGCGATTCTGATGGCCGCATCGCGGGTTTGCGGGGAGTCATCGGCCGCGGCGGATGCCGCAGCGTACCGGTCGCTGCAAGTCGAGTTGTCAGGTCAGGAACACAACGCCATCAAGACCTCGTGGCCGGGCATCGGCTGTTGGTTCCCGATGGCCGAGGAGTTTAAGCCGGAAGGCTACAAGCGGTTCCTCGACCTGCACGCGAAGCATTCCGCCTTTAAACTACTGACGACCAGTATCCGCTATCCCGTCGAGGTGACGGATCCGAAAGTCCATGCCCAGTTCAAGGCCGCAGCCGAGTACGCCCGCAGCCTCGGCATGGGCATCGTCATGGAGTTGGACGCGCCATTTGCGCGTCCCGCGTTCGCTGAGAAGTATCCCGACGAACTACAAGGGATCGTTCGCTTGCGCGACGTGGCACTAAAAGATGCCGGCGAGGTCAGCCTGGCCGTTGACCCCCTAAACGGCGGCACCTACGGCTTCTATGCGAAAGGATTCGATTCGGTGGCGGGGCGATTGTTGCGAGTCTATTCCTATGCTCCCGCCGGCCCACAGGGTATCCAATCGGTCGAGGATATCACCGGCCGTTGCAAGGTTGATCAGGCTGATGCTCGGGGAGTAAAGGTGACGATCCCTTGCGCGGCACAGGACAAGGGCCGCACGGCCTGCGTGATGGCGATGTTCAACCTCTTCGAGCCTGATATCTTCGCGCCGCACCTCCCCGATTTCGAGATGCAAGTGCTTCAACAGTATGCCGACGTGCCGCTGGCCGGTGTGTGCAAGGACGAGTGGGGATTCTGCCCATCGGGCGGCGTCTCGGCCCCCGCAGATCTTTGGTTCTCGAAGTTCGTGGCGGAGGAATATGCCAGACGACGGCCAGGACACGACCTGCTCCGCGATCTTCTCCTGATGAGCAAGGGCGAAAAGGGACGGGATGGCGAACGGGCCGCCGCCATGAATCATTACATGGAAATGTACTGGCAGCGCAACGCCGAGATCGAAACAAAGTATTACTATGCGATCAAGGAAGTCTTCGGCAAGGACGCCATGGTCGGCACGCACCCCACTTGGTATCCGTATCCCGGTACTTTGGAGGTCTTCAAGAATGGTTTGGACTGGTGGGCCGTCAAGCGCGACCTCGCCCAAACGGATGAATCGACGCCGTTCTGTGTCCGCACCGCGCTCGCCAAGAAGTGGCACAGCCCCCTCTGGTACAATATGTACTACGCATCCTCGGTAAAACCTTACGAGGAGGACCTTTGGCGCCATGCCCTGGGCGGCGGCCGGATGAATTTTCATCCGCTCTGGCCATCGCCAGGGGAGACATTGACCACCAGCTTATTGTCCGTTGGCGGAGCGCTTTTGCGGGCGGACTCTCGCATCCGACTCTTGAACTACATCTCGACTGCGCCCATTGATTGCCCTGTTGCCGTCGTGTTTAGCCATCCCCGTGTCGCCAATTGGGCAGGACAGGGGTTGGGTGACGCCGGGGTATCGGTCTGCGACAGTTTGTGGAAGGATGGGTACTATGCCGACCTGATCCCCAGCAGCGAAATCGCGGCCGGGGCGCTGAAGCTCGCGGCTAACGGCCGTATCCAGTATGGTCCGCAGACCTACGCGGCCGTGGTTTTCTATCAGCCTCAATATGAGCGGCCATCGGCGGGCGAATTCTTCCGCAAGGTGGCCGCCACGGGCAAGACCGCGCTCTATCGGATCGGTGACTGGACCATGGACTTCGATGGCAGCGCGGTCGATGTCCAGACGGCGCTGCCGAAAGAGATGAAAGCGGCAGACGCCGCCGCATGTGTGCGAGACATCCTCGCGCAGTTGAAGGCATCGGGCATTGAGCCGCAAACGCCCTGCACGATGCGCGGCGGATTTGTCGGGTCGATGATGCCCAAACCCAGCGGGCAATGCCGCTTGCTCGATGGCACGGTCATCCTTGCTTCCGGTGAGAAAGACGTGAAGGGCGACCCGATCCAGAAGACACTCAACGTGGACGGCCACGAGGTCGCCTTCGACGCCGTCGGCGTGGCGGCCGTGCGGCTGGACAAAGACGGCAATCTCGAAGCCCTCGCCGCAGGCGGACTGAAGCGGTTCGCGGTCGGAAAAACAAAGATCGAACTGCCGCAGCGTATCGATGTCGCCTTGTGGAAAGACGAGAAGGGTGTGTGGCAGGGCGTGCTGCAGGATTACGAGGGAGAGGTGCCAAAGGACCTCGCCGCGATCTGCAAGCACTGGACCCGATTGCAGGTGCCGGAACCCCTGAAGGAGTGAGGTACCCTATATCGCAGGACTACTGGCCAAGCCTTGCAACAACAAGAAGAAGTATCAGCAAGAATCAAGGCAGCAGACGGATAGTGCTGTCAAACAAGACACAAAATAAAAGTAATAGAAAGAGAACTGCGTATGAGAACATCGTTTTTGATAGGGATATGTTTGTTGAGTTCGAATTTGATGGCGGCTGAGACGGGTGACAAAGAGACAGCCAAGAATTCGAAGAGCCAGGTGCTCGCAATCGGTAATGCCGAGCTGACCGTGGTTCTGGGAGAAAAGCCGAGCCCGGCGGAGAAGCGTGTAACGGAATTGCTTGCGGAGCGCATCAAGGATCGCGCCGGCGTTGCACTGGCCGCACAGGGTGATAAGGCCGCGTTCCGGCTTGTTATCGGCAAGGTGGCATCGAACGAAAGAATCAAGGAGTTTGCCGCCACCCGCAAGGAGGTAGCCTCGCTCGGTTCTGACGGATATGTCATTACCGTCAACATGGGGAATAAGGAAATCCATGTCGCAGGCCAGAGCGACAGCGGGGTTGTGGCCGGGGTGGGGCGTTTGATGCGCGAGATGCGATATCAGAAAGGAAGGGTTGAAGTGCCTTCCCTTGATATCGCAGAGACTCCGCAGATGCCGAATCGCGGCATGTACCTGTGGGCGCGCAAGGATTTCTTCGGCAAGCCGGACCAGGTGGACCGCTATGTTGAGGAGTTCGCTTTGTGGGGGTGCAACGGCATCGCGCTTTGGTTCGAGATGGGAATGTTCAAGAGCTTCGATGATCCCGAAGCGAAGACGTGGCTGGATATCTACCGCAGGCTCTACGCGACCGCCAAAAGCATGGGCATGAAATCCGGCCTGCTCATGGTGATGAACGACGCCTACAATACTTCGCCAACAGCAATGCGCATCAAGCCGATCATCGGCTGCCCGGACCACTACCTGTGTCCTAACAAACCGGGGAGTGTGGAGCAGATGATCGCCTGGCAGGAACAAGTTTTCAAGGCGCTGCCCCAGATAGACATCTTCAACTTGTTTCCGGCCGATCCGGGCGGATGCTCGTGTCCGGATTGCACGCCGTGGCCGACCCGCGGTTTCTGGCGCATTGCCAAGCCGCTGGCTGACCGGATTCACGAGACCTCACCCAAGACCGAAATCTGGGTGGACACCTGGCACGTCAACCACCCGACGTTCGGCGGCAAGGACTGGCAAAAGCTGGTCGCCAGCCTCGACTGGACCAAGGAACGGCCGAAGTGGTTCGCCGGTTTCGAGGTGGGCCTGGCGCCGCATCACGGGTTTGCCCGCATGTCCGCCGAAGACCGGAAAGTTTACAACGAGGCCAAGCAGCCGCTGATGGTTTTTCCGGACATTTCCATGTGGGCCAACCACCCGGGGATGCTCGTCAACAAGGAATACTGGAAGTCGCTGCAAACCGAGATGAACGATTATTCTCCCGAGTTGATGAAGGGCGGCTGGCCCTACAGCGAACGCTGGAACACCGATATCGCCAGTGTGATGATGCTGTCGTGGTTCTGGAATCCGCAGAAAAACGTGGAGACTGTGATGGATGAGTATGCTTCTTTTTATTTCGGGCCAGAGGCGGCATCCGCTAGGGAACTGCTTGAACTTCTGGATGACTCAAACAAGGATCCGCAGCGCAAGGAAAAGCTCAGGGACAAGCTTGCCGGGCTGGATGGCTCACTGCCCGAGTGGGTGAAGCGCGACTGGCGCTGGGCTGAGATCTCGGAATCCTGCCGGTTCAGAACTCGGTGATACCGGTCAAGGTGGGCAGTAAATAGCGAAAGGTTCAAGACTATCGCGCCAACCGCGACAAGACGTGGAACTGGCTTGTGAACGGCCCGATCAAGACCAAGGAGTTCCGCAGGTTCTATCCTCCCCTTCACAGTATGTTGAAGCGCGAGTCGTCAATGCGATTTCCTCGCCCGCGACTACTGCTTATCCAGTCAAATGAAAGGAATTCTAATGCACAAGACAATGGTTTTGATAACGATAGGTGGCTGGCTTCTAGCGGGTGCAGCCTTCGCAGTTGATGGAGGCGGTAAAGACAGCTCAACGGCTGGCACCGTGAAATCACGTGTGTTCAATGTTCTTAACTACGGAGCAATGGGCGACGACAAGACGGACAACACCGAGGCTTTTTCTGCATACCTCAAGGCAATGATCGAGGCCGGCGGC
>CAIKHZ010000009.1 GCA_903827375.1 Akkermansiaceae bacterium
AGCGATGGACGTGCCAACCTATTTGGAATTTGAAGTTCACGCGGCTTCTCGGCTACGAACCCTCCATTTTTGGGCAGTCCTCAAAGCAGCATTCACGGTGCCGCTACTTGCAAATTCGCCGCTGTTACCGCTTCGTCCTCCCCAAAGATGAACCTGTTTGATGGAGCAAAGATTGCCTACGTCTCACTCAACACCCAAACGCCTTGCCCGCCTCGGGCGCTTGTCCCTGTTAAACCAATCTGATAAAGAATCCGGTATGGATGCGACCGCATGAATGATGTCGCCGCGGATCGTGACGGATTCCGCTTCCCGCGCAAGCCCGGTTTAGCCATAACTCCCCCGCCTTGATTCGCGTCCCGTCATTCTTCCTGTTCCTCGCCGTCTTCCTGACAGGGACGGTTTCTTTGCATGCCGCGGGTGCGGTCACCGGAAAACAGTACGCGGCGGGAACCGGTCAGACGTTTTCCTATTTTGCAGGGAGGCTGCCGCACGAGGTCTCCGTGGCGAGATCCACCGGTGGCAGTCTGACATACGGATATTCCACTGACGGTGCCAAAGACCTCACCTCCGCCGCATGGCCCGAGGTTGTCTCCGGAGTGTTCACCATCCCTCCCGCCACCCAGGGCTACGGCTATGATCGGGCGGGCCGGTTAAGGACCATTGGCGACTCCTCCGGCAACCGCACCCAAGCCTATCAAAACGGCCGACTCAAGGCGACCACCTGGAATTCCGGGCGGTTCGCCGGTAATCAGCTCATTACGGATCTCGACACTTCCGGGCGGGACTGTGGATTCACCCTCAATCGCAACGGCACCACCATCCACAGCGCCACGCGGGTTCCCAACGGCGTCTCCGGGGAAATCTCCGAAGTCTCCTCCGGTGGCCTGACAATCGTGATTAAGAGAAACGCAGCCCGCCAGATCACTGGATTCGAGTGGCATCCCACCGACCCCACGGCTCCCGTCGTCACCCAGACATGGTCGCGCAGCGCGGCAGGACGCATTCTCACTGCGGGAAGCTCTGTCGTCGGCAGTCCGAGCTTCGACTGGATCAACAGCCAAACCAAGACACTGAGGATTTCTGCGGCCTCCGGTGCCCGCGTCTGGGCGGGACTCGCCGGCGGAGATCTCACCGAAATCCCGGACTTTAACCTCACAGGATCGTCTAATCTAACCTTGCCCTCCACGCAATCCAGCGGCTGGGTTCCGTGGCACACTCTAGCCATGCTTCCGGGCGAAGGCGAGGGGACATTCGGAGCCAATGCCGTTTACAATCCACTGGCCAGCCCCGACGCCAAGGCCGAACAATTCGGAGCCGTCTGGATACCCCCGGTCAACGAGACATTCGCCTATGATGCCGACGGCAACCGCCAGTCTACCGCGCTGTGGGACTATGGCTGGGACGGCCGCAACAAGCTCGTTAGAGCCCGCACCAAGGACTATAACATCAGCACCACTCCCCAAGGTTATGACGTTACATGCGACTACGATGCCGAAAACAGACGCTGCAAGAAATTCGTCACTACCTATCAGAACGGCTCAATCACGGCCCAGGACCACATCACGTTTCTCTGGGACGGCTGGGATATGATCTACGAGCGTCACCAACAGCCAAGCGGCCTCACCACTCTGGAGCGCAAATACGTCTGGGGACCGGACATCAGCGGCAGCCATGGCGGAGCCGGAGGCGCGGGCGGCCTGTTGCTCATCCGCGAGACACGGGGCACCCAAACCAAGGACTACTATCCCTTATATGACGGATGCGGACATGTCATCGCCTTGGCGGACAGCAACGGCAACCTCGTCGCGGAATACGCCTACGGCCCGTTCGGCGAACTCATTCACGCCAACGGCCCGATGGCACAGGCCATCCCGATCCGTTACGCCACGAAGTATTTCGATAGCGAGATGGGCCTCTATTACTTCGGCGGGTGCTATCTCGATCCCATAACCAACCAATGGCTAAGCCGAGAACCGCTGGGAGAAGGCGTAAGCGTGAACCTTTACAGCTATTGCCATTCAGACCCGATCAACAAGGTGGATATGCAGGGACTGGAGGAAGTCGTGGTTGGTCCGGTATTGCGCAAAGGCATACCGACGATGATCTACCAGGATTGGGAGGGCACGGGCCTAGAGTATCTCTGGAACGCCGTAGGCTGGGGGAACGTCACCCAACCGGAACGAAGGCCAACCGCCGAGCAACTGGCAATCAATTTCTATCAGGAAGACGGCGTGTGGCACGTTGCGTCCGAAGGAGCAAGACATAACGCCGGCATGGCCGCGGCAATGGCGGCAGTCTCCAGAGAAATGAACGGGATCAAGGATTTTATTGATGCAACGGAGATAGGCGGATCGGTAGGTGCAATTTTGCCTGCGGGTATTGCAACGGTAGCCGCTGCCGGGCCTGCGGCTTTGGCGGCAACAGGCGAGGGTTACCTCTACTTGGGAGTACGAGGTGCCACATTCCTTGCTGCCAACGAAGAGGTGTTAGGACATCTAACAGGCGCCGGGACCCTTGCATTTCTCTACGGTGCGAGCAGGGATCAGGATACAGCCGCCGCCGCTCTGAGTTCGCAATCGCCGATGGCTGACATCGGTGTGGCACTTAGCGGAGTCCGGCTGCTTGCGCAGGATGCCGGGACAGTCTCCGCTGCGGCATGGCGCTGGGCGAAACCGGGAATGGGCAACGCCTTGGAAGCATCCCTCTATAAAATCGGCAGGTTGGCCTATGCGGTCCCGCCTGCCGCAAAGGGAACAGCGCCCATTGTTGAGGACACCGTAAGCCTCTTTCATCAGGGCACGCTGCGAGGTGGTCAGGTGTCATCAACGCGAGGGCTTTCGACAAGTCTAAGCAGCGACTTGAGCCACTACCGGCCAGGAGGGCAGCTTTATGAGTTTCAAGTTCCACGGAGTACTTACAACCAGTGGCTCGACGAAGGGTTTGTCATGCCGAAAACCGACCTGCATTTGCCAACTGGCATTGTCACGCCAGAAATTCGAGTGCTGCCGCCCGCATCCGGCAGCTTGAATCAATATTTGGTGCGCCCACCTGGAGGTTGATATGTTTTGCTGCCAATCATTTACGAACCTAATCGAAAACGCGGGTCAACGCGGCCTTGCTGTGTTGGTATGCGCAACCGACGCGGGTCTACGCTTTGCCCTTCAAATGCGAGCGGTGACAGCCGCTGATGAAACAATGATGGGGAAGAACGGACAGCCATCGACCTCATTGCCTGAACACTTCACGCTTTCGGGTAGCATGAGAATTCGGTACTGCCCATCTTGTGGCAAGCGTCTTGATGAACTCGCCGCAAGCGACCCGATGTTCTTTGCGAAGCTCGCGGATGAGCATCGACCATATCAGAACGATTGGGGAATATGATCGAACCGCGACGATCACATCAAGGAGTGCGCCCCGGATTTCACCTTGCGAAGTGCGCAACCCCGCATGGCTGAGCTTGGAGTTCCTGAACATTAAAACCACGGCGAGCGCCGGGTTTAGGTGACCCAATAATGGGCCAGCTACGTTATCGGGTCCCCGATAACTACTGGCAAGGGGGGCACTCCCCCCTTTGATCCCCCTGGAGGCCCCCCACCCTTGACGTGTGAGGCACCGGAAAAGTCCGGGCGCATGAAACGCGCCCTCCCCTGAGTCATCATTTTGGCCCGGGATGTGGGAGGTGCCTGTCGGTTTTGCGTTGCCGCCAAATCCGGTTTTCAACGGGTTATGCCTTGGCCTCTTGGGCAAACACCATGTCTTCCACGGTCGCCAAAATGCGTTGCTGCTGCCGGTGCGGAAGCTGGCTTACTTTCTCGAAAATCCGGCGGGCCTTGCCAACCGGACCGCTTGAGCGGGCAGGCGGACTGTCCTCGAAAAGCTGCTCGATCTTCACCTTCAAAATCTCGCACAACGTCGCAAGTTGCTCAGGACGCAAGGCTACGTTCTCGCGTTCCCAGGCCGCATACGCTGGTTGGGAAATCCCCAGGCTTCCGGCCATCTGGGATTGTGAGAAGCCGGCCGCAAGCCGCGCTTGGTGCAGCCGCCTGCCGAAGTCGGAGCGGTGGGTGTTGGTGGGGCGTCCTGTGCGCATGTCATTGAACCCTGTCCATTGTTAGGGCTAAAGGTAACTGGCCATGAGGGGGCGCAGGGCGTCGATGGACTGTCTGTAGCAACT
>CAIKHZ010000010.1 GCA_903827375.1 Akkermansiaceae bacterium
CCGGACGCGGACTCAAAGCAGAGCAGGGGAAAGAACAGCAGTCGGAAGATAGCGGCGTTCATGGGCGGGATTACGAGGCTGTAAGGCCACTCCCCGCACACGTCAATCCAAATAATTGGGGGGGAGAGAGCACAGAATTGCAGCTGGATTGGATTTTGGGGTTGCCGGGCGGAACCTTGTAGTCTATTTTGCCGAAGTCGGTGGCGCGTGTTGTGCCACCGGTTCTTTTCCTTGCCATTTCCCATGCCAGCTCGTCCTAAATTTTCCTCCCGGCGTTCCTCAAATAAATCGAGAGGTGGCTACGGGCCGCCGTCGCGTTCTGCCGTGAAGGATGATGAAGAGAAGGCGGTGGAAGTGGAAGGGGTGATATCTGCGGTGTTGGCGGGAACGATGTTTCGAGTTAAGATGGCCAGCGGGCATGAGGTGCTGGCGCATATTTCGGGCAAGATGCGCAAGCGTTTCATTCGCCTGGTGATTGGGGACAAGGTTAAGATGGAAATGTCACCTTATGACCTGACCAAGGCGAGGATAGTGTTCCGGATGAACTGACGGCTCACTCGTTTGTGAGGGCCGGGTCGGAGGATGCTTGCAGCTCAGCGATGGCGTTGTGGGTTCTGCGCTCAATGGCGATAGTGCCGAGTAATGAGCTTTGGCGAACCAAGAACTGATTGAGTTTCATGAGTTCGAGCAGGGCGAGGAAGGTCACAATGACCTCAGCCTTGGTGGATGCGGATTGGAAAAGGTTGTCGAAACTTTTGGTTTCCCCCGGAGCGAATTGCTCCAGCAGGAAGTCGATTTTGTCCGAGACGGTGAAACGATCGTCGATGATATCGCCGAAGTCGTGGCTTTCCTCAAAGCGCTTGAGAACATTCTGAAAGGCGCGGATGAGGTCGAAGATTGAGACTTCAGCGAGGGGTGCTGGCTCGTTGGTGGTAGGCTGCGGGGCGTCTGGTTGGTGAGCAAATCGCCCCTCCTGTTCGATGGCACGCAATGTGAGAAAGCCGGCTGCATCCTTGAATTTTTTGTACTCGATGAGCTGCCGGATCAGGTCCCAGCGCGGGTCATCCTCCTCGGCCTCGGCTTCCGGGGGTTGATCGACGCGTGGCAGGAGGGTGCGGCTTTTGAGGTACATGAGGTTGGCTGCCATCACGATGAATTCGGAGGCCAAATCGATATTGAGAAGTTTGAAGGTGTTGATGTAATCGAGGTACTGGCGAGTGATGCGCTCGATTGAAATGGCCTGGATGTCCACCTCGTCCTTTTTGATCAGGTAAAGGAGCAGATCGAGCGGTCCCTCAAAAATTTCAAGGCGTACTTTATAGTCGGTGGCGTCCACGCGGGGGGTGGTACGGCAAAGCGGGCGATTGTGCGAGGGGAAAATCCCGACAGGGGAAAATCCGACAGGCGAATTTTAGCTGGCGTCGGTTTGGAAACTGAGCGTTACTTGGGGCGCAGCAGGCAATCAACCTCCGTATGGCATCCGACCCGTCAAGCAACTTCAACGAACGTCTCAGCCAATGGGTGGCGAGCCAGGGGTTTTGGTTTCAGATCCGCTATTCCATGTCTGGAGTCGGTTCCAAGTCCACCTTGAGCTTTCATTTGCTGCGGATGGCCACCCGTTTGCTGATATTTTTAGGGGTGGTGGGCATCGGGCTGGCAGTCTATTTTCTGTGGCTTCCGAGCACTCCTGGATTTAAGAAGAAGCTCAAGGAGTCCATCGGCGCCGGCCTGGGGGCGAGCGAAGTTGAAATGGGCGGATTTCGATGGGTGCGAGGCAAGATGCAAATGACGCGATTGGCCAGCAAAGGTGGCAAAAACACGTTTTTTTCGAGTCTGGAGGCGCGCAATATCCAGTGCCGGATGGGCATGTTCAATGGATTGATCGGGGAGTGGGAACCAGGGGTGCTGCTGATTAACCAGTTGGATCTGGAGTTAAATGCAGGGGCTGACGACGAGAAAAGCGCGGGATTGATAGCCGAGTCGGTGTTCAGGGATTTCGGGAAATTAAAACTGGAGACGGTGGAGGTGAAAGACGCCACGCTGCGCTGGGGGTACTCGGAACGCACGCGCGGCAAGATTGTAGGTGGCCACATGAAGTTGCAAAGGGTGGCCAACGGCTGGCGGGTGCATCTGAACGGGGGAACGATGTCACTGGGATGGTGGCGCCATCTGGAGATTGTCGAGTTGGTGGCCAACTGCACGCGGGAGGGAGTGGTGCTGGAAAAGGCCGAGATGCGCAAGGGGGCCGGCAAAGTCACCATGGATGGGCTTCGAGTGCAGGCCGGTGAGCGACCGGAGGTGAAAGGCACGCTCAAAATGCGCAAGATTACCATTGAGGACGTGGTTCCGGCGGCAGCCCGAAACTTTATTGATGGGACCCTCTCAGGGGACTTCCGGGTGTTTGGGTCCACCAATACCAGCGAGGGGTTGGGTTTTGAGGGCAAACTCGTGGTGGACGGAGACAATGTCATCCGCTTGCGCGAGCGCTTGCATCTGCTGCGGGCACTCACGGATTTCGACGTTTTCAATAACTACCGGATGGTGGCATTCAACGAAGGATCCTTTAAAGTCAAGACTCTCAACGGGGCCATGGATGTCACTGAAGTGGATTTGAAGGCTGGGGATCTGATGACCCTAACCGGGCGGATGCAAGTTAGACCACCTACAGCCGAGGAGTCGGCCGCAGCGCTCAAGCGGAGCGGAAACGGCAATTCGGCGGCCGGTGCCACCCAAACGAGTGATCACAAGGCGTCGAGAAGTCCTGATGAGGATTTGGAAATTACGTTGAGGCGTGCAGCTCGCGCGGGGCGCAAGGATAAGGATAAGGGCAACACTGGCAGCGGAGCGAAGCCAGAGGATAGTTCCACGCTATTTGACCGAATCGACCAGAGCTTTGAGACGAGTATTCTAGCAGAGCAGGCAGCCGATCGGGAATCGCGCAGCCTGATATATGATGGACTGTTTCAGATCACGCTCTCACCCGACACATTTGAGAACGTGCAGGCCCTGCGCGAGCTTTTGCCGGTGGACCCGCAGACGGGGCGCATTCCTTTGGACGTGCCACTCAAGGGGGATATCTATAGTATCACCTTCGATCAGGCGCAGGACCTGTACTTGCGCGGACAGCGCTACAAGGAACCTGAGGCACCGGAGGCAGTCGACTCGGAACCGACTCCGGCACCGCACTGAGCCGAGAAGATTCGAGAGAGCGGGTGACTGAGGAGACGCGCAAGAATATTTGTCGATCGTAGCGGCGTGCCGATGACCGCCGATGACCCTGAATTCCCCAATGAATCCGCCGACTCAACAGGAGTCAACCATCAGAACTCAGTGTTAGAACTCGCTTTCGACAACGGATCGAGCAAGTCAGATTCCCTAACTGTCGGCTGTCGGCGGAAGCGCAATGCCTCAAAAAAATGTTACCATGCGAGGACTGACCCCATCGGCCGGGGTAGCGCTCAAACCGATGTTATTGAGGGCTGAAAGCCCGCTCCATGCGGCGTTGGACATCGGTCTGGCCACATAGGCCGGGCTTTCAGCCCTCGAACATCAAGATGGCGCGTGACCTTGGGCGTTGCCCAAGGCTGGCATAGAATGGGCCGCTGGCCCGGAAATCCAAACCTGGAAAAATATGCCAAGTTATTTTCCACCGATATCAGGAACTGTGCGATTGAGCCAAAGCGGCGCGATGGGCTCCGCCTTTCCGTTCCACATGGCCGCGCAAACACGGCGCATCCCTAGGCCATGTGGAGTGCGTGTGGGAAGCGAAGCGCGACACCGCTTTAGCTAGATGCCCGCCTACGGTCTGACAACCTGGGCGCGCAGGAAACCCTTGCCGGGCAGCCCGTCGGAGCCATTGAGGCTGAAGCTAACGTATTGGTAGCCGGCTGGCAGTGTCGGCAGGCCGGGATTGATCAGCTGCACGGGAGTGACTGTGGCCGTCCAATTTGTCAGGTCGGTGCTGCCTTGGATGGCATAGTTGAGGCCGTCCACGGTGGCGTCG
>CAIKHZ010000011.1 GCA_903827375.1 Akkermansiaceae bacterium
CTGAAGCTAACGTATTGGTAGCCGGCTGGCAGTGTCGGCAGGCCGGGATTGATCAGCTGCACGGGAGTGACTGTGGCCGTCCAATTTGTCAGGTCGGTGCTGCCTTGGATGGCATAGTTGAGGCCGTCCACGGTGGCGTCGGAGACTGCGGGGTTGCCGGGGGTTGAGAAGGTGACACCGTTGCGCACGGCAATGGTCAGAATCATTTCCTTGGCTGTGCCAGCGTCATTGCTATCGGCCTGGATGCCGAAGACGAGGCCCTTGGTGGAGGAATCGGCAGGATTGCCGCCGAAGGCGAATTCCTCAAGGTTGGTGGCACCATCACCGTCCGGATCATCGCTGGGGCCTTGCTTATCGGCAGGGATAGCGAAGGCAGGGGTTTGGATCCATGCGGTGAAGGGGTCGGCGGCAGCGGCAGTGCTGATATTGACATAACTGCCGGATTGGGCACCGGCGACGTTGGCACCCTTGGTGGTGGCGTCGTAGTCGATGGTCCAAGTTTTGCCGGCGAAGGTAAAGGTGGAGTCTTCAGCGAGAGCAACGGAGTTATAGGTAAGCACACCGCTGTTCCACAAGCCAGCTGCGTAGTTGAACAGCGAGAACACGGTGCCGGCGGCAAAGGTACCGCTGCCAAGATTGGCAAGATTGAGGGCGACTTGACTGCCCAGACTCAATGCGCCGTTGACGATGTGCAGGTCGGCACCGGCACTAGCAGCCACACTCGAGTTGACTTGATAGTTATATGTCGAATTGTTGGCGAATGTCACAGCGCCAGACGTCAGGGTGCCGATGGTGGCGCCACCGGGAGAAACCGCACCGCTCACATTGAGAGCGCCGGCGATGGAGCCTGTACCGCCGATGGTGGCACCAGCAGCCACACTGATGGTGCCGCTGCCGGTATTGGCACCGTTGATGAGCAGCGTGCCGTTGTTGACGGTGGTGCTGCCGCCGTACGGGTTGAGCCCGGAGAGAACCTGGGTGTTGGCCCCGTCCTTGATCAGGCTCAGGTTGGCTGCGGTGTTAGCCGCGATTGCGCCGGAGAACGCGCCATCATTGGTACCGCTGATGGTCAATGTGGCGGATGCACCCGGGTTGATCACGGAACCGGCACCGTTGAGGCTGTCAAGCGATTGGCTGATGCCGTTCATGTTGAAGGCAGCGCCAGCGGCCACCGCCATGATTTGGCTACTCGGGATCGAGCCCGCCACGTTCTGTTGGAGGGTGCCGCCGTTGATCGTCACACTGCCGCCGAAGTTGTTAGCAGCATTGTTTAGCACCAGCGTACCTGGGCCGGCCTTGGTCAGGTTTGTGCCGCCTGTCAACTGGCCACTGATGGTGCCCGTCATATTCAGGCCATTGACGTTGATCGTGTGGGCGCCGCTGCCCAAAGTCACGGTATTGGTTAGCGTCAGGTTGTTCGTTGCGGTGGCCCGGGCATTGGTCGCGTCGAGCGTGCCAAAGGTGAAGCCGGCGTCATTGGCGACGTTGACCACATTGCCGATGGAAACTGCGGCGCTGCCCATGATGGCGGTGCCGTCTCCGAGCGTCAGCGCGCCGGTGCCGATCTGGCTGGTGCTAGGAGCGGCGCCGGCCGTGCCACCGCCGGCGCTGCTGGCGCTGAAGATGAGCGAACCAGCGTCGAGGTTAAAGCCGTTGGCAAAGGTGTTGGCGAAGGTGAGAACCAGTGAGCCGGTGCCATTCTTATGCAAAGGCGTGCTTGTGCCACTGGTCGCGAGTTGGGCCGCCACGATCAAGTCGATAGGAGCCTCACCCGAGGTGGTGATGGTGGCTCCATCCTGCACTGTCAGCTTGGTTCCCTGGATGTTCGGGATGGCATTGATATTGTTGTTGGATGAAGTGATTGCGCTGCCATTAGCCGTCGTCTTGGTCAGGATCAATTCGGTGGCTGTATTCACAAACGGGTTGGTATTGCCCCCGTTGCCATTGCCATTGTTGTCGAAATTGATGCTGCTGAGCGTGTTGGTTGTGCCCGCCGCCATGGTTAGGAAGACGGTGGCACCCACCAGGTTCACGTCGTTGCCGGAGCCGATCTGCCCGGCAGCTGTGGTGGTGATGCCCTTTGAGTTGCCATTCAGGTCCGAATACATGGTCAAGCCGCCGTTAGGGATAATCACCCCGGTGCCACCCAACGTAGCGCCAAACTGGCCTTCTCTGCCATCCATGAGGATGGTGCCACCGGTGTAGGTGTTATTGCCAGAAATGGTGGTGGAGTTGTTGATATTGGCGAGGATCAAGCGGACCTTGGCACCGTTGGGATTGTCGGCGATAACCGAATTTAGGGCAGCGGTGTTGTACGCATAGAGATCCACAGTGCCGGTGGACGCCGAGCCACCAGCGGTGAGCGTGCCCACGTTGGTGGTTCCGACGGTACCACCGATCAAGCCGGCGGAAATGGTGCCGCCACTGGTGGTGCCCTCGATATTGAGGATATTGTTGGCACCGATGGTGATGGTGGCGCTGCTCTTCAAGCCTTTGACCAGGGTGGTACCGGCACCCAGGGTGGTGGCAGCAACGCTTGCGACGTTGCCGCTGGCCAAGCTGCTGGCATAACCGACACCGCCGAGGGCCGTATCGCCGTAGCCGACAATCCCGAAGCCGGTGCTGCTGAGGGTTGCGAAATCCCCTAGGCCCTGGGTGTTGCTGCCGCTGTTAGTGCTGGCGGTGAGAGCCGCCCATGCCGGCAGCATCGTCCCGGAAGTCAACGGCACGCCGTTGATGTTATTGATCACGAGCGTCTGCGTTAGATTGGCGGTGTAGGCCCCGAAGGCGTTGCTATATTGCATCAGATTGACGACGCCGCCATTGGCGCTGTTCTGAAGATTGTTGATGGTGAGGAAGTTGGTGGAACCGCTGCCATTGGCGAGAGTCAAGCCCGTCGGACTGGCGTTGCCGGTGGTTTGGGAAATCACGCTCAGGCCGCGATCCACCGTCACCGTGCCGAGGCTGATGGAATTGTCGGCACTGGCCGCGGCATTGACTTGAATCACCCCGCTGCTGAGCGTGAAGGGCACGGTCGAGGGAATGCGAGTCGGTGGGGTTGCCGACGGATTGAGACCCGAATTATCAAACAGGATCGAGCCGAAATTCAATTGCACCGAGGCGTTGGTGAGGTCGGCAACGCCGCTGTAAAGGGAAGCATTGTTCTGAAGAACGAGCCTGCCGTCGCGGATGACCGTGGCCCCAGTGTAACTCTGCTGGTCCGTCAACGTCAGCGCATTGGTGACGTAACCCGTGCTATTGCTTCCGTTGAGGGTGAAATTCAAATTGCCGGTGATTTTCCCACCGAAAGTCGAACCGCCACTTAAGCTGGTGAGTGTGGCGCTCGTGCTGGAGGTATTGGTGATCGTGCCACCGCCACCGGCAAGCGTGTTGCTGCTGGTGATGGTCCCCACGAGCTGGCTGTTGCCGTTGAGGTCGAGCGTGCCGCCATTGACACTGAGGTTACTAACTCCCGGAGTGGCGTTCACTGTCGCCGCTGGCAGCGTGGCCAGCAAGGTATTCTTGCCGCCGGCCAACGTCAGCGTGCCTTGGTTAATGGTGGTGGTGCCCGTGTATTCCTGCGGTTTGGACAGGGTCATGTTGCCGGTCCCGGTTTTTGTCAGGCCGGAGCTGCCGGTGAGGCGGCTATTGAGGTTCAAGGTACCGGCACCGTTGACACGGAAGATGCCTTCGGCACTCAGGGCGAGGACCGGGGTGCTGATGGTTTCGCCGGTGCCGTTGACCATCACGGCACCGCTGTTGAGGGTGAGCCCGGCGGTGGGCAGCAGTGCTCCGCTGCTGCCTATCGTCACGTTGTTGTCGGTGATGTTCAGCGAATTGATCGTCCGCGCCGCGTTCAGGTTACGCGTTGCCACAGTTGCGTCGATCTTGACGTTGTTGGCGCTCACAGCCGTGTTGATATCCACGGGGATGGAGTAGGCGCTGGCAGAGATGGCCTGGAGCCCGTTGGTATTGGCAGTGCCGAGGCCGTTTTCGTTGTAGGTGGCGAAGTCCCCACCCACGGCGTAGCGGGGCAGGATGTGATTTGTCAGACTGGGCGCGGATGTGAAGGCGAGCTTGTTAGCCGCAGTACCCAGATTCGTGCCAGAAAACGTCCCGGTACCGCCGGCTCCCACAGTCAGACTGCCGAAGGTTGTCACATTGGAAGTCCCGCCCTGATTGAGGGCCACCGCGGACTCACCCGAGTTCAAGGTCAGTGCGCCGGTGGTCGATTCGGTGGAGCCCGCCACCGCAGCGCTGGAAACGAAGGCACCTCCAGCCAGTGTGACGCCCGCATTGGTGAGTCGGTTTGTTAGGCTAACACTGCCGGTGTCATCGAGGGTGAGGGCGCTGCCAGAGTTGACGACTATGGCGCTTTGGACGAAATTATTGATCCCGTTGTCCTTGAAGCTCACGCCACCGCCGCCGGTGCTGTTGAGGGTCAGCGCGCCACTGGCGGTACTGGTGTTACCGGTGAAGGTCATGGTGCCACCGCCGATTTTTTGCAAATTGATCTCGTTGACTGTGGCGTCGTTGAAACGGATGAATGACCCGGCGAAAGTCGTGCTGGCGTTGGAGAATCCGACCGTCAGTGTTTGAGCGGTGGTGCTGGTGTTGGTCACTAGCCCGGTGCCGGGTGCGGCCAGTGAGCCAAAGGTGCCCGCTAAGTTGTTCAAATTGATGCGTGTGCCGTTTTCCAGAATCACATCCGCGAGTCGGGCACCGGCACCAGCGGCGCCGATTTGGAGCCCGCCGCCGGTGACATCAAGGGAACCGGTGATGGTTGTTTGCTGGTTGAACTGGAGCGTGCCAGTGTCGGACTTGGTGATGATTCCGCCGCCACCAGTCAAGCCGGTGACGATCAAATCGGCCTGCAGCGGATTCATGAGCATGCCGTTAAAGGTGGCCGCGCCAACCGAGAGGACTGCGCTGGAAGGCAGGTTCACGCGGCCGTTGATCGTCGCCGGGGAGCCGCCGATTTGGTTGCTAGTCTCCGTGATGCCACCGGTGAGGGTCAGGGTGATTCCGGTGGAATTGGTCGTGGCACCAAAGGCCGATGGCGTCGTATTGACCACCGGGTTGCCGGCGCCGTTGGAGCCGATGTTGTTCAGAACAAGACCCGCCAAGGTATTATTGCCGAAAAGGTTCAGGGTCGAGTTGCTATTGAGGGTGACGATGTTGGCGGAGCCGATCTGCCCGGGGCTGTTTGTCAGATTCACGGTAGCTGCGTTGAGGATCAAGCCGTCGGCGGGCGTGCTGGCATTGGGGATCGGAACAACCTGAGGTGTTACCAGGCCGCTGTTTGTTAGGGCCAAAGTGCCACCATTCACGGTGACGCCCCCGGTCTGGAGGTTATTGGCCGTCAGGGTGTAGGTGCCGCCTCCGGCGAGGACGAGCTTGTTGGAGCCGGAAACAACTGAATTGAGGGTCATGTTGTTGCCTGCGGTGTGCAGAATGAGTTCGCTGGTGGAGCTGGTCAGGCCGCCGGGCACAGCCACCGTGCCGAAGGATTGGTTGGCGCTGGCAACCATGCCGCTGGTCAGGGTCAGGACATCCCCGCTATTCGCAAAGGTGATCGCGCCGTTAGGTTTGAGGGCGTTGAGGGTTTGGCCGCCGCTGGCGACGGTTCCGCTGCCATTGAAATTGGCGGTCGTGGCTGCCACATTGAGAGTTCCCGAAGCATAGGCGGGGAAGTTCGTCTGGCCAACTGCCCCGATGCCGGTGATGGAGTTGTAGGAGGCGAGGTCGCCATTGCTGACCACCACGCCGGGGATGATCTGGTTGTTTGCAGCACCGATCGGCGCAACATTGCCAGAGAGGGCACCTGTGACGAAGACCCGCGGATTATTGGCAAAACCAAGCTGGCCGAGAGTGCCGCTACCCGCGGTGACATTTAGCGTGGCTCCGGTGCTGCGGCCCAAGCTGGTGAGCGTCAGTTCGGCGGCATTCACGCCGGTATTGGTGGGAGTGACGGTGATCGTTGAATTGCCCTGGGCTGCGGTGACGGCACCGAGGGTTTCTGTTGAGATCGTTTGTGCACGGCCGAGTAAGAAGAAGTAGCCACCGCGCAGGTTGACGGCAGCGGAGTTATTCACGCGGTTCGAGTTGTCTGACAGGCCGGTGTTGTCGAGGCTCAAGCCGACGTAATTGATGTCGATCTGCGAGGTCCCGGACAAGGTGCCGCTGTCCTTCAGGATCAAGCTGAGACTCGTGTTGTTACCGCCGCCGTTGAGCAAGGTCGGTCCACCGTAGGTGTTGGCACCGGCCATGATTTGCCCCCATGAGTTTGCGGCTTGTCCCGAGCGGGCAAATCCGACATTCGCCCCGGTGATACTGCCACCAAAGTAGAACGGACCACCGCCGCCGGGGTTGCCGGAAAGTGAAATGATATTCCCAGACTGCGAGCCATTGGTCGAGGTGATGATTCCGCCGCCGCCGCCCGCGACCACATTCCCGTGGTTGGCGTCAAATACCTGACTCATCAGCGCGCCGACAAACTGGGTATTGCCGTTGAGGTCGAGCGTGCCGGACCCTGTGAGAGTGATGGAGGGACCGTCGTTATTGTTAGTTGCCGTATTGATATTGGACAGGGCATTGCCGGCACCAATTTGCACCACCCCCTCGTTGATCATGAAGGCACCGTTGTGGCCGGTGCCGCCGTTGGAACCACTGATGGAATTCGCGCTAAAG
>CAIKHZ010000012.1 GCA_903827375.1 Akkermansiaceae bacterium
CTACACTCCTCGCGCCGCCACGAATGTGGAAAAGACAGCCCCGCGCATGCAAGCCAAGTTACTCTCCAACTCTATCCGCCCACCCGGCGGTTGCTGCTCGCATGGTAACATTTGAGCTTGCTCGACCTCGGCGTGTTTTTGAGGTCGAACACTGAGTTCTGAACTTCACAGTTCCTGATCTCGGTGGAAAATGATTAGGCACATATTTCCGCGCCGCTGCCCTGGGCTGGCATATTGCCGGGCCGTTGGCCCTGAAGGAGAGGCGTCTCCTAGAGGATGGTCTAGCCTTCTCCCAGCAGCGCCTCGATCATGCGCAGAGCCTGGAGGTTGGGTCCGACGTCATGCACCCGGTGAAGCAACACGTTGTGCTGGCGGGCGAAGGCAGTGATGGCCACAGTCGGCGACTCTCGAAGGGCCGGACTTTCGATGCCCAATACCTGGCCCATGAAGGACTTGCGCGAAACCCCGAGCATCAGCGGTCGGCCGCATACCTCGAGATCTTCGAGCCGCCGCAACAGGGTGAGATTGTGTTCCAGGGATTTGCCAAAGCCAATTCCCGGATCAAAACACAGCGCATCTGCAGCTATCCCCACCGCAGTCAGGCTGGCCAGCCGCTCCATAAAAAACCCCCGCACCTCAGCCACCACCTCCGTGTATTGCGGCTGGACTTGCATGGTTCGCGGCTCACCCAGCATGTGCATGACGATCACCCCGCAGCCACTCGCCGCACACACCTCAGCCAGCACCGGATCCTGCCTCAACCCGCTGACATCGTTGACGATGTCAGCGCCCGCCGCTAGCGCCACCCGGGCCACTGCCGCCTTCGAGGTGTCGATAGATATCAGCCCGTCCCACTTGGCCCGTAACGCCGCAACCACCGGCTCGGTGCGCTCAATTTCCTCTTCGGCACTCACCGGCAGCGCTCCGGGTCGGGTGGACTCGCCTCCGATGTCGATGATCTCAGCTCCCTCGGCAATCATCTGGTCGGCATGGGCCAACGCTCTGGTCAAGTCCGCGTGCTTCCCCCCGTCGGAAAACGAATCCGGCGTCACATTCAATATCCCCATCACCCGTGCGTGGCGCGACAGGTCGAGGTGGCCTCTCCGGGTTTTCCAAATCATCGTGAAATGACGCCTTGCAGCCGACGTCGCCTGCCCCTAGTCTCATCGCCATGAAGCCGCTGGCAATCTGGAAAATCCTCTGGCTCGTTTTTGTTCTCAGCCCGCTGTCGCTGCACGCCGCCAATGACCTCGAGGCAGTCGATGGCCCTAACGTGCGTGTCATGCAGCACAAGGACGGCTCCAAATCCATTTTTACCCGCAGCCCGAACAACCTGGTGCTGATTAAGAAAACCTACTCACCGGCGGGCGTACTCACGCTGACGACGGTTTATCGGATGGATGCGAATGGCAATCCGATGTCTTGCAAAATCTATGACGGTCAGAAGAACGAGCTTTTTTGGGTGCGCTATGGCTACCGCAAATCTGACGGGCAACTGGTGGCGGAGGAGATGTTTGACAGCCGGGTCAAGCGCACCAATCCGAAAAAGCCCGACGAGGAAATTCCGCTGCAGGTCGTCCGATACGTGATCGACGCCCAGGGCAAGCGCAGCGCGCCGATGGTGTACAACATCCAGCCAGGCAAGACGTTTGAAGAGATATACGGCTCCAAGTCCTCCGCTCTGCAAAGCAATCCGTTTAAAGGTGATAGGCCGGCAGCGGTCCCGACACAGCGGCCTAAACCTGGTAGCGGACGTTGAATTCTTCCCATGATCGCCAAACGTGTCATTTTTACTGGCCGCGTCCAGAACGTCGGTTTTCGCTACACTGTGAAGGACCTCGCCCGCGCCTTCGACGTCTGTGGCTGGGTGAAAAACCTGCCTGACGGCACCGTCGAGTTGCAAGCCACGGGTGAGCCTGGTGAAGTGAATTCCTTCATCAGGGAGATCGCCGAGGAATCCAACGTCGCCCATCATATCAAATCCTTCATGGCCGAAACCATCCCACTGTTGGACCATACTGACGGCTTCAGAATCGTCGGTTAACCCAGCCGCGATGAAACCTGTTTCCGCCACCGCCCTCCCTCTTCTTGCCGCCGCTTTGCTCTGCCATTGCGGCGCACCCCGGGTGCCGCGATGCACCCATGTGCCCCTCGCCTCACGGGTGCCCGCCGCCACGCTCACCCGCAATGCCCGCGAGGCCTGGGGCATCCTCGCCAAGCCGTCCCGCCGCGACGATTGGCCCGCCGCCCAAGCGACCTACAACGCCAATGTCGCCAAACTCTTTGACCAACTCCGCTGCGGCCCGGGCTCTTGGGAAAGCCGCGCCGACGCCCTCGGCACCCGCATCGCCCGCCCCGACGCCCGCCAAGTGAACATGGAAAAATTGGATGCGCTGTTTCCAGCGGCCTCGGTGAGCACGTACTTCCTGGGCACCCGCCGCTGCAGCGACGGCCTCGGTGTCCCGCTCGTGGGTTGGAAACAAACCACACCGGTGGGCACGCCGCGGCCGGCCTTCGAACTGCCCACCGGCCTTCCTTACCCTGCCACGGCCACCTTAGACTTTGACGGCACCATGCCGCTCTGGCATTTCGACAAACGCTGGCTCTTCAATGACACCCGCGTCGGCACCAACCACCAACCCCTCGCCGCTGATTGGTCAGCTCCTAACGCCTTTTACTGGCACATGAGCAACCTCGACGAACTCAAAATCCTCAATATTTTCCTGCCCGGACGATTCAGTGAGGAAACCGGTCTCTATTTCCTCCAACCTTACGACCCCGCTAAAATCCCACTCGTTTTGGTTCACGGTCTCGCCTCCTCCCCGCATGCGTTCAAAACCATCATCAACGACCTCGCTCCGGAGCCTTGGTTCCGCCAACACTATCAAATCTGGCTCTATAACTACCCCACCGGCAACCCATGGCTCCTCAGCAGCATGCGCTTCCGCCAACAGTTGCGCCAAGCTTGCGCCTACGCCCGCACCAAAGGCGGCGACCAATCGCTTAAGCGCATGGTGATCGTCGGCCACTCGATGGGCGGTTTGATCGCACGTTCCAGCGTCACCCCTCCCGGCAGAGCCTTCTACGACGCCTATTTCAAGATGCCCATCGAGCAACTCAAGCTGCCGGAGGCGAGCCGCCGCGTGATCCGCGAGGAAACCCTCTTTCAGCCCTTGCCCGAACCGCAGCGGGTCGTCTTTCTGGCGGTGCCCCACCGCGGCAGTCCCGCCGCCACCTTCCGCATCTCAGTGCTTATTTCCAAGCTCATCAAACTGCCCAAACAGCTCTCCGTCGAACTCCTCGACACCACCGTCCAGACGCTCGGCAAGGTCCTCGATGGCAGTGCCCAACAACCCCAGGTACCCACCTCCATCAACACCCTCTCCCCGACCGATAAGTCCATCCTCGCCCTCGATAAACTCCCTCTGCCCCCTGCCATCTCCTTCCACTCCATCATCGGCGACCGCGGCAAGGGCGGTACCCCGGCCAGCAGCGACGGTATCGTCCCGTACTGGTCGTCGCACGTCACACCGGTGGCCTCCGAAACCGTCGTCCCATCCAACCACCAGGTCACCCACTGCCCGGCCACCAGCGAAGAACTCAAACGCATCCTCTTGATGCATCTAGGAGACTCAAGACGGCAAGACACAAGACTCAAGACTGCAAAACAAGAACAACGAAGATAACGCGGCGCAAGTTCCTGAGTAACTGTCGGCTCCATACTCGCCCGGGGTTCGGGTCTTGCAGTCTTCCAGTCTTGCCTTTAGCATCCCGCGTCTCGCCGCCATGTCCCCCGAACACCAACTCGTCCAACTCACCGCTGGCACCGCCAAGGTCCTGTCCGCTAAGGAATTGCTGGAAAAACTCCAGCTAGGTCGCCCACTGCGCGTCAAGCTCGGGGTGGATCCGACCGCCCCTGACATCCATCTTGGCCACACCGTGGCCTTGGAAAAACTCCGCCAGTTTCAGTTGTTAGGGCATCAGGCGGTGTTGCTCATCGGCGACTTTACAGCTACCGTCGGCGATCCCTCGGGCCGCAGTGCCACCCGCCCGCCGCTCACCCGCGACGAGGTGCTGGCCAATGCCGCCACCTACACCGACCAGGCGTTCAAGATTTTGGACAAGGCGCAAACCGAGATTGTGTACAACGGCGATTGGTTCCGCAAAATGAGTTACGAGGAAATTCTCCGGCTCAACGCCCGCGTCACCCTCCAACAAATGCTCCAGCGCGAGGATTTCCGAAACCGCCTCGACGCCGGTCAGGAAATCCGCCTCCACGAACTCCAGTACCCCATCATGCAGGGCTGGGACTCCGTCGAAATCCGCGCCGACGTGGAAATCGGCGGCACCGACCAACTCTTCAATATACTCGTCGGCCGTGACCTCCAAAAAGAGGAAGGCCAACCCCAACAAGTCGTCATGGTCTTGCCGTTGCTAGAGGGACTCGACGGTGTGCGAAAAATGTCCAAGTCCTACGGCAACTACGTCGGCGTGAGTGACCCGCCGCAAGAGATGTTCGGCAAACTCATGAGCATTTCCGATGAACTGATGGACCGCTATTACTTGCTTTTGTTAGGTGAGGCCCGCGAGTCCGGCGGCCACCCGATGGACGCCAAAAAGGCACTCGCCGAGAAACTCACCGGCCGCTACCACGGCACTGCCGCTGGGAGAGCCGCCCGGGCTGACTGGGACACCCGCTTTTCCAAGAAGGATTTGGCCGCCGCCGAGTTACCAGAACTCCCACTGGCCAATCTACCGACAGACCTCTCCGTGCTCAGCCTCAGCGCACACGCCTTCACCGCCGCCTTCGCCATCGAAAAATCCAATAGCGAACTGCGCAAGCAATTCATCACCTCCGGCTCCGTCCAACTCAACGGTGAAAAACTCACCGACCCTGCCGCCCCAGTCTCACCGCGCCCAGGCGATGTCCTTAAACTCTCCAAAAAACACGCAGTCCGCTTCACCTGATTCCTCTGATTTTTCGGCCGGCGAGCCACGGCAGTACGCTGCCCGTGGCGCAGCCGCCCAGAACGATCCCGCAAACCAAGGGCCCAAACAACGAGGGGCTTGTCCCGTGCATGCCGTACAGACCGCTGATTGCTAACAGGACCAAGCAAGATCCGCCCAGTAGGTTCATCCGCAAGGTCAGGACCTCAAGTCGTCGGACCACAGGCGATTGCTCCCCGGTGTTCTCTGCTTGCCAACCATCCAGGATCACCCGTGCATCGGTGTTAAGCAACTCGGCCGCTCGCTCCAACTCCCGTGCCCGGTCGCGGTTAGCCCGTATCTCACGATTCTCCACATCTGCCACTAACGCCTGCTCCAGCGCCACCACCAAATTGTGAGTGGCACGCACCAAGGGCACGGCTTGCCGAAGCACCTCGCATATATCCCGCACCCCGGGCGAGCTCGCCAGACGACCCTCGTGACCGTCAATCACCTCAGCATAGCGGTCAAGCAATTCCCCGAGCTCACTCAGACCACTGCCGCCGGACTGCGCCCAGCGCCCGTCGCGGCGCCTCCAAAAAAAACAGGCTTCGCGCTCCGGCACACCGGCTAGCGGCACCTCGTGGACTACTAACAACAATTCGTCCCGCCCATCCAAGCAGCGTTGATGCCCCGGGCGATTGCTTAATTGCTCGCGCAACTCGGGCTCAATCTCAAAATGTGCGGGCAGCTTGAACGACATCCAGGGGGTGAGCATGGCGGGATCATACCGCACGCGCCATCTGGAGAAAAGCACGAAGCGTTATCGTTACAAGCTGAGAGCCAATTTTCTCTATCATTTGAGCAACTCGACTCTGCCAGCGCCACCGTCCACCCTAACGTGTTGGCCGTTGTGCAAGCGGGTGAGGCTGTCCCTGACGGACATGACGGCCGGAATCCGCATTTCTCGAGCGGTCACAGCGCCGTGTGAGAGCGGCCCACCGCTTTCTGTTATGACGGCCGCAGCGCTGTAGAACAACGGCGTCCAGGTTGGGTTTGTGGTGCGAGCCACGAGCACCGCGCCCTTGGGGAAGCTGGCGAAGTCCTCCGGTGTGAGCACCAGGAATACCGGACCTTCAGCCACCCCGGGACTTCCCGCCAAGCCAGTCAATACGCTGCCCGCATCGGCCAGAACGTCATTTGTCTCCGCCTCGCTGCGCCCCAGAACCCACTCCGGCCGCCGGGCCTTGTCCGCCAGATAGGCTGCTTTTTGATGGAGCACATGAGCCGAAAAATCCGCCCAAGCGTTGGCTGATCCGTCGGTGAGGGCGTGTTCGATTTGTTCCTGATGCGCGAAGAAGATATCCATGGGTTCCTCCAGCGCTCCTTGTTGCACCAGGCGTTCTCCCAGCGCTCGCAGGCCGCGCCGGAGCACAGGCGTCAGGCGGGTCGTCTGGTAGTGCTCCAAGTCGTCGAGGCTGGTGTAGGCGCGGGCAAGCCGCAGCAATTCGTGAAAAAAGAAATGCAGGTCGCCCGGCAGTTTCTCAAATAGCTCTACCTCGGCCTGTTGGCTGCGTATCTTCAACTCACGTTCTTTCTCCGCTGGTGCCAGATCCATCGGCGTCTGCAAAATGAGCCGCAAATTATCCAGCACAATCCACGGGGCCTCGCCCCAGGTTGCCGCGTAGGCGTCGAAATCCACTTCGCGGTGGCCGTGGTCTCGGAGAAAGCGCTCGAAGCGAGTGTTGAAGTCCGCATATCCGGCCAGTATCCCTTGTTGGATGAGCTCACGCGAAGATCTTCCGGCCAATTCCTCAATCAGCCGCTCGTCCTGGCGTGCAAGCAGCGCCAACTCAAACAACTCCTTGTTGATCTGCCCGGTCTTGGTTTCGCACCACGCCATCAGGTGATCGAAGAGCTGCGCCGCGTCCGCCGCACCGACGGCGAGTTGCAGCAGGCCGTGCAACGTCCGATAGATGGTGCTCTGGGCGATGGATATGGCGATATTTGGCAGGAAATACTGGGCACCGTGTTCGTTGACGGCCAGCACATGCTGCCAGAGTTCCGCGGGGGATTTGTCGGCCAGCGCTTCGGCCTGATAGCGACCAAGCGTGATGAGGTAATGATCCAGATCGCGCATCCAGACCACCGGCAGTTGCTGGACCCAGCCGAATTGCCTGCGCAATTGTGGGATGGCGGCACGAAGTTCATCCAACGATCTAACTGCAATTGGTGCGCGGCGCGCATACAACTCCACCGCGTTCTGGTTGCCATAGATGTAATGGTCGAACATCACAAACCACTTGCCGGAGAAATGCGGGAAATCAAGCAGTCCAAACGAATAGTTCAACGATCGGTGAAACCCGGAATCCACAAAATCCCATGTGAGCGGAGTGATGACGTTAGGGAAGCGTTCGGCGGATTCATCACGGGTCCAGCTTGGCGGAATAGTGGTGATCGGCCGTGATTGAAGCAACCATAGTTCCCCATCGGCAAACGCCCATTCGATGTCCTGTGGAAAGGCATAACTCGCCTCAACCCGTACCAACAAATCCGCCACCGCCGCCAGTTGCCCGTCGTTCAGGCTGGGTTTGAGCGCATCGGCGTCGCATAGATGAATCTCGCGAGTGCCGGACGCTGCGTTCACAATCTGGCGCGACTTGCTGCCGATGTGGGCGGTGCATACGGCGCGGGTGGCCTTGTCGATCATCCACTGGTCGATCTCGCCTTCGCCACTGACCACGGATTCGCCGAGGCCGAAGTTTGAGTTGATGAGCATTTCGCCTAACTGGCCATTGACTGGGTTGATGCTGAAGCCGACGCCAGCCGCCTCGCTCGGCACCATCCGTTGGATGACGACGGCCATCGCCGCCTGAGCATGATCGAATCCCTGCTGGTGGCGATAGGCAATCGCACGGTCGGCCCACAGCGACATGTAGCAACCGCGCACCTTTTCTAAGACGTCGGTCACTCCGATGATGTTTAGAAACGTCTCGTGCTGGCCTGCGAAGGCGGCACCTGCGAGGTCTTCCATGGTGGATGATGACCGCACGGAAAACGCCGTGCCTTGGGCAAACCCGGCAAGTTGTTGTTCGATCTCTGAGGTGGCCTGTTGCGGCAGCGGCAAGTGTGAGAGTTCCTCCTGCAGGATTTCGCTGGCGGCCCGCAACGCCGAAGCATCATGGAATGGTAGCGCCGCTACTCTCCTCAACCAGTCATCCGCACCTACGATAAATTCAGTGTAAACCGCCGCAGTGACGACAAAACCTGGCGGCACCGGAAACCCGCGCTGCGTGAGAATGGCGAGGTTGGCCCCTTTGCCGCCGCTCAATTCGAGTTGCGTGGCTAGAGGATTTTCAAAGGACAGGGTCGGGGGCATGATATCAGTTATAGGTTGGTTGATTGCAGAATGAGCGATCCCAGTGGTTGGCCACCCACAGGGCAAAAGTGGCTAGGGCGAAACCGGCGACCACATCGGTGAAGTAATGGTAGCGCAGATAGATGGTGGCGAACCACAGCCCGCAACAGGGCACCAAATAGAGGCGGTGCCGCCAGCGTGCGTGTTGACGGTCGAAGAACAGCAGGAAGCACGAGATGGCGCAATGCAGGCTGGGAAACACATCCACGCCGTTGCTGCCATTGGCGACGACATAGGCATTCAAGCGCGTGATGCCCCAACCGGTCAGCGGCAGCGTGAAATTGTCCGCCAGCGCGAGATGGGGGCCGCCAGCCGGCACCCACGAGTAGCCGAGAAACCCGATGCCGTAGATGGTGAACAGCCCCACCATCAATTTGCGCTGCAGCGGTAGCCCGCGCTTGGCGTAGTAGAACCAACTCACGACCAGATAGGGAAAAAATAGCAGATAGCAAAAACTCAAAACCTCGGTGAGCAGCGGCGTCGCCAGCAACTGCGCCCGCTCGCTCAAGGTCGCGCCAAAAAGCAGGTGATCCAACGCCGCGAGCTGCGCATCGAATTTGTGGGCCGTGATCTTTAGCACGGCCGAGCCCATGAGGGGGAAAACCGTGTTCATCGCCACCGGATAGAACCACAACCGCACTTGCCAACGCAGTGTTGTCTCGCGCCGCCAGCACCAGCCAATGATTGCAATGTTTACTAGCAAAATCACCAGATATATCAGCGCGTCGCGATCGAGCGGGCCAACCGCCAGCACCAGCCGTAACCAGGTCACGAGCAAGAACAGCCCGAAAATTCCTTCGTGAGGCAGCAATTTGGTTTTAAAAATCCAGTTCATGGGCGAGGCAAGTTTTGTTGAACAAGCTGGTGGAATACGTGTGCCTGATTCATCAATTTTCGGTTAGCCAGCCGGTTCCACACGGCGACGGCGAGTTTTTTGGAGCGGTACAAGGATTTGATAGCAGCGATGGTTAGGAGCAGGTAGCCAAGCGACCAGAACCAGCCCGCGCAATAGGTGATGGCCACTGCCATGCCCACCAACCAAATCCCGCCCAACGGTAGCCCAACGAGTGTCCGCCACAGCGCAATGACGTTGGGTGCGTCGGCGAAGCGCCGCGCCGCCAGCCAAGCCGCGAACACGGGCGGCAGATTGAACAGGGCCCCGGCGAGCACCAGCGGACCTAATACTGTTAACAGCGCGGCATAGCCAAGCACCGGGCCTACCGGAAACAGCGGCACCCCTTGATGCCGTAGCACCCAGCGCGACTCAAGGCACTTGTGCAACTCACGCCAGCCCTTCGCCACAGCCTCTGGCACACCCGATTCAAGTGCCTTGAGCGCGCCAAAATAGCTGCGGGTGCTGCCGAGGGTCGCGACATAGGCGAGGCACTCGGCCTCTTCCTGAGCCGCAGCGGAGGCAAAGTTGCAGCCGACGTCTTCCAGGCCGCGGGTCATGCGCCGTTTCATTTCCTTGAGGCGGCCCAAATCGCTCAGCTCATCCGGCAGATCTGTTGGTATATCTTCACCCACCACCACTTCCACCTTGCTGCGGAATGCCCAGGCGCGTTCGTAATGAACGCCAAGCGGCACAATGCGCAGCGCCACGCCTTGTGCAAGGGCATCCAGTGCAAGGCGGGCGGCACCGCTCTTGAATGGCAGGTGGCGCGGCCCTAGCGAACTGGTGCCTTCGGGAAAAACTATCAGCTCGCCGCCATCCGCCAGGACCCGCACACACTGGCGCAACGATTCCTCGTTGTGGCTGCCATCTTCTTCGTCCTTTTTGCGGGCCACGGGTATGCCTGAAAAAAACAGCCGCCCGAAAAATCCCCGCAGCAATTGGGTCGATACCAGATAGATGCCGCGCGGCACCACCTGGTGATAGACAAACCCATCCACCGCGCCGTTGCGGTGCAGCACCACATAAAGCGTCGGGCCGCCCAATTTGGTCAGTTGGGCTGGGTCGTCGGCGGCCACGCACTCCGGATACACCACCGTGATCCGCTCGAAATAGACGTGCGCACACAGCCAATGGCAGCAGCGATACCACAGTCTGTTGGACCCGTCGTGAGTTTTAAACTCGGCGAGTTGATTGGAGGAGTCCGCCTCGGAGGATTTCAAATGCTTTTGTTATTAAGGTTGTTAAATGTGCCTGAAGCCGGCTAGGCTAGTGTGCAACACGGTATTCATTGTTAGCTATGTCACTGCCATGCGGTTAGCGTCAGGTGCCAGCGCTTGAGCAGGGCGTCGATCCGGGCCCGGTTGGTTTTGAAGTAGATCGCGCCGACGACTACGATCACGCCGATGAGCAACACCAAACCGCCCACCACGGTCATTCGCGCGCTGCGTTCCATCAGAACCAGAACCTTATACAGCAGGGATGCCAGATCGGCAAGCAACCCGGCCAAGCCAAGCGCAAGGTACAGCCGGATTCTCAGTAAACTGCCCAGTCCCATCGCCGCCAAGCAGAGGATGATCATGGTTAGATTGAACGCAATTGGCTGGCTCGTATCGGCCATGGCATAGTATCCGGAACTGCCAAGAATCGCCATCAACACGAGCAGGCGGATCCAGTTTCGGGCATCTGGCGAAATGCGATTTTTGAAGAGTTCCTGAAGCACCAGCACGCCCAGACCGACGGGAATGATATAGGCATGCAGCGCCTGAATGTGCAGTTTTGAATAGAATGTCAGGAGGATAAAGCCGACGAATCCGGCCAGCGCCAGAATGTTGTAGGGGCTTTCCCGGCGATCTTTGCCGAGATATGCAAACAGGACACTGTGCAATCCCATCACGATCAATCCGAGGTTGACGCCCAACCCGTGAACCAGCACCCATATCAATGAGATGAGCGGCAGCACACATAGCGTTGTGAGCAGCGGAACCCGAAGCGTGCGAGCTTGCAGACCGAGGGCTTGCTTCGCCCCCGCAATGCCGAAGGAAACAGCCAGACTGGCCCAAACATCATATTCATAACTCCACCACTCGGTGGTCAGCATGAGCTGCCGCCGCAATGACGCAAAGCAGGCAGCCACGCACAGTTGCATCAGCCAATTGGCCACCATCGATTGGCGCTCCTTTCCTTGATTGAACCAGGCTCCGGCCAACGCCGCTTCCAACATGAAGAGCAGGACCAGTTCGCGAGGCGCATAGGCTGCTGCGTAGTGTCCCATTACGAGCATCGCCACGGCCGCACTGGAGATCCACACCGTGGCCAGATGAATCTGTTGCCCCGCAGTCTCAAGCCAACTCAGTGTTAGGTCCAACAAACGGAACCGCACCCGAGGCCGCTCAGGTTTGTTCGGCGACCATTCGCGGGGGAACAAGCGGCCGAACGCACCGATGGCGAAGCAGGTCAGCGTGCCTGTGAGAACGGGCCACGCTTCGATAGTCGCGATCAACCCACACTGCGCGATGCGCGCTTGGCTGAAATAAACCAGCCACACTGGAACCCCTAGCAACAGCAAAGCCGAAGCCTGTGCCCGTATGGCGGCACCCAGACTCCGGGAGCCTGATGTTATGCTAACGGAAACCGGGACCCTCGCCGCCAACAATCCAGCCAAGCCCATGCCCCAGAGACCGGCCGCCGACCACGGTCGTTGATAGAAAACATGCGCCAGAACCATCATGGCTAATACTGCCGAGATCCCACCGACGACGTCCGGCTGGGTGTGCTTGCGTGGGCCGCATTCAAATGTGGCCAGCAGTGCCGCCCAGATGCCGAGAATGACCCAGATGATGCCATTTGCGGGCAGATAACTCGGGATGAAAAAATCCATGTGCAAGGCCACCGTCAGTTCGCAGGCGGATGCGACCAGATAGAGAGGTGACCGCCGGAGCAGACCTTGGTGAATGAGAATCGTGGCGACTCCTGCCAGCAGCGGTGCCACCATCTGGGTATTATCCGAGAAATTCACCACGCCCCACAGCGTCGCCGCATGAGTCGCTGCTAACAGGCATAGCCCCCAGGCACGCCGCAGCGATTCCCAGATCGCATCGTCCAACCCGGCCAGGCGTTGGATCACCGTGCGCAACGGCGAACGCGCGTGGCTGAGCACAATCCAGAAATGCCCCAGTCCTAGCGCACACCAGGCACCGGCCATCGGCTGCTCAAACGGACTGAGGCCGGGCAAGCCGCTTAGCAAGAAATAGCTGCCGGTCATCAGCGCCAGGCCTCCGTAGAGCGCCAGCCAGCTTGTGCCGCCCAGACCGTGCAGGCGCAGCAGCACCACGCCGATGATGATGATGAGCGGGGCGTTGGAGTGATAGTGTTGGAATCCAATCGCGGTGCCGGGAAACAACAACACTTGGAAGACCGCCTTGAATAGGTAAAGCCCCAGAATGACAAAGCCGAGCACGGCGGCGGAGTTCCGGTAGCTTCGAGATTCGGGCCGATCTTGGTGCATGCCAAGTTCCGCCCTGCCATAGAAATAGACCACCGGCAGGCACAGGGCCACCAGCGCGGCAAGTGGCTGGCGGAAGGCCGGCACCAGCAACGCGGCGCACCAGAACACCACGACCAATCCCAAATGATACAAGGCCTCGCATAAGTCGCCGTGACCTTCTTCCCCGGGCCCCGGGTGACGGGCGGCCCTGCGGAAATACCAGCCCGCCAACCAGGCCAGCGTGCCGGAAACCCCAAAGCGGGTAGCACTGATTGTCGTCAGATCCGGAGCGGTGAAATAGTTCGCCGCCAATAGCGTTAGAACCACCCCAGCCAGCCAGAGGCTGGCTCGATTGATGACGGCAAGCGCCGCTGCAGGTCGTATCATCCGCCTCAGCAGCGAGGTTTGCAACAGGCTGAGGCCGAGTCCGAGGCAGATCAGGTGCAATTCCGATAGTCCGTGTCCACGCAGGAAATCCCCGCCGCTGACGCGGGCCAGATGAACGTTACCCAGCACCAAAAGCAGACCGGCCCCGGCAAAGAAATTGACCCTCTTCCAACACCGGGCCACCAGCGCAAAGGTGAGTGTTCCGAGGTAAGGTGCCCAGAGTTGGGCAGCGCTCTCTCGCAGCGTAGGATCGGCGGTGTGATAGAACGCCGCCACGCCACAGATGCCGCATGCCGGCAAGCACAGCCACAGGTATGCCTCGGAAGCAAAAGCCGGCATGGCAAAGGCGCCCGCCACGCATCGCGGCCGGCACCGCTGCAGGCACCGGCCAACCTGCGCCACGCCGACGATGCCGAGGCCTAACACACCAAGCCGCCACGGCATGGCCAAAATTTCCAGCTGCCCGGTGAGATGGCCCGTCGCCAGCAATGCCCCGCGCTGGATCATCACGTAGGCCAACAGCAGAGCTGGCAACAACAGCAGGGAGGACGCCTGTGCCCGGGCTGTTAGCAATAGCACGGCTAACAACATTACCTGATCTGAACCCGTCAGGTTCACCGCATGAATGCCATCGGCCAGGCCGGCTAGGCCGGCCAGGCCTAGCAAAGCGGCCATCCCCGTGGCCAGCTCCAGCACCGGAGTGAATAGCGGCGCGAAGTATCCGAATGCCGGAGACCCGGCCGTGCCAGCGGACGCCCCGCTATCCCAACGGCGCCAGAATTTTGATAGCTCAAGCCCCACTAACAAAACCTGGATTCCGCCCAGCAGATAAAGCGTCGGGGTCAGGCTGTGATGGGCGATGACCCGCAGCCACAGTGGGCCGCTGCCGTCCACGGAAACTGCGAGCAAGCCGACCCAGACCTGGAAAAACAGCAGTCTTCCCCACAACTCGTGGCGTGTTCGCAAACCGTGCCAGGGCAGTTGCGCAAGCAGGAATCCGTATAGCATCCACTCCATCTTTCCTCCGGAGAACAGATCGAGCATCAGGAAAACGGATAGAACCGCGCTGCCTGCCAGCAGCACTTGGCGCGTCGGTTCGGTCAAGAGTTCGCGAACCCAGGGCCTGCTTGGTTCAAGCCCGAAGCGGTAAAGCCAGTAGAGTGCCTGCAACAGCAGTCCCATGACTAGCGCCGGCCAAGCCCAGTGGGGAGCCTTGGAAGCGTGCCAGTAACCCATGCCCAGTCCCGCGAGCACGTTGAGCCAGCCTAGATGCACCCCGACCACCGCCCAGCGCTCGCGGCGGTGATAGATGGCGGTGACCGTCCACGCCACCCCGGCAATTGCCAGGGCCAGCGCGGTTTTGAGCAGGATTCCAGTTTCCAATAAATTCGAGATAAGCGTCAATGTATCGATCTTGACGAGCAGCCACACCACCGCAGCCATGACCGGCCAGGTGAAGAGCGTTGAGTCACGGCGCTGGAACGGGCACATTTCGTTGCCCAGCAACCGGTCGCCCTCGGGCAAATCCTGCAGAGCCGGCCAGGTGCGCAGCCGGAAACACAGCCCGGCCAGAGCGAGCGCCGAGAGCGCGCTGTCCAAACCGCTGCCCCAAGCCAGCCCCGGCGCGCTGAGTTGCAGGTTGGCCTTCAACTCCGGAAACAGAATCGCCATGATCGCCACCGCCATTCCAGCTGGCACCAGCGAGCGCGACACATAGGTGGCCGGTATCAACACCAACATCATGAGCGGCGGCCCCGCAGCTTCCATCCAAGCGCAATACCACTGGACCGCCGGCGCGTTGTCGCCTAGCAAAACCCGCAGCGCCATGGCCGCCAACGCCAGCGCGCCGTAAAGCCACAAGCCCGTCGTGCGGGCCTGCCGCAACAGCGGGTCGCGGCCGATCCAGGTCACCCCCAGCCACAGCCACGAGAGCAGCGCCAAGCCTAAGACCATGGATTGATGATGGGCACTGCGTCCGGCGACATCCATGAACCCGGCAAAAGGCAGCGCCAGAGCCAGAATTGCGAGTGAGGTATGCAGCCACGGGAGTTGTTGGTCCCGCAGGGCGCGCCAACCCACTGCTACGGCCGCCAGCGCCAGCCAAGCGGCGGTGCCCAGCGGGGCGCATCCCTCATGCCATTGCACCAAGGGTGCCAGCAGCGCGGTGAGCACCAGCGCGACCATCTGCATGCCCCAACAAGCCTCAATCCACGTCGGCAGCACAACTTCCGAAGCCGCATCTTCGGATGCGCTCCGCTTCATTACAATCCTGCGGCCAAGCCACGCAGATCCACCAAAGCCGCCTGCCAACAGCAAGCCTAGCAATGGCAACATGGCAGCTGGATAGCCCGGATAGAGTCCCACCGCCGCACCGCCCAGACCCATCAGCGTGAGCGCAATCCAATCGTGCAACGGGTGGCGCCGCCTCAGGCCCTGGTACATCCATACGGCCCCTGCGGTCACGAATGCCACGATGCGCAGCAGAGGGTCGCCGAAGCCCATCAGCAAACCTAGCAAAATCATCGCGAATCCGAGAAACGATTCGCCACCGTGCAGTTGAGGGCTGGCTTTCAATTGCAGGGCGCGCCGCTCACCGTGCAGGACCAGCCAGCCGGTTAGAATGACCATCAACGCATAAGTCGGTGCCTGTGGCAGGTGTCGCATAAATCCATGCACCCAGACGAAAACTTCCAGAAATGTCATGGCTAGAACACCCGCCACAAACCACGGCACCCGTTTGTCGTCGGCCATTTCCCGCGTCAAAATCTTGCGGGTAAAATAGACGAGTAATCCGGCAGTGGCGGCGAATCCAAGGTAAAATCCCGAGCCAAGGCAGAGCCGCAAGGCGTCGCTATCGGGGTGACCCAGCGAGCGTGCCAAGGGAGCGACCGCCACCAGCGAGTTGAGGAGGAGCAAGGTGCCAGCGAGCAGGGTTCCCAGCGTTGCATCGATCGCCGCGCACCACTTTCTCAAGCCCCAGCCGAAAACCAACAGATAGATAAGGGCCATGCCCACGACGGCCGGCACCTTGTGTTGCACGGAGTCATCTGCCGAAAGCAACGCTATCGCCATGAAGTTGATTGGCAGGAGGCCGATTGCCGCGGCCCGCAGAATGGCGCCGGTGCCTTTGAATTCGGCACTCTTCGTTTCGATCCATGCCCCCACCCCGGCCAGCGACCAGGTGAAGCCCCCCAGCAGCAAGGGCATCAGCGTGTAACGCACGAGCCAATGCTTGTCCCAAGTGTAATAGGCCAGCAGCGAGCAACCCAACAAAACCATCGCGATGCCCGCCACGATGTACCAGTTCTCCATCAGAAACGGTTGGACGTGCACTTCCCACGCCGTCGGCGGTCGCGGTGGAGCGGGCGGCAGTACTACATCAACGCTCGGCACCACCGTCACAACGGGAGGGGCGGCGGAGCGCTGAAACGGAGGTCTAACTGGCAAATGGACATCTGTCGTCGCTGCAGCGGGGTTGCCCGAGCCTGGCAGTGGCGGCGGCAAGGACGGGCTATCTCCCAACAAGAGCCGGCGCTCGGCGAGTGGAATCCACTTTGACCACTCGGCCACCAGTATGGCAGGTTCCACCGGGGGTTCGTCTTTGGCCACGCTCTCGAGCAAGTCGTCGAGCACCGCCGGATCCTGGTCCGGCGTCCTGAAGTACATCACTAGCAGCAATACCGCGGCGTGCTGATCGATCAGTGAGTCCAAGGCTAGCTCCGCCGCCTGCCATTGCCTGGCTTGCTCGTCTAACCACACCTGCCAGTCACCCCAAACGGCCAACTGCGGCTGGCCAAAGCGCAGCGTCAAATTCCACATTGCCCGGTCCTTTGCCCAGGCGTCCTGCGTCATGGCAGTCAGTGCCGGAACGATCGCCGGGGACATCCAGCAACAGGCCGTGTCTAGCAAGCGCTCGCGTTCCCCGCGCTGTTCCGCTGCCGCAAAGCGCGCCGCCATCACCGCAGGCAATAACTCCAATTCGCTAGGCGGGTTCTTGATGACCCGGGCGGTCTGCTGGTGCCAATTTTTTTGATAGGCATCGCGCCAGTTGTCAAGTTCGCTCAGGACCCTTTCGCGGCCCGGCAGATTGGACGCCCACGCCGCCGCGAGTCGCTGGATCCATGGCTGTGGCAGGCGCTCGATTAGAGCTTCCACCTGCTTGCTCGCACTGTGCAGGACCTGCATTCCCTCACGTTGGACGCATGCGAACAAACCCGGCATTTGCTCCTGTTTGTCGGCCAAAAATCTCAACTCGCAGGCTATTCGCAGCGCGTCGGACACCGCAGCCGTCACATTCGCATCAGCCAACCAGGGATCGACGGCCACCAGCGGCAAGCCACTCAGGCTCTCCTCGTCGCGCAGCGCAATGCCCGCTTGCTTTGCCTGATAGATTCGCAACGCATCCTTGTGCAGGGTGAGGCGCAGCGCTTCGGCCAAGGTGGCCCAGACCCCGTCCGCCTCACCTTCAAGCGCCCCGAGAATCTCCGGAAGTGATTTGGGATCGTCGGCGCTGAGTTGTTCGATCGCGGGCAACACCGACTGCGCATCCAGCTTTCCTGCCGCAAGCCAATGAGCAAGTGGCCCAATCAGATGTCGTTTTTCTAGCATGGTGAATGGGCGCTATAATGTTGGGACGTTGAGGGTCACTCGGCGGCGTCACGCTGGCACCAGCGGGCGAGCATTTGCGGCAAGGCCAGCGGTCGCGACCAGGTGACGAAGGCTCCGGTCGCTGCTGCCACCGCTCCGCAAACCCAGAAAACTTGGTTGTAGCTGAGGTGAGCGGCACCGGATAGCAAGGTCTGGGTCTGGGCCGCAGCGGCGATGCCGACCCACGACAGCCAACTCGCGGCTCCCTGCACCGCACCCTTGGTTTGCGCCGAGGGCCGGTGTTGCAGCACCGAAACAATCGGCACAATAAACAGCCCGCCACCCAAACCTAGCAACGCAAGAGCAGCCGTGAAGGCTGGCCTGCCCAAGTCGGGCCAGCCGAGCCACAGTCCCGCCACAGCCATCAGTGCGGCACCCGGCGCGACGAGACCATACTCGATGCGACCTCGCGAGAGACGGCCGGCGAGCACGCTGCCGACGCCGATGCCGAGGCTCAGCGCGGCCTGCAGCCACGCCTGTTCGGTGGGTTTGAGGTGGAACACCTTTTGGGCGTAGAGAGCGAGGTTGATCTGCACCAGGGTGGCCACAAAGAAGAATGCGGTGTTGCCCCAATTGGCGCGCCATAGGTCTCGGTCGGCTTTCATCACCCGCAGGTTGCTCCAGATTTCGCCCAGAATGTTGGGGTTGAATTTGCGGGAGGAATCGGCGGCGGGCACTTTGAAAATGCCGAGGCTAGCCAGGACGCCGACGCTGGCGAGGGCAGCGAGGAGGGCCCCGGACCAGACCTCGCGATGGATGAGAGTTTCGGCCAGCCAGCCGCCGGCAAACGTGCCCAGAATGATACCGACGAAGGTGAGCAATTCGAGGATGCCGTTGCCAGCGGCAAGTTGCGAGGGCCGCAACACCTCGGGCATAATGCCATACTTGGCCGGGGCGAAAAACGTGCTGTGGACACCCATCAGGCAGATGGCGGCGAGTTGCAGCGCCGGTTGCTCCCACAACAACGCCAACGCCGCAAACCCCATGATGGCGACCTCACCAAGTTTTACCCCGATCATCACCGAGCGCTTGCTGCAGCGGTCTGCCAGCCAACCGCCCACCGTCGAAAATAACAAAAACGGCACCGCGAAAAGCAATGACGCCTGCGATGCGAACCCCTCTTTATCGGCATCGCTCAAGGTGAGCGATGCCAGCACTGGAAAGATCACCAGCCAGCGCAGGGCATTGTCGGAGAACGCACCCTGAAACTGGGTGAACATCAGGTTCCAAAAGCCTTTCGGCCAAGACGGGGACGGTTCGTGTTGCATAGGTTTGAATGATGGCATTTAAATGTTATCTGAGGAGGTTGCCAAGCGCGTTACCAGTTCGCGGTGGTTCACCTTGCCGGTGCCGAGTTTGGGAATATCTTTGACGTATTGGAGTTCGCGGGGCGTGTTTAGATTTGTCAGGCCCTTGCCTTTGATCGCCTCTCGGATCTCTGCCAAGGTCAATCTGGATTCGTTGGTGACCGCAATCAACACTTCGCCCTTATCCTCGTCGGGACGCGTGATGACAACCACCTGACAGTTCAAGCCATATTGCGGAAAGGACCCGGCCAGCGCGTCTTCCACAGCCGTCAGACTGACCATTTCGCCGCTCACTTTGGCGAAGCGCTTCATGCGCCCACGAATCCGCAGGTAACCGCCGGAATCCACACTGACGATGTCGCCGGTGTCGTACCAACCGCCGAGGGCTTGGAACGCGGCATTGGCGTCGGCATTCAAGTAGCCGCGCATCACATTCGGTCCGCGCACGAATAGTCGGCCCACCGTCTCAGTCGATGCCGCGGCACCGGCTTGGGAAGATTCCTCAGATATGCCTTCGACCGGCTCGAGTTTGTAATCCATGCCGGGCAGCATGCGGCCAACCGAGCCATGACTGGGAGCCAGCGGTGTGTTGACACTCACGCACGGCGCACATTCCGTGGCACCATAGCCTTCAAGGATGCGCACGCCGAACTTCTGCATCCATAACCGGGCGGTGGCTTCCTGCAGTTTTTCCGCAGCGGCGAACAGGTAGCGCATGCTGCTGAAGTCGTATGGGTGAGCCTTTCGGGCGTAGCCATTGAGAAACGTGTTAGTACTCAGAAACACCGAACAATCGCGGTCATATAGGATTGCCGGGATGACGCGGTAATGAAGGGGCGACGGGTAAATAAACACGTACATCCCGCGTAGCAAGGGCAGCAACAGACCGATGGTTAGCCCAAAACTGTGAAACAGCGGCAGGCAGTTCAACAGCCGGTCACGATCCGTGAGATCAGTGATGGTTAGCATTTGGCGGATGTTAGCTAGAAGGTTGCGGTGAGTCAACTCAACACCCTTGGGGGTGCCTTCCGAGCCCGAGGTGAACAGGATCACGGCGGCGGAATCGGCGGCCAACTTCTGGCTGGCCGGTTGCAGGCGCAGACGATGCTGCAGATAGGTGGCAAATTTTTGGGTGCCGGTGAGGCCGGCGCGCAGATCCTCCAGATAGATGAATTCGACGCCGGCATCGGCCAGGGCGGCCACCTGCAGCTTGGCAATTTGCAGAAAGGTGCGTGAGGTGATGACGTATTTCAGCTCGGCGATCTCGGCGCAGGCCTTCATGGTGGCGATGCCGGTGGAGAAGTTGAGGATGGCGGGGACTTTGCCAGCCCGCCAAAGGGCGAGCAAGATCATGGGTGTGGCATTGATGTTAGGTAACAGCACACCGATGCGCGGGGCTTCGGCAGGCGTGAAGCCGGGGATTTTCCCCAACTGCTGGGCTAGAAGATCTGCGCCGATAAGCAACTTGCGGTATGTCAACATCTGCAAGGTCGCGTCTTCCAAGGCGATTTGTCTCGGATGACACCGTGCCGTATCCGAGATCGCTTTCAAAAGGTTAGAAGGGCCGAATTGCATCTCCGTTTCAAACTGCTGGTTCACCATCAAATCCCGCAACCAGGTCGTCAGCGTTGCGCGGGCCTGGACGGTGCTGACGTTTTGCGGCGTGGGCGGCTGAATGACGGAACTGAAGTGGGCACTGACCGGCGTGAACCATTTTTTCCAGCCCGGATTAGGCGAGAACCGCAGGCGCTGAGCGCCGCGCAGATAGCAGGTGATGACCTTGGCGTGGGTGTTGAGCAGCAGGAAGCCGGTTCCATCGAAGAGTTTCATCAAGGTGCCGGTGCGAGAGAGGCGGCCTTCGGCGAAGAGTACCAGTTTGCCGCCCCCGGCTAGATATTTCGCCATGCGCTTGACCGCGTAAGGCGAGGCGGGATCGACGGGAAAAGTGTGCCGGTTGACCATGATGAGGCGATGCAGCCAACTCGTTTGGGCGGTGGTGCTGGAGGTGACGAACTTCCAATGGTCCTCCATGCATACGATGAGAAACATCCAATCCAGCCAAGACGTGTGATTGGGAATGAGGATGACCGGGCCGGGTTCCTTCAACACCTCCGGGTTGTAGCAGCGGAAGCGGAAAAACGCACGGACCAACAGGTGGAAGAAGCATTTCATGATTGGAGGATCGTTTTCGGCTAACAAATGAAACTTGGATATTCTATCGGAACAATTCAAGAATAAAAATGTTTTTTTGCTGCGAGTTCCACGGGTCAGCTGCACTGAAGGGAGGAATCATCCCTTTGCTCGATAAGATTTTTTGATCCATCCAATGACTTAGCGAGACTTCCCCTCCGTCGGGACCCGGCGCGCCGGGCGCCAGCCAACGCGAATGCGCTGCAGCAAGGGAACCATCCGCTGGGCGGGCACCAAGTGGGCTTTCCCGTCGCTGCGCTTCAGGATCAAACCAACCGGCCGAAGCGGCGCATCTCCGGGTCCGCTGGCCTTTGCCAATTCATCCAGGGCGAGGTGTACGACGTCATCGCCGCTGAGGGTGAAGCGGCCGAGGCGCTTTACTAACGGAAAGCTGATGGGGCCGCGCTGGTGAAAACAACGATACACCAATTCGGTGCACACGATGCGGCTGCTTACGTTGAAATCGAACTCAAAATCATACGGTTTGCCCAAGTGCCCGAATGCCTCGCCCAGTGCTGCCGCTAGGTCCAGAGTGGACACGTTGGGGCGCAGCACCACGACGTGGTCGGCATGGAGGCTGGTTTCCAACGGGCAGATGCGGACTCGGGGAGCGACGCCCTCGATGACCCAGCCCAGAGGGTCGGCGGGCATTGGATAGGCATCCCAATGTTTGGCGGCGTGGGGCAGGGTATGGACCTGGAGTGCCACGAGTTGGTCGCGCGATCCGAGGTAGATTGCCACATGCGACCAAAACCCCGGCAACATCGCGGCACTGAGCTTGCCCTCCGCCCGGCACAACAAAATATCGCCAGGCAGAAGTTGGGGTTGCAGTCGGGCGAGCACCTCTTTCGTTAGAACATGGATTGGGTTGGCGACAACATGAAGGCCCGCGAAACGCCCACCCACCAGGGATTGCAGGCCGTAGCGCGTTTGGCGTGCGGGACGCAGGGCCTTCTGCCACAGCGCATGCCAGTTAGAGCGCAGGTAGCGTCGCAAGGCACCCCACAAGCTTTTGCGGATCACCCCGCGTTTCTTACGGATTGTTTCGCAGAGCCAGTGCCAATCGGTGTCGGCGTCGAGGCTGCGGAAAAAGTCGGTGCGACGCAGGCCACCCCAGAAGCGGTCGGCGCGTGCCAGTGCCCGGTAGTTGAACAGCGAGCTGTAGCCGGTGCGCACGTCATCGAAGAAGCCGGCCTCAAGCTCGAATTTCGCATCGGGTTCGTTGAGCTTGGAGTGCAGCAGCGGCAGACGCTCCGCCACGGCAATGAATTTGAGCGACTTGGCGTAGAGGACGAGCGCAGCTGTAAACGCGATCACGAAGCAGCGCGTTTGCAGCGACTCGTCCTCAATATTTAAAAAGTCACGATAGCGGAAGATGATTTCATAGGCGGCGAATCGATAGTTCCGGTAGGCCAGCAAGGCCTGGCGGACGCGGTCGTCCTCGTCAGGGGTGAAGTAGCCGCGCTGTGTGGCGGCGGCGAGCACGGGTGTGTGATCGAGCAATTCCTCCAGCCGATTAAGCCCGCCGAGAATCTCGAGCAACGTATCGCGGTCTGCGAGTACCTGCGTCTCGTCGATGCCATCGGCGGGCGGCGGGGCGGGGGATTTTAAACCACTTGGGGGCCGCAGGCGTTGCAATGTCACTGGAGGGTTTGAATTTTTTTGCCTGCATTTACAGAAGCCGCGTTCAGGTGGAGTGTATTCCCCCCCACGCCGGAGGCAACGGAAAAAATCCACGGCCCTAGTCTGGAATATCCGCGCTTCCGGGTTGAACTGGCGGGTACTGCGGTGCATGCTAGGCATGCGCAAGCTTCTCTCCGATGCCCCGACCCCAACGAAATAACAAAAAGAGTCTAATTCACCGCGACACCCATTACCAATGGATCATTCACAACCGTGTTGTTTTCAATGAGTTGCAGCTTGAATTGAGCGCCTCGGTGAACGGCCAATTGCTGTTGGCTGAATTGCCGCGCATCGTCAATCACGAGATGGTCATCGGGGCCATTGAGTATGGGCGCAACAACGGCTGGACGCCGGAGAAGGAAGTGGCACCCTTCCGCTGCAAGTATCAGCGCAAGGTGTTTGAGCGGATCACTGCCTAGCAACTCTACCCATTCGCCGTTCCGCATGAGTTTTCCGGATATCCCCCGTTTGGCCGTATTTCCCCCTTTGCTGGAGTGGCTCAGGTCGGGGTTATGGCGGGAAATGTTTCGCTCGGATGTCCAACGGCTCAGCCGTGGCACCGTGGTTGAATCCGTCCAGGTCAAGCGCGAGATCGATTCGCTGTTGCTGGATGCTTGCATCCATAACTCGACCACGCAGCCCCACCGCACCAAGGTCTATCTCTATTTTAGTGATACTTTTTCCGGGCGCTCAAGGGGGGGCGAATTTGATTTGGCTGCACAATGCACCTGCCCTGACGGCATCAATTGCAAACACGCAGTGGCCGTTCTCGAAAAACTCCACACCATCGTCACCGCCGCTCCCACTAGCAACTCAGCCGTTAGCAACGCCGTATTGGCCACCTGGCTCGATAAAATCAAGCAGGCCGGCATTGCAGCGAGCACACCGCCCAAACCCGCCAAGCCCTACGCCAAGTTTCTCGCCTACTGCATCGAACAACCGGCCGGTCGGTTTGTCAGCGGCCAGCAGAACCTTCATTTCGCCATGCGGGTGGGCGCTTACACAAAGACCGGCGTCACCATCGAGCCCGGCAACGCCAACGCCGACATTGCCCGCCCGCCCAAGTACATGACGGCAGAGGATTTGCCGATTTGCGCGGCATTCCACCAAAAATCCCGGCAAAGCTACCTTTGGGATCGCACCATCCCCCTCGAAGGCAAGGACTGGGACGCCCTCCTCGAACCCGCGTTGGCCACTGGACGGCTCTTCTTTGGCAAGATGTCCGACGCTTACCGGCCCTCTGAAGGCTACCGCTTGCTTAGCGCAGGTGCGCCGCTGCCGGTCGAAGTCGGCTGGAAACCCCTCGCTGATGGCGGAGCGAGCCCGATCCTCGTGCTGCCGACTCCCGACTTGTTGCTCATCGATACTCAGCCGCTGCGCTATATCGACCCCCACGCCCCCACCTTGGGGCCTCTGCAAAGTCACCTGCCACCGGCGATATTGAAGCTATGGAGGGCAGGCCCCAGCGTCGCGCCTGACAACATCGCCACTCTTGGCCGGGAACTCGCCTCCGCTTTTCCCCAATACGCATTGCCGATACCTTCCGAACAACCGGCAAAAATCATCTCCGGCCAGGCCCCGATCCCCTGCCTCTATATCACGGAAGTGCTGGTCGGCGTCTATCTGAAACGCCACGTCGGTGCCCACCTCACCTTTCGCTACCCCGGTTGCCCGCCGCTGCCCAAGCTATCCTTCAACGCCACCCCTCGTACTTCCTGGTTTGACGGGGATCTCCGCATCGTTCTTGAGCGCGACGTTGTTGTGGAAGAATCGTTTTTAGATGACATCGCCCGCTGTGGGCTCAGCCCGCTTTACGAGCATTTTCCGGAACGCGAACTCAATGACAAGAACCGCAACGCTCTGGTCCTCCGTTCGCCCAATGCCCGCGCCGGTGACTGGCTCGAGTTTATGGACACCCCGGCCTTCCGCGAGCTCATCGCCAACGGCTGGCTCATCGAATCCGATCCCAAACTCGGCCTAACTATCCACGATATCCTGGATTTTTTCCCGGCTATCGAAAGTGACCCGGATCATGGGATCGACTGGTTCCGCTTCGATGTGAGCGCCGAGTTCAACGGCAAGCGGGTGAGTCTCATTCCGCAAATTGCCCAAGCCATCGCCGAGGATTGGCATGCCCGCTACTCGGATCCTGACACCATCCCCGAGACCATCCTGCTGCCCTGTGATCAACCCGCCGACGGCCACGTCCGCTTTCCCGCACGCCGATTCCTCGACCTCGTCGATCAAGTCCGCCATTTATTCGACGGCTCACCTCAAGGCAGCGGCGCGCTGCGCCTTGACCGCCTCAGTGCGGCTGGTATTGCCCACAGTCTGACCATTGACACCTCGGAAACCACCCGCAGTCTCGCGGCGCTAGGCCGTAACCTGCGAGACATCCAAGGTTTGCCGGCGGTGGCCATCCCTGCAACCATCCGCGCCGAACTCCGGCCCTATCAGCACGAGGGGTTTCGTTGGCTGCAATTTCTGGCCCAGCACGGGCTCCACGGCATCCTCGCCGACGATATGGGCCTCGGCAAAACCCTCCAAACCCTCACCCACCTCACCGCCGAACACGCCAAATCCCCGGCCAAACCCTCCCTCGTCATCGCCCCCACTTCCGTCGTTCCTAATTGGGCTGAGGAGGCCGCCAAGTTCGTTCCCCACCTCAAGGTGCTCACCCTTCACGGCAGCAACCGGAGTGAAAATTTCGCCCAAATCGCCGCCGCCGATGTAGTTCTCACGTCCTATCCTTTGTTGGTGCGCGACTTCGACCAACTCTCACAACACCAGTGGCACGTGGTGGTCCTCGACGAGGCCCAATACATCAAAAACCCCAAGGCCCTAGCGACCCAGAGCGCCTACAAACTCAAAGCCGCACAGCGCATCTGTCTGTCCGGCACCCCCATGCAAAACCACCTCGGCGAACTCTGGAGCCTCATGCGCTTCCTCATGCCCGGCTTCCTCTCCGACGAAAAATCCTTTAACACATACATCCGCAAACCCATCGAACGCGATCACTCCGGTGCCGCCCAGACGTCCCTCAACCGCCGCGTCTCGCCGCTGCTGTTGCGCCGCACCAAGGACCAAGTCGCCACCGAATTGCCGGAAAAAACCACCATCGTTCATGGCATCGACCTCAGCCCCAAGCAAACCGATCTCTATGAAAGCGTGCGGGCCGCGATGGACCAGCGGGTTCGCGACGCCATTGCCACCAAGGGGTTGGCCAAGAGCCACATCATCGTCCTAGACGCCTTGCTCAAGCTCCGCCAAATCTGTTGCCATCCACAACTCCTCAAATCCGCAGCCGCCCAAAAAATCACCGAGTCCGCCAAACTCGAATACCTAACCGGCGAACTGCTGCCCACCCTTCTCGAGGAAGGCCGCCGCATCTTGCTCTTTTCCCAATTCACTTCCATGCTCGCCCTCATCGAGGAACACCTCGGCCTCGAAGATATCCCCTTTCTCAAACTCACCGGCCAAACGACCGACCGCGCTACCCTCGTTAAAAAATTCCAAGCTGGCGAGGTCCCCATCTTTCTCATCTCCCTCAAAGCCGGCGGCACCGGCCTCAACCTAACCGCCGCCGACACCGTCATCCACTACGACCCCTGGTGGAACCCCGCCGCCGAAAACCAGGCCACCGACCGCGCCCACCGCATCGGCCAAACCAAGCCTGTGTTTGTGCACAAACTCGTCTGCCGCGGCACCATCGAGGAGCGCATCCTCGAACTCCAAAAACAAAAATCTGCCCTCGTCGAGGCCCTCCTCTCTGAAGACACCGCCAAACTCCAAATCGACGCCGACACGCTCTCCCATCTGCTCGCCCCGTTGTAGGGCCTCCATTTCACGCAAGGGAGTCTTGACTTAAGCGATCTTGTGAGGTGGTCCATGAATCACCCTCTCAAACTCACGCTGGCGCGGATCGGCAATTCGCGGGGCATTCGCTTGCCCATTGCGTTGATCCGCAAGCATGGCCTTGAAAATAGCCTTGTGCTGGAAGACCGCGGCCATGAACTCGTCATCACCGCGAAGGGGGAGCCCAAAAAAATTCTCATGGGAGAAAACCTATCAGGAAATGGCCGCTGAGGGCAGTGCCGGGGACGGTTGGGATTGCACGGTGGCCGACGGACTCGATGGCATCCCATGGGATCGTCCGCTCCCCGCCAAAGCCACGACCCGCAAACCCGCGCAAGCCTCCAAGGCAAAATGAAGCGTTACGACGTTCTGAACTCAGTGTTCGACCTCA
>CAIKHZ010000013.1 GCA_903827375.1 Akkermansiaceae bacterium
CTCACAGCCGATCGGCACCCAAATTGACCCGTGAATGTAATTTCCCATCAATGGAGTCCTTCAAGTTTTCAATTTCTTTTTGATAGATATCATATCCACAAGCCACATCAAGTTTGGTATCCTTCAAAGTTGTGCAATGATTTTCGCTACTCAGCACCGCTTCTTTTCGGGCCGCAAACAACTCCCAACCCGCGCCATCCTGGAAGCAGGCGATCACCGTTGCCGACTGACTCTTCCTCAGCCTATTCTCGACCAGTAATGAGTAATTGATCATCTTATCTTCGGCGAAAACCGGTTGCTCAGCTCCTTGCCGACTGATCATATCAGGAGGTAATCTGGTAGCGTCTCAGTCAAGACGGGAACCGGCTTGAATCCGGCCCAGGGGTTGTGGTGAACGTGGACCGCCAGGCAATTTCCCTTGTCAAATTGCAGATCTGACACAGGTAGCAGATATCTCAGCATTCGATTCAGCACTGCGATCAGGCCCTACTTCTGCTGTGTCTTTGCTTTGGCAGCCCCAGGTAGCGAGTCGAGATACGGCTGCAACCATGCTGGTGGATGGGCGTTCTCATGCTCGCCAAAAACGAGCAATGGTTTGTCCGGAATATTCATGTGTTTTTCCGGCGGGCGGCGCTCGGCGACGAGTTGCTGGATTCTCGCGTTGAGTTTCTTGTAAATATCCGGGTTTTTGGCTGCCAGATCGGTCGTTTCGCCCGGATCATTAGAAAGATCGTAAAGTGCCTTGCCGACGAGTTTCCAAGAACCCTGGCAGATAGACATTTCGCCCATCTCACCGGTGCCTCCACCGGGAAGATTGTGCACAACTTCCGTGCGCGGTGACGGCTTCCGACCGGTGAACACGTCCCACATGTCCATACCGTCCAGAGGCAATGGCTGCTCTAGCGAACCACCCGCCAAATTCAGCAGCGTGGGATATAGATCCGTCACATGCACCATGCCATCGACGGTCTTGTCTGTGGGCACATGACCAGGCCAACGGATGAAGCAGGGCACCCGCACGCCGCCTTCGTAGGTGGAACCTTTGCCGCTGCGGAATGGCGGATTCTCATTCGAGCCGCCATTGTCGTTGAAGAAGATGATCAAGGTCTTTTCCAACACCCCCTTGGCCTTCATTGCTGCGATCATCCTTCCGATAGCCGTATCCATGGAATCCAGCGTCGCCAACTCCTGGGCGCTCGCCTTCTTGCCTGCGCCCGAGGCCGTTCCAGCCCGCTTGCGATACTTTTCCACAAGGGCGGACGGAGCGTCGTATGGCGAGTGCATGGCATTGAACGCCACATAGTAGAAAAACGGTCGGTCAGTGTTGCGGGCGGCCATCAGGCGCTCGAACTCGCCGGCAAAAAGATCCGTGGTGTAGCCGTCCTCGCGGATGGTTTCACCGTCGCGATGCCAGTCATACCATTGGCCGCGGGTCTTGCCGTTATATGATATCAGGGCGCCGTAGAGACCATAATGATGATCAAAACCGCGCTGAAGCGGTAGTTGGCGCTGATACCAATTGCCAAGGTGCCATTTGCCAATCAGAGCCGTGTCGTACCCCGCTTGCTTCAGGGCTTGGGCGAGCGTACGTTCGTCGGACAGCATTCCCGCAGTGTCATTGCCATGAGAGCGCTCCTCCATGCCATTGCGAAACGGATACCGACCGGTTAGAAAAGCTGCGCGGGTTGGTGAACAAACCGAATGCACATAGAACTGCGTGAGACAAGTGCCTTCCTTGGCGAGCTGGTCGAGGTTTGGCGTCTCACACGGTCCGCCATTGAACCCGGGGTAATCCCGGTTCATGTCATCTGCCAGAAAAACCACGATGTTAGGCTTCTTTGGAGGCGTCTTCGGTGGGTCGGCAGCGTGCAGGACCACCAGCGGCGCGAACAGCAGTGCGATGTGGAGGAAGAAATTCACTCGTATGGATTTTATGTTTTTTATGGAGGGATGATGATCGCTAAAAGCAGTCTTTCTGTGAGTGCGGCGTCTTTTCCTAAGTATTCTCGGCATCCCTGATACGACGCTTCGGCCACAGATGAATCACCTCAACTACCTGGATTTATGTCCACATCCGCAAACGTCAGTGCCGCAATTCCATTAGCGCCGATGAGCAGACGGTCCTGGCTCCAATGTGATTCCTTGATATAGGTAATCTTGCTGGCGGTTGACGACTCCTTGAGTTTAAGAGTCACCACATTTCCTGACACCGCGCCGGAGACCACCATCCCATTGGCTCCATCCAAATAGAACTCACTGATGAGCGAATCGTTCCAGACAACCGGTTGATCAAACACAAGCGCTATGGTATCTTTCTCGCCCCCGGCGAAAGACGCCTGCTTGAGGTTGGGCGCAGTGATGGAAACCGTGGGAGGTTTGCCATAGTTGTCCCGCTCGATCAGTGGCAGCATCAAACGCGCGAATTCAGACCAGCCGACTAGCGGATAATGACAGGGCCCGGCCGGTATAATCCCCAGGGTGGACATGCAATCCATGTTAGAAAACAAGCTCGGCAGACTCCTTTGCTTTTCGCGGATCATGTCGCCGCCGCCGGTTTTTCCGCCCATGCTGCACGAATTGGGCCAGATCTGAAAAATGTAATAGTGCTGGATGTTAGGAAAATCCTGTTTCCAGGCAGCCGACATTTCCAGGAAATATTCTTGGTATGACTTCCAGTCGAAGTCGCCGGTGGGCGAAGCAGAACCTTGGTTGTTCTCACCTTGGTGCCAGAGAATCCCCCGGATCCCGTGAGTCAGCTTGGCCAGCTTCACCCGCATGAGCATCCGGCCGTAAATTGTGCTCAGGTCGTCAGGATTGGCCTCGTTGCGCTGGTGCTGGTCGATGCGTGTTCCGCCGACCGCACCATTAACGATGAAGATGGGCAACTTCTGGCGTTCCACCAGGCGTCTAGCCAGATCCATGCCCCACCAGCCGAGCTGCACTTTCTCGCCTTGCGCAATTTTCCATACCGGATTGCACCACAAGTTCTGCGGCCCGGTTTTTGGATCGCCGACGGGACCGCCATAACTGCGGATCCACTCACTGGTATCCGCTGGTGCCTTCTCGCGGGTATCGGTTGCCAGTGCGTTGGATTGTCCATCTATCAGGTAAGCATCACCGCACACCAGGTTGGTTACTGTCTGGACGAGTTTTTCGGTGCTACCCGCCTTCGTACCGAACTCCACTTTATATTTAATAAGTCCCGGCTTGAGCTTCACCGACAATGCATAACTCTTATCCGCAGCGGGCTTTTGCGTTGCGGTTTGAATGAGATGATCTTCGGCATACAACTTCAAGAAGATCGAGTCAGCGGCGGCGTCCAGCGATCCGTTATAAAACAGCGTGCCTTCATTCTTGTCGTCGCGAGCGAAAAACTGGCCGTCAACCGGCTTCTCATCCTTGTCAGGAATCCTTTGAACCCATGCATCCTTGGCGGGCTCCTTGACGGCGATCTGCACCGTCCGGGTGATTAGACTACCGCCGTTGCTGATACTCGCCGTGACGGTCATCGTGCCGCTGTTCTGGGCACGCTTGAGGATCAATTTGCCTGGCTCGACCTTCTTGATCACGGCCAAACCTGCAACTTTCCAGTCATATTTCAAATCGCCGGCCAATTTCGCCTGCATATCTTTTAAATTGGATATCTGTGGTGCCAACTCGATGATCGAGCGACCGTCCCACGTCGTCGGCGCATTCAAGGAGAATACCGGGTCCGGAATCTCCTCCTTGACGGTTATCGGAATCTCAAGATTTTTCACGGCATCAGCATAGACCGCCCTGAACATCAAGGTCATGGACTGGTCTCCAGTCACCCGGCCGGCATCTATCGTAAACGATGGCTTGTCCACTGCAGCAATAGTTTCAACCCCGCATTTTTTCACAATCCAATAGATCTTCTGCGCGCCACCAGCCTTGGCTGTCACCGTTGCACTCTTGCCTTCCGACATGGTGATGGTCTTATCAGAAACCGAGAAGTCGGTGCCGGGCTGCACCAACGGGCCCACCAGCGTCTGCATGGGTTTCTGATTCTCGTATGACATCCTAACCCAGTCGGCGGAGCGCGTGACTTTAGAAACGCGTACTTCATCGATGTCGCCGACAAACTGGTAATTGCCATACCAGCCGCCGATATACATCCTAGCCGGGTTGCGGATATTGAGTGGAATGCCGCCCGTTTTCTCCCCATCGAGAACCCCGTTGACGTAGAGTTTGGATTGGCCGTCCTTGAACGTGTGGACCACATGAACCCACTGGGACATGGCAAGCGGCGTATTGCTTTCAACATTGCCGGCTGAATTATAACAATCCATTCTGACATGGGGCGGACTCTTGAATACCATCGCCACTTTCCCCTGAGCCTGTTCGTTGCCCCAGACGAACGGATGGGCGTTAGGCTTCTCAGCCTTGAACCAGACCTCGGACGAGTGGGGATTGGAACCGGTTGGGAAGGTTGTGATGTTCTCCCCACAGTTGATTCCCTTGCCCGCGTCGAAGCGCCGACACTTGCCGATCATACCGGCGGAGGCCGTGGTCCCCGTATCCTTTGCCGTGAGCACGCTGACTTCGTCCTTCACCGGATCGGTCATGTGAAAGACGCACAGGTAGCCGTTGGACTCGTTGAACACCGCCGCGCCGCTGGACTCGCCAGGAGCGTCGGTCTTGCCCCAGAACATCTTGATAGCCTGGTGTGCGTTCCCCTTGATCGTGGGTATTCGAACCCAGATGCTCGCCGAGCCGGTAGCTGCGTCCCACTCCTCGATCTGGTACGCAAGCGGCTTACCGGTGGCGTCAGCGAATCGGATATCCTCTCCATTTGCCTTTGCCTGGGCGAAATCGAACCCGTCCCTGCTGAGCCGAACCAGCAGAGGAAACCCCACTTCCACCGAAGTGGCCGGCAAATTCGCCCCCTCGGGCGTGGTCAGGATGTGCATCGCACCCGAATGCTGCCAGCCCGGGTATTGGGCCGATGCGGTTTGAAGCAGCGCCAGAATGGCGAGCGTCGTGGTTATTACTTTGGTCTTCATGGAGGATGGTGATTATTTGGTTTGAGTAAGCGACTGGATCAGAACAGGCCCCAGCAAGCCGGAGGAAACTTGGCGGGAATGAGCCGGATCATGCCGGCTGAAAGTAATATTGCATAAAGTCATTTCATATACTGCGCACGCCTGCCTTTCCGACATGCGGCTCAGGGTTTCACGACCAGCCGGTAAAAGCCAGAAGAACCCGTCGCGGTGGGATCGGTAAACACCAGGGTTGTTCCGGTGCTGCCGGTTTGCGGCGCTCCGATGTTCGCAAACGACGCGCCGGTCAAGGTCGGGGAGTATGTATGCTACCTATTCCCAGCGTGGCTAGTGGCCGTCTATTGAGCGCTACGTGGTGATTTTCAGACCCCTACGCGCAAATTCCTAGCAGTCCACAGCAAGCCCTTCACGCCGCTGCCATTGCCCTTCATTGCCCGTGCCCCATCCTTGCGCTTCGCGCTGAATCGCTCCCGGGCCCGGGCAAACGCCTCGTTCACAAACTCCTTGCTGCCGATCA
>CAIKHZ010000014.1 GCA_903827375.1 Akkermansiaceae bacterium
ATGCCCGCAACGCCAGCTCTGTCGATCCCGGAGGCACGAATCCGCAGGGCGCGGGCAACCTGTCGATCTGCCGCCTTTTCAGGGAATTCAACTTGCTCGACTCATTGGCTCTTTTGAGGTCGAACACTGAGTTCTGAAGCTATCTGTAGAGGCCTCTGGCATTTTGGGGACGATTTTGGTTGGCAGCAGAGACGGACAAGGTACGATCTTCAGTGGAAACCCTGTTTCCAATTGAAAATTGCCACCTTTCCTAAATTTTCCATTTGTCGATAAGTGCCCCGAAACAACAAACTAACTAAAATGAAACTGTCATCCACTCTGAAAATTGTAACCATCCTCATCGCTTTGTGCGGCGTTGCTTCGGCTGCGTCGTCAATTGTGGCCCAATGTGAAGCTGATGTGGATTTCACCACAGATCCCACCAGCTTGTCCAACGAGCTTAGCTCTGCATTCATCGCCAAAGTTGGCTGGTACGATGGGGCTCCTTTAACGACGGGTTCGCAATTCACAGACATCAATGCCCACTGGACCGCTGTCGGTTCGGTCGCCTTCGCAACTGGGACAATGACGGGTTACAATGGATATTTTGATACACGCGGTATATCTTACCCGGATTCGCTCGGGCTGGCTGGAAAAAATGTCTGGCTGTGGGTTACCAATGGATCCAATCAAAATCTTCTCATGGAGGCGACTAGCGTAGTTGCTGGCTTTGGCTACAAATTCCATGCTGCAAGCGATATTCCAAACGCGGGATCTGTTGAGGTGAAAGCTGCTTTTGAAGCCGGTTGGACGCTATTCCTTGGCACGTTCACTCAAACTGGTGCCAATGCCGCCTATGGAGGTTCATACGTTGTGAATATTCCCGAGACCTCGACAACGCTCCTCGGTGCGCTTGGCGCGCTCACTCTCCTTCGCCGCCGCCGTGCTTGACACCGCTAGGTGAAATCCACGATTTTGCTAGAATTTTGACCCACAAATAACAACAAGCTAACCAAAATGAAACTGCCGATCACTCTGAAAATTGCAACCATCCTCATCGCTTCCTGCGGCGTTGCTTCGGCCGCGTCGTCGATTGTGGCCTCATGTCAAACTGATGTGGATTTTACCACCGATCCCACCAGCTTGTCCAACGAGCTTAGCTCAGCGTTCACTGCCAAAGTTGGCTGGTACGACGGGGCTCCTTTAACGACGGGTTCGCAATTCACTGACATCAATGCCCACTGGACCGCCGTCGGTTCGGTCGCCTTCGCCACTGGGACAATGGCGGGTTACAATGGATATTTTAATACACGCAGTTTATCTTATCCAGATTCGCTCGGGCTGGCCGGAAAAAATGTCTGGTTGTGGGTTACCAATGGATCCAATCAAAATCTTCTCATGGAGGCCACCAGCGCACCTACAGGTGGCTTTGGCTACAAATTCCATCTTGCAAGCGATGTTCCAAACACAGGTGCTGTTGAGGTGAACGCCGCATATAGAGCCGGTTGGACGCTATTCCTTGGCACGTTCACTCAAACTGGTGCCAATGCCGCCTACGGAGGTTCATTCGTTGTGAATATACCCGAGACCTCGACAGCACTCCTCGGCGCGTTTGGCGCGCTCACTCTCATTCGCCGCCGTCGTGCGTGATCGTCACCAACATTCGTCCGGCGATTTTGAAGACTTCAGAAATGACATCGCAATTGAACCCAGCTGGACGCGCTTCTGGTGAGGATACTGAGGAGTCCTTAGGTTGGAATGCTATGATTTCACCACAAAGATCACAAAAAGGCTCATTTCTTTGTGGTCTCTGTGCTCTTTGTGGTTCGTCTTCATCCTCTTGCGTCTTCAAGTCTTGCGTCTTGGGTCTGTGGCGAAGCCTCTTTAGAAATATCAATCGATTGAAAATCAACGTGTTGCACGTGTCAATCGGTCGCCAACCGAGCCCCAAAACCCACCTCCGAAAAAAAATTGTCGATTTTGAAAATTTTTCTTGCGGGGAGGGGGGTAAAACGCTTCCTTGTTCTCGAAACGTCTGAGTGTGCGTTTCGTTTGTGTCCCACAAACGTGGGACTCGCGCCACCCAGAAACACCCAAACCACTAAATCCAAAAAACAACACAATCCCCTAACCAGCCTGACAAATCTATGAAAACACTAACATATTCCATCTTCGCTGCCGCACTCGCCTGCGGTTTCGCGTCGGCCACCACCACCGCGTACACCACTCCGGTGGGTTACATGACAGTCCCTCTGCCCGGCACAGGTGGCGGCTCCCCTCAGACGCTGCAACTTGCCAACCAAGGCTTGCTTCCCTCCGGTCCAGCCTATGCGGCGGGCGGTTCCACCGTCACCTTCGGTTCTGACGGCACCGGCACTTATTTGCAGGACACCAATGCCACTTGGGCAGCGGGTGCCTACGTCAATGGCAGCAATGTCTCCAGTCTCTTGGAAATCACCAGCGCCGGCTCTCTCAAAGGCGCGATGAGCTGGATCACCTCCAGTGCCACCCAAAAACTCTACACCGCCGACAACCTCTCCGCCGCTGGTGCGGGGGCTTCCTACCGCGTCTGGGCCGCTTACACCATGGCCTCCCTGTTCGGTAACCCTCCTGACGCCGCTGTCTTAGCTGGTGGTTCGGGTGCTGCCGGTGCTGATAACGTCGAAATCTACAACCCGCTGACGAATTCGTATCAGGTGTTCTGGTACAAGAATGCCGGCAAAGGCACCATGGGCTGGGTATGTGAAGATTCGAGTGTTACGGATGCTACCAATTATGCAATCCATCCCAATGATGGCCTTGTGCTTCTTCGCAAGCAGTCCGCAGACGGAAGCTTGGTGATCTCGGGAAGCGTCAAGGACGGACAAACAATGGTCCGCGTTGACGGTGATGCAACCCCATCCACGGTCACTCTTAACATCCTCGGCACTCAGGTTCCGGTCAATCAACTCACCCCCGGCAATTCCGGCCTCTACACAGGTGATCCATCAACGGGCCTCCAAGGTTCCTCAGGACCTGCATCCGCTGACAATCTTCTGGTCTTTGATGCTCCCACCAATTCATACAAGGTCTTTTGGTACAAAAATGCGGGCAAAGGCACCATGGGCTGGGTATGTGAAGACGCCAGTGTACCTGATGCTACCAACTTCGTGATCCCATCTACCGGTGCGGTTCTCATCCAACGGAAGGCTGCCGCCTCGTTCAACTGGACGATTCCTGCCGTCTCCATCGCTCCCTAACCTTTGATAGGAAATATTTGATATCGCTACAAACAAACCAAACTAACAAAAACGCATAAAGTAAAATGAAACTAACATTAAAAATTGCAGCACTTCTCGTCGCATCGTGCGGCCTCGCTTCGGCGGCCTCATCGATTTCAGCCTCCTGCCCGTTGGATATGGACTTCACCACGAACACCAGCAGCTTGGCCAACGAGCTCAACTCCACCTTTGTCGCCAAGATTGGTTGGTATGATGGTACGGCTTTGACGACTGCATCTGCTTTCGCCGATATTAATGCCCATTGGACGGCTGTTGGTCAAGCCGCGTTTTCGACTGGTACGATGGCTGGTTCCAATGGCTATTTCAATGCCCCCGGCCTCACCTATGCTGATGCCCTTGGTCTTGCTGGAAAAAACGTCTGGCTGTGGGTCACCAATGGTGCCGGAGATAACTTGGTTATGCAAGCCACCAGCGCAACGGCTGGCCCTGGCTACAAGTTCCATCTCTCGACCGACATTCCTAACACAGGTGCTGTTCAAGTCGATATTGCCAATAAAGCCGGTTGGACACTTGCCCTTGGTACCGTAACTACAGGTGGAGCGAATTCGGCCAATGGTGGTTCCTACGTGTTGAATGTGGTGCCTGAGCCATCTGCCGCGCTTCTTGGTGCGTTTGGTGCGCTTGCGCTACTTCGCCGTCGTCGTGCCTGATGCCTTGCATCGGTGACGTTTAGAAAGAAATAAAACATGAGGGCGGGCTCCAAAAGCCCGCCCTCATTGTGATTGGCCGGCACGATTTGTCGGAGCGAGCGGAGGATGACTTGGGCCGGGACGGTCAAGGATTCCTGATACCGAGTAACCACCCCCCATGGTCCTTCAAGGACTTCCGACCCACCAACATCCCATGCGTTCGATCCGGCTTGCATCACTGGCAATCTTCTTTGGTTCATTTCTACTTTTTGCGGTGCAGCCGATGCTGGGCCGGACGTTGTTGCCGTCATTTGGGGGCAGTGCAGCGGTGTGGACGGTATGTTTGGCGGCCTTTCAGACATTGCTATTGGCGGGGTACCTGTATGCGCACGCCATGACCCGGCGGCCGCAGCGCACGCAGTCGTTGGTTCACGGACTGTTTCTGGTTCTGGCCATTCTTTGGACGGTGGCATTTGCGTGGTTGCGACCCAGCTTGAAGGCGTACATCGGCAACAGCGGGATGCCCAGCATCGAGGTGTTATTCTGTGTGCTTGTTTTTGCGGGGCTGCCATACGTCGTCCTTTCATCCGGTTCCACCTTGGTGCAGGCATGGCTGTCCCGGAGCGGATCCCGTGAGATCTACCGACTTTACGCAGTCTCCAACCTTGGGTCATTTCTGGGGCTCTTGGCCTATCCATTTGTCTTCGAACCTTACGTGCCGCTGACCCTCCAGTGGTGGGGACTTGCGGGCCTCATGGGGGTGTATGCGTTGCTGCTCAAATTGCTGGCAAGTGGCACTGCGGCCAGCTTGCACGCAACCTCCGTCCCGATGGATTTCGTTGCCAGCCCCGAAGATGTTTCATCACCCGGCGCAACCGCAACCGAAACATCCCGGCCCTGGCTGTGGTTGGCGCTACCGGCGCTCTCGGTCTTTTTGCTCAATGCCGTCACTGCGTACCTAACACTGGACGTGATGCCTCTCCCATTGTTCTGGGTCGTGCTGTTGGGGTTGTTCTTGTTGAGTTATGTCGTTGGGTTTTCAGGCTGGGCTCACCGCGCACTGCCGGTACTCCTGTGCCTGGCGTTGGGATGCGTCTATTTCGCCGCCTATGCCTATGGCAAAGCCGGCACGCCCGGCACCTTCAGCATCAACCTCGCCTCTGGTGTCGGCCTGTGCTTCTTTGGCTGCACCTTCATCCATTCGTGGCTCTATCAAATTCGGCCGGGTTCGGCGCGCTTGAGTTTCTACTACTTGTGCAACGCGATCGGCGGGGCGATCGGCGGTTTGTTTGCCTCCCTGGCGATCCCAATGTTGTTCAAGACCGTGGCTGAATATCCCATGGCGCTGGTTGGAATTGTTCTAGCAGGGTTGTGTTACCTGGCTTCTATCGAGGGCCGCAAGCTGATCCGAAGGGTTGCTGCTGCCGTGGCCGTTGGTGCCTTGGTGTTTATCGGAATTTCAGCCTATCCAAAATCTGAGGACCGCCCGACCGTTTGGCGCGAGCGCGGATTTTACGGCACCGTCAAGGTCACCGAAGTGAAGGCCAAAAGCTCCACAAGTTCCGGGGTTGTTCGCGAGTTCATTCATGGCTCGACGCTGCACGGGATTCAGGCCCTCATCCCGGGGCGGGAGCGCATGCCCACGGCCTACTTCACCCCCGATAAAATGGGCTTTGCCATGGTGGCTCACCCGAAGTTTCGGGCTGGCAAGCCGATGCGCGTGAATCTGGTGGGACTGGGCGCTGGGGTGATGTTGGCGTACGGCCGGGCTAACGATTACTTCCGTTGCTACGAGATCAGCCCGGAGGTTCTTCGGGTGGCGGAGAACCCATCGCTCTTCACGTTCGTCAGCGGTTGCCCAAGCCGGGTGGAACTCAAGTGCCAGGACGCACGCAAGGGCCTCGAACAGGAATTGGCGGCAGGTGCCGAGCCTTACGATGTGATCATCATCGATGCGTTCACCGGTGACAACCTGCCCTATCACCTCAGCACCCGCGAGGCCTTCGAACTCTACTTCAAGATGCTCAAACCCGACGGCATTCTCGCATTGAACGTCAGCAACTGGCACCTCGATCTGGATCCATTCGTCAAGTCCATCGGGCTCGCTTTCCAGTGCCCAACCGTGGAATTGGTTTCGTCCGATAACCTTGCCCAGCTCTCATTTGCCGCAAAGTGTGCATTCTTCTGTCGGCAACCAGCGGCGATGGGCCCCTTGCCCCTTGGCGCGCACTTGGTGAATATCCAAGCATTGTCAGATATCCCTCTGCCGACCGATGAGAAAGGCAGTTTTATCAAATTAATCCGCTGGTAGCGTGCCGTCAGACATGGCCAGCGTGCATTCCATCTCTGAAAATAGTTGCATTCAAGCCGGTTTTATCGGAAGTATCCCCCAACATGAAGGCCCGATTCCATTTATGCCTTTGCTTTGCCGCTCTGCTTGTCTCCTGCGATAAGTCGCGGGATGCGGATGGCCCAGCGTCTGCCAGTGAGTCTCAGCGTACCACGCGGCCAACGCGAGAGAAGATCCCGACGACCCGTCAAGGGCTTCGCGACTCGCTCAACACGGCGCTCGAGATCGAAGATCCCGAAGCCCGAAATCTGGCGCTGGCGGACGTTGCCCGGAATTCACTCAAAATCGCGCCGGAATTCTCCGCCGAGGCAGTCAAACAGCTGGCCGCCGATAGTGCCGGGAAATTGGCCGTTCTGCACGACTGTGCGGTCGCTCTCATGGAGCAAAGTCCCGAGGCTGCCCTTGCATGGGCGGCTACGCTCGGGTCGCCGGAAGACATCGCTGCGGCGAAGGGTGAGATTGCAATGGTTCTGGTCGCAACCGATCCGGAACGCGCCGTCAAACTCGTCTGGCCGACTGATACAGCGGATAGTGAAGCGAAAGCCGCCGCCGCCAAAGTCCTCCAGCGCTGGACCATCGGCGCGCCTGCCAATGCTGCCGCTTGGATTGCCACCATGCCTGCCGGTGAGTCGCGCAGTGCGGGCATCGCCACCGTGGCATCCCAGTGGGTCGGTGCCAATCCTCAGGCAGCGCTGTCCTGGATGGCAGCTCTCGAAAACCCGGCTGAGCGCAAGGTCGCCACGCAAGCTTGCGCGGAAATTTTAGTCAAACAACCCGCACCGCTGCGTTCCTTGATGGCTCCTACCGATCCAGAGGCCCGCAGCGCGTTTGAGCAGCAAGTCGATCAGATCATCCGCGAGAGGGAAAAGGAAAACCCGCCTGCCGACGAGGATGAGCCAGCGGCCGAGTAGGGGTGCGGCCAGCGGCCCGAGCACGGCGAGTGTCCCCTTCGAGTGTCCCCTTCACGGAGAGTCGGCATTGGGCGGGCCGTCCGTCTTTTTGGCACAGCCAAATCAGCTCGGTTCAGAGCGCCACCTGGAAAAAGTCCCAGAGCACCCGCCGGTACACGTCGCGTTTGAACACCGGCAGCCAATCCAAATCAAATTCTGAGGGATCAATCCAGCGATAGGTGGAAAATTCTCGGGCTTGCTGGTTGACGTTGATCGGGGGAGCTCCGGCGAGTACTCGGCAGAGGAAATACGCTTGCTCCTGGCCATGGTTGCCATGTTTGAGGAGCTTTTTTGAACGCACCTCGGCGGGGTAGAGGTAGCGGTAACCGCCGCGTTTGGCGAGTACCTGATAGTGTTTCGGCTCCAAGCCGACCTCCTCGCGAACCTCGCGGAAGAGCGCCTGTTCGGGCGTCTCGCCGACATCGATTCCCCCTTGTGGAAATTGCCACGATCCCGGAATCAACCAGCGCTCACAAATGAGCAACTGGCCTTCGGGTTTGACCATGAGTGCCGCCACATTGGGCCGGAAACGAACCATGTCTGAGAATATGGCAAGCCGCGCTACCTGACAACCCTGACTTTTGTGATTCTCCTGTGAATCGTGCTGGTCATACCGCCTTTCCGACATTACGCTACTCTCCATCATGAAAGCCATGCTCCTTCCCGCCCTCGCTTGCTTGCTCATCGCAGCCACTTACGCGCCAGCCGCGCCAGCCGCTGCCGGTGCCACTCCAGCCGCCCCTGCGGCCCCAGCCTCGACGACGACGACCCCTGCCGCAGCCGCCCAGAATACCGCAGAAACCGACGGCAACCATCGCTTCTGGGTGGCCAATTTGCCTGGGGGCCAGTACATGGTGGCTCTCGATCACCTCACTGCCATCAGCCGCCATTCCTATGCCATTCCTGAAGCGGGTCTTATTGTTGATGAAGTGACCGTTGACACCAACGGCCAAGGCTTGGCACGATTCTATTTTTCAAGCCCGATCACCGAAGGGGTGAACAACAATGCCGTGGCCAACGTGACGGCGCGGGCCAAGGAATTGATCGACTACGCCGGGCAACGTGCGGGCACGGATCTGCACAAGATGGTCATTAAGAAATACCCGGAGACCACTCACGCCCGATCGATTGAATACCGCCTGCTCTCTGCCGATGAACTCGGAGCGCTTTATAGCAGTGTTAGTTCCGCTTGGCAAACTGGCCGCGGCAGGGTTTTCTCCATCAAGTGAGTGACGCAAGTTCCAAGGTGCGGCAATCTCCAAGTCACCCATCCCGCAGGGCGGATTTTTGCACGGTGATCTGCCACGCGGTATATTCTTCTGGCGGCAGAATGCACATGGATGGATGAGTGACGATTATTGATTGTTGATTGTTGATTTTTAATGTGACCGAAGGGTGAACATTTCCTCGTCCAATCACCATTCAACAATTCTTTCCGTCGGTCGGCAAAACGGCGCAATCCTTTTTGGAACTGGGCGGTCCCATCGTCCAGGCTCCGTGCGAAAATCCGTCGCACCCATCCCACCCGGCTCTAAAAAGATGTTTGCCTTTGGGGTTGAGTTGCCGCGTGCGGCGGCTAAAGTCTGGCTGTTCCACCCATGATATTCCCCACGATTGTCCGCCTCGTCGCGCTGCTCAGCGCCCTTTCGCCCTTGCTCATTCACGCCCAAGCACCGGAAAGCCTCATGGTGGTTGAGGCCTATTCCGGGAAAATCCTCATCGCCGCCAATTCTTCCGTCAAACGCCCGGTTGCCAGTCTCACCCAATTGGCCACTGCTGTCGTGGCCGTGGACTGGGCCAGCGCCACGGAGTCGGACATCAGTCAGTTGGTCATCACCGCACCGCCGACCGTTGCCTTGGTCGGCGGGCCCAATCCGATGAACCTGCAACCCGGCGATACGCTCACCCTGCGCGACGCGCTCTATTCCGCCCTGCTTGGCTCGGACAACCTTGCTGCCCTCACCATTGCCAACCACGTAGGCAGCCAGATTTTGACCAAACGCGGCAAGGCAGGCGACCCGGTGGCTGCATTCGTGGATGAGATGAACAAGCTGGCAGGGCTCATCGGCATGGAAAATACGAAATTTGTCAACCCTCATGGTCTGGAGCGGCCCCGTGCTAAAGGATACTCGTGCGCAGCAGATGTCGCCCGTCTGGGGATATTTGCGATGCGGCGCAACGCTCTGAATTTCATTGTTCGGCAGAAGGAGCGCCAGATTAGTGTTATGGGTGCTACCGGCAAACGCGGCTACCTTGTCCACAATCCCAACGAATTGCTCGGCGAGGAAGGCATTATAGGCATCAAGACGGGCGCATCTGCTGGGGCTGGCCCGTGTTTGGCTACCTGCATGGATCGCGAGCCCTTGGTGCGAGCCCGGCCCGATGGCTCGAAAGGAGCCACGCCGCGGCGCTTGATCGTGGTGCTGCTCAACAGTGGGGATCGCTTTGGCCGCAGTCGCAGTCTCTTGCGGGATGGCTGGTCGATTTATGACGCCTGGCTCAAGGACGGCGCGCCGGTCAAAGAGGCGCACCGCGAGATTCTTGCCGTGCCGGCACCAAATTGATCGCAATCCAACATCTACCCCCATGCCCCTCGATCCGCTCCTCCATCTGTTGTGCCGCAAGGCACGCCTCTCGCATCAGGAACTCGGCGAATTGCTCGCCTTGCCGCCTCAGACGATCTCCGAGAGGGTAGCCGCCTGGGAAAAGGACGGCACCATCCGCGGCTATCACGCCGTCATCGATCCGGAAATCACCGGTGACACCGCCGTCTCTGCATTTATCGAAGTGAAAATCGCCCCGGAGCGCGGCGGCGGCTTCGACCGGCTTGCCATGCGTGTGTCACGCTTTGAGCAAGTGGTGTCCTGCTATCTGGCCAGCGGCGGCTACGATCTGATGGTGGTGGTGGAAGGTGCCGACCTTCGTGAAGTCGCCCGCTTTGTCTCCGAAAAACTCAGCACGCTGGAGGGCGTTATTTCCACAGCCACTCACTTCCGGCTCAAAACCTACAAGGAGAATGGTTTCCTTTTCGAGCACGAGTCGTCTAACGAGCGGTTGGCGGTCGCGCCATGAGGCGCCGGCCTTTGGTTAGATGGGCGGGAATACAGTCCAGATGAGTGAATCATACAAGTTGGGCATTCACTGGTACCGGCGGGATTTGCGGATTGCCGACCACAAGGTTCTTCGGGCGGCGTCCCAGGCATGTGAGGCGGTTTGCCCGCTGTATATCGTCTCCGCGTGGCAGAAAACGCAGGTTTGGACTGGCCCGAACCGCCAGCAATTCCTGTGCGATTGTCTCGCGTCGCTGGCGGCCGATTTGCAGACGATCGATGGGCGCTTGATTGTTCGTCGAGGGCCTCCACTGGAGGTGTTGCGGCAAGTGATCCAGGAAACCCGTGCACAAGCGCTGTATTTCCAGAAGGACCCCGACCCGTATGGCGAGGCCGTGGAGGTGGCGGTCGTTGAGGTTTGTCGAGAGCTGGGAGTGGCCGTGCACGCCATGCACGATGTGAGTTTGCACCCGCCGGAGGCTGTTCTAACTGGATCTGGCCAGCCATACCGGGTGTTCACCCCGTATTGCAAGAATTGGCTGGCAGCGGCCAAACAGGTGCCTGTGCCAAGGGTCGGCGCGCTGCACACTCCGCCTAACATTCCATCCGATCCGCTGCCGACCTTGGCAGGGTGGGGGATGGCGCGGTCTTCTGCATCCCTCCTGCCGGCCGGCGAAAAACCGGCGAGGCAGCGATTTGCGGCGGCCCTGAAAAGCCGGCTGGCCAGTTATGATGCGCAGCGTGATCTGCCAGCGGTGGCGGGCACCGCGCGCATCAGCCAGGACCTGCGCTTTGGCCTGTTGTCGGTTCGCAGCATCTATGCCGGGGTTGCCGCCGCGCATGAGGCGGCGTCTCCTGCGGACAAGCCCGGCTATCAGACGTTTTTGAAAGAACTGGGATGGAGAGAGTTCTATTTCGCCATCCTCCACCATTTCCCCGAGGTCCTCGAACTCGAATTCACTCCCCACTGGCGCGGACTGCCATGGCTCGAACCCGATCAAAAACTCACCGCTTGGCAACTCGGCCAAACCGGCTTTCCCATCGTCGATGCCGGAATGCGGGAATTGCTAGCCACCGGCTACATGCACAACCGAGTGCGCATGATCACGGCTATGTTTCTAACGAAAGACCTGCACTACGACTGGCGCCTCGGCGAGGCGTGGTTCATGCAACATTTGATCGATGGCGAGATTGCATCGAACAATGGTGGCTGGCAGTGGTCTGCTGGCACGGGGGCCGATGCCGCGCCGTATTTCCGCATCCAGAACCCTTGGACACAGACCGGGCGCTTCGATCCGCAAGGAACCTATATCAAACGCTGGCTGCCGGAACTCGCCGCTGTCCCTCCCCAAAACTTCCTGCGCCCACCCGCCACCAAGCGGCCCATCGCGCCAGACTACCCCTTGCCAATCCTCGACCACGACACCGAGCGCCAACGCACTCTAGCCATTTTTCAGCGCCACAAGACACAGCAACGCTGAGAATCCGGGGCTTGAATAGCGGGCGGAATGTGGCAGAGTCTTGGCTATGTCAAAACGTGTCTTGTGTCTGTTGGTCGATGGGTTTGAGGAAACCGAAACCGTCACGCCGGTCAATTTGATGCGGCGCGGTGGGCTTGAGGTGGTCATGGCGTCGCTGCATGGCGGGGTGGTGGAGGGGCGCGGCGGGATGCGGCTTGAGCCGGATGAGGATTTTGAGGACGTCGAGGCCCAATCCTTTGATTTGCTTTTTTTGCCGGGCGGTCCAGGGGTGATGGAGTTGCTGGCCGACGGACGCGCGACGTCGCTGGCGCAGGAGTTTCATGAGGGAGGCAAGCCGGTGGCGGCCATCTGCGCCGCTCCATTGGTCTTGCAGGCCGCCGGATTATTGAAAAATCACCGCTTCACCGCCCACTTCAGTGTGCATGGAGAATTGCCCGGGGTGCTTGATGAGCGGGTGGTGGAGGACGGCTTGATCCTCACCTCGCGGGGTGCGGGCACAGCGGTGGACTTCGGTCTAGCGCTGGTGCGGCGGCTCGCCGGAGAGACTGTTGCACGAGAAGTGGCTGCGGCGATTATGGCTTGAAAGGTGGTGCTGGTGAAATATCCACTGTGCGCTTGCGTTAGGCAGGGATGTCGGGGATGGTTTGCGGCGTGACGTCCGACCCCCGCAAGCCATGGTGGCTGTTGCCAAACCTGCTCAGCCTTGATGCCCCGCTGGTGGCCGTGGTGTGGCTGTGCCTGTTTGCCAGGACCTGGGGTGTGAGCTACCACCCGACGCACGGCTATGTGTTGCTAGGGCTGGGGGTGTGGGTGCTGTACGTGGCTGACAGGTTGCTAGATGCGACGGTGCATGGTGACTCGCCGCGTTGCCGGGCTCGCCATCACTTTCACCGCAAGCATTGGCGAAAATTTGTGTGTGCAGCGCTCATAGCAGCGATCGCCGCGATGGTGACGGTGTTGATGCAGAGCCCGATGAGGATTTTCTCCTATCTGATTGTGGAGGGTCTGTTGGTGGCGGTGTTCTTTGCGATAGCCACCTTCACGGCCCCTTCGCTTGATGACATTCCCTACTTCAAAAATATTGTGGCGGGGATTGCTTTTTCATTCGGCACGGCCTTGGTTGCGCATGTTTATTTGTATGACCGGGGGATCCATGATTTGCTGATCTCTCGCGAGTTTCATGCGTTTGCGGTGCTGTGCATATTGAACATTTCCGCGATTGACCTGTGGGAACATGCCAGTCGCCATCCCGATCCGGAGGTACAGGCGAGCGATGAGTTGTCTCTTACGCTGCCACTGACGTTGCTGGCCGGTGCCTCGTTGTTTTTTGCATTGCAGGCGGAGCAGCATAGTTCGCGGCCATTTTTCTATGCGGTACTAACCGGTGCGGCGCTTTTGCATGTGATCAACCGGATGCGGGCAAGGTTCTCCTTGGAAGCTTTGCGGGTGCTCGCTGATTTGGCCTTGGTGGCCCCGGCACTGGTGTTTTTCTCTTTCCCAAGTACCTGACCATGAAGGATGCCAGCTGCTTGCGTTTGGTTTTCGTTGCCACCGGCGACATTGCCTTGCCGACATTCCGTCATTTGTTGGAGGTGGGGCCGCGACCGCTGGCGCTGGTCACCCAGCCGGACAAGCCCGTCGGCCGCCACCAGACGCTGATGCCGCCCACTCTCAAGCTGGAGGCTCTCCAGGCCGGCGTCGAGGTCTGGCAACCGGCGGTCATCGGGGATGTGAGCCGGGAGTTGGCGGCGCTGGCCCCTGACGTCGTCGTCGTCATGGCATACGGGCAAATTCTCCGCGCCAACATTCTCTCATTGGCCAGCTGCGCCATTATCAATTTGCATGCGTCGCTGTTGCCGCGACATCGGGGGGCCTCATGCATCCAAGCGGCCATCGACGCCGATGACGCCACCACCGGAGTGAGCGCCATGCACGTCATCCGTGAACTCGACGCCG
>CAIKHZ010000015.1 GCA_903827375.1 Akkermansiaceae bacterium
CCACTGGGAGAGGGGCCGGGGGTGAGGGTTCTGGCACCGCTGAATCCCTTCAGCGAGGCCAGAATGTGCTGCTGGAAGGCGTAGTCGGCGCGGCCCTGCGGCGGGACGCCAAAAATATTGCGGCCCCATGGGTCGGCGGCGAAGGCTTCGCGGTTCCACTGCTTGATCGAGTAGGGCGGATTGGCCAAGACGACATCGAAACGCTGGAGACGGTCGCCTTCGACGAGTTTCGGTTCGGCCAGGGTATCGCCGCGCTCGATCCGAAAATCCTCGATGCCGTGAAGAAAGCAGTTCATCCGGGCGATGGAAGAGGTCATCAAATTCCGTTCCTGACCATAGAGTTTCACATTCCGCCACTCTTTCCGATGCCGCCGCAGGTGGGTGATGCAGGAAAGCAACATGCCGCCGGAGCCGCAGGTCGGGTCATAGACGGATTCGCCGGGCTGCACGTCGAGCATCTCGGTCATGAGGTGGACGACCGTGCGGTTGGTGTAGAACTCAGCGGCGGTGTGACCGGAGTCGTCGGCAAATTTTTTGATAAGATACTCGTAGCCCTGGCCAAGCTCGTCCTCGGGAAGGTTGGCGACGGTGAGTTCCAGCGTGGAGAAGTGCTCGATGAGGTCGCGCAGCATGGCATCCGTTAGGCGGTCTTTGTTGGTCCACTGCGCATCGCCAAAGATGCCGAAGAGTTTGTTTGGGTTGGCGGTTTCGATGGCCCGCATGGCCTGCTGCAAGCCCCGGCCCACATCGCGGCTGACTTTCCTTATTTCCCGCCAATGCGCGTCTGACGGAATCTGGAAACGATGGTTCTCCGGGAACATGGCGAAGTCTTGGTCCCCGCCCGACTCGCGCAGCGCGGTGACGGTCTCCTCATCGAAGACGTCGCACAGCCGCTTGTAGAACAGTAGCGGGAAGATGAACTGCTTGTAGTCGCCCGCATCAATCGTGCCCCGGAGGAGCACGGCGGCACCCCAGAGGTAGGATTCGAGTTGTTGTTGGGTGATGCGGGTCATGGGGAATTGAACACGGAAAAGAACACGGAAAAGAACACGAACCAAGGGTTGTGTTTTATTATGGCGGCGGCTCGGAAGAAGCGTAATTCGCTAATTTCCATGGGGTTCCTGGCCCCTTGCCATCTGAAAACGCTCTACCCTCCTGCGCCAGAAGGCGAAGAAGGTGCTGAACTTGTCTCTTTTTGAGGAGTGGGACGACCTCGGCCAATTCCGGCAAGGCAGCTCCCTTTGAAGCTTTTTCCTTCAAGTGGTTAAGCAGGAGCTGTTTATTCTGTCCCTGATCCAGCCCCTTTCGGCGGGTGTAGGCGGCGGATTCACCGATGGCATGGGAGAAGGTCCGGGAGAGGATCAGCCGGGCACCCCGGCCGCGGCTGACGCGTTCCAAGAGTCCATCCGTGACAAGACGGTCCACCAGAGGCTTGAAAGCGTCCGGAACCGCAGCTTCCCGGCGGACCGAGTCCAGAACCAGGAGGTGAGCGGTGTCGTAGAGCCGCATTTTTTCCTGTCCGACCTGTTCCAGATAAGCGAGGAAGGAGGGATCTTGGACTACTCCGTGAAGGGTGAGCGTGAATTGATAGGGCGCGGCATTTGGAGTCGGGAGCTGTTTGGCACTGATGATCGCATCCTCGAAGATGAGGTTCATTCCCTGACCGGAACGTTCCACCATGCCACAGCGCTGGAATACCTCGGCGAGGCGGCGGTTTCGCGGAGCCTGCCGGTCGAGCAGGGTTTCCACCGTAACCTGGGGCAGGAGGCCGCCGGGACTTTCGACGGTGAGCGCGGTGGGGGTGTGCCGGATGAAGATGTTGCTGCCCAACAGGTAATCGCGGTGACAGACGGCGTTGAGGATCGCCTCGCGCACCGGGCGCTCGGCGAAGGATGGCAATTGCCGGACAAAGAGGCCCGACTGGAAAGACTGGCGCGGATTGCGGCTGGGCTCGTTGACTTGCTGCCAGAGGATTTGATGCCAACCGAAAAAACCTTCCTGAAACTCCAGACGGAGCTCAGCCGGTCCGGAGGCGGCTGTGTTGCGGAACTCATAAACCAGCTCGGCTTGGGCCAGATGGCTGCGCACGGCCTGCCGTGAGCCGAAGAGAATCAAAGCGGCGTTGAGGAGGGTGCCGTTCGAATGAAACAGCTCGGTGTCGCGCAGCAATTGCTCATGGTTCAGGCCTTGGATGCGTTCGGCGTCGCGATTTCCAGATTCCTCACGGCGAGCCAGCAAGGAATCCACCCACGCCTTGCGGAAGGACTCCAGTGCGGCTGGGTTCAGGTCGCCGATGGACAGCCCGGCGCAGGGTTCCGCCGAGTAATCCCGGCCGATTTCCTCCCAAATGACTTTCCTGCGTGCTTCGGACAAGGCAACCAAACTGTCATTATCGCGCATCCATGCCCGTCTATCCCAAGCGGCCGGGAGCCCATAGGCATGGCGGGGCACGGTGATGACGAGAACACGTCCGCTAGGCGCCTGGAACTCCTCCCATTGAGTTGTGAGATGGATGCGTTGGTTGAGACTCTTCCGCGTGACTTCGAACTGAGGCCAGACAGAGGTGCCGACAATCTTCCGCGGCCTTTGATCGGAAACGCCGAGGACCATCTTGCCTCCTCCCTCGTTTGCCAAAGCGCAGGCGTATTTGGTCAGGCCATCAAAGTCATCCTTTGTTTTCCATTCCTTGAACTCGAAGTGCTCCCCTTCCAGTCCATCGAGAATCTGTTGAAGACGCGGGTCGATCGCGCTCATACCAGCAATCCCTCCCGCTTTAAAATCCCAACCAGTTTCTCCTCCGCCGCAAATGCCGCATTTGCACTCTCACGCAGCCGCTTCATCGCGTCCTTCACGGTCAGCACCTCACTCGTGACCTTCGGTTCGACGTAGCGCGGGATGTTGAGGTTGTGGTCATTGGAGGCGATATCGTCTAACGTAACGACACGGGCAATGCCCTCGACATCAGCGTAGTCGCGGACCCAGCCATGGATTCGCGCGACGTGCTCTGGGAGCAATTCGTTCTGGGCGCGGCCTGATTTGAACTCCTTGGAGGCATCGACGATGAGCACCTTGTTTTTCCGCGCCTTGGTTTTCTTTTGCCGGAAGACGAGGATGCAGGCCGCGAGGCCGGTGCCATAGAAGAGATTGGGGCCAAGGCCGATGACGGCTTCCAGCAGGTCCATGCCGAGGAGTTTCCGGCGGATCTCGCCCTCCTTGCCCATACGGAACAGGGCACCGTGCGGCAGGACGACGGCCATGCGCCCGGTTTTGGGGGCCATGGACTTGATCATGTGCTGCACGAAGGCGTAGTCGCCGCTCTTGGCGGGTGGCATGCCGGCAAAGTTGCGGCCATAGGGGTCGCTGGACCAGACTTCGTCGCCCCATTTCTCCAGCGAGAACGGAGGATTGGCGATGACGCAATCGAAGGTGGCAAGGCTGTCGCCGAGGAAGAATGCTGGATTCCTCAGTGTGTCGCCGCGAACGATCTGGAAGTCCGCCGCACCGTGCAGGAAGAGATTCATGCGGGCGATGGCGGAGGTGGTGAGGTTTTTCTCCTGGCCGAAGAGCTTGCCCCAGAGCGTGCGGACATCGCCCCGCGTTTCCTGCACGTGGTGGATGGCCTCCAGCAACATGCCGCCGGTGCCGCAGGTGGGGTCGTAAATCGAATCGCCCTCGCGAGGGTCGAGGATGTTCACCATGAGCCTAACGACAGAGCGCGGGGTGTAGAACTCGCCGGCCTTCTTGTTGGTGACGTCGGCGAACTTCTTGATCAGGTATTCGTAGGACTGGCCGAGGATGTCCACCTTGGCATGAGAGTTTCCCAAGGAAATCCGGGAGAAGTGTTCGATCAGGTCGCGCAGCAAGGCGTCTGAGAGACGGTCTTTGTTCGTCCACTGGGCATCGCCGAAAATGCCGTAAAGCGTGTGGGGGTTCGCCTGCTCGATGCCACGCAGAGCATTCTGGAGCGCTTGCCCGACATTCTTGGCGACTTTGCGCGCGTCCCGCCAGTGACTGCCATCCGGCACCTGGAAACCGTAGTTTTCTGGAAACAGGGCGGCTTCCTCGTCACCATCGAACTCCTTCATCGCCGCATCGTATTCCTCATCATGCACGTCCGAGATGCGCTTGAAGAACAGGAGCGGGAAGACGTAGGTCTTGAAATCGGCGGCATCGACCGGGCCGCGTAGGATGTTCGCGGCTTCCCAAAGGTGGGATTCAAGCTTGGTTAGAGTGAGTGACGACACGCGGGATTGGAAGGTTTCAGGCGATCTGGTTGTGGTCCTCCGGGACCGGATTCGTACCGGCACTCAGGTCGTAGGGGCATTCTGTTGGGACGATAAGGAGCACAGGAGTAGAAAAGCGGGGAATCTGATAGCTGGGAAGGGTAAAACGGCGGGGCAGGAGCATTGGATTTGGGAGTGTTACGGTGTGCTTAAACGGACAATTCCAAAAGAACCCGATTATCGGGTGAAGAGATGATTCTGCGGGCAAACTCCTTGTTACCTCCCAAGCTGGCGGACCATCGGTACTCCCCTGTGTCCTTGGCGAGGATTTCCACCAGCGGATCCAGGTCTTCGTGACTGCAAAACTGCAAAAATTCCAGTCCAGGGTCGTCGCGGTATTTGAGTGGAATCATGCGGGGGGAAGATTGTGGGTTTCAGATGGACGGTGGAAGATGGAAAAAGGATGCGATGGCGGCGCGGAGCGCCGGAGGGCGCAGCCCATTGCCGAAAATGGGGGCGAGGGAGGCGAGGATCTTCGGCCATTCTGGAGAGTCTTCGGGGAATGCGCGGAGGAACGCCGTGATGTCGGTGGGAATGGGCTCCGGCAACTCCGGGCCGGGTTCCTCGGGCAGGGTGGCGGCGAGGCGGAAAACATCGCTGCGGTGTTTGTCGATGTCCTTGGAATCGATGGTTTCACCCTCGGCTCGGCGGCGGGTGAGATCGAGCCAGGCGTGGGCCTTGAGCGGGATCAGCGCGGTGGCGTTGGCGAAGCCGAGGCCGTCACGGGTTTGATATTGGGTGCGGATGAGATCGTAGTATGCCTCGTTCAGCAGGATGGCGGAAAGGCTTTGGGGAGCGGAGGCGGTTTCCACCGGGATGATTCCCTGACCGGGCGCGAGTTCGATTTCCTCGGCGCTGCGGGTGAAGAGTTCCAGCATGAATGGGAAGTCCTCGCGGGTGGGATTTGCGAAGCGATAGAGAATGGGGCTGCCACTGCTGCGCTGGCGAATCTCGTAACCGCCCTCCTCGATGAAGGCCCGCATGGCGGCGACGAAATCGCGGTTGAGGATTTCCACGATGAGGACCATGTCCAAATCCTTGGTGGCGCGGAACTCGAGGCGGTTGTCGGCGAACCACTGGTCGCAAGCGACCCCACCGATGAGGACGAAGGCACCTTCAAAGCGCCGGAAACGTTCGCGGAAGATTTCGAGACCTCTCACCATGGAAATTCGTTGATGAGGAGTTCGAGTTGCTGCTGGACCCGCTCGTCCGGGAAGTTGTGCAGGCTGAGGAAGAGGGAAAGCGGATCGACGGATCCGTTATCGGCGAAAAGTTGGGGATTGTAGGCCCAGACTTCCATTTTCAGATCCGCGTCCTCCGGGCCGGGGCAGCCGCGGAAGTTTCCGCGTTCGAGATTGACCTGAAACACTTCCGACTGGAGCGCGAAGGTGGGCAGCCGGTCATCCGCGATCATGGTGCGGCGGCTGAGGGCGGTCAGGCCTGCCTGAAGCGCGGGGTGTCCGGGTTTTTCTCCCTGGATCCAGACGGTCTTCGCGACTGGCGAGGAAAGCAAGGGGCGGGCAGCGTCCCAGAGTTGGCGGCCTGCGGTTGTGAAGTGCAGAGCTACGGAGCGGCCGATGCGCTTGGGTTCGCACAGCTCCGCCGCGAGCAGCTCGGCCTTCACTTTGGTAAGCATGACGGGCGAGTAGCCGATCCTTTCCGCGATTTCCCGCAGGGGCAGGTTTTCCAGCGGCTGGCGCTGGAGGTGGTAGAGCAACACGCATTGGGCGGCTGGCGTGAGGGGTTTGCCAGCCTTGGGCTTGGGCTGGCGGAAGCGTTCGCGCAGGTCGATCAACGCCGTGGGAATGAAGATCTGGCTGCCGGGGACGATGAACGGAAGCCCGCAGCGGACCATGCGGTTGCGGACGTAGGATGGCAGCGCGGCCAGGACCAGCACGACGGGCTCGCCGGCCTGGGTGCGTAGTGTGTCCGCATGCTTCTCGTATTCGCCGGGTGTCGCGGATTCGGGGGTTCCCTGTTCCAACGCCAATAGGAAGCTCTGGCCGAAAAGCCGGGTGTGGCCGAATTGGTAGCGCTCCCGCAAAAACAGGGGCAAGCCAGCCACCTTGGCGGCGACCAGATCCGGGACGGAGCCGGTGACCTCCGCCAGATGATCGAAAAATTGCCGTTTCAGGGAAAGCACACCGGATTCACTAGCAATGTAGAATTAACCCGTCAAGTGAATTGTGCGCATTTGGTGAATTTTGGCAACCTCGGAATGGAGGGCTCCGGCAGCTCGGGCGGGCGACCGGAGATGGCCTTGTTGATGGTGCCAAAACAGCCCGCGGAGGCGAAGGCTTCCGCTTGAAAGGAATCGTGATCCACAACGCCTTCCTTTTTTGATCTCCTTGGCGATGCGTTCGAGCCGTTTTCGTTGGGGTTCCTGGTCGAAATTCTTGGTGGTGGAGCGGCACCAGCGGCAACGTGGCGGGCAAATTCCGCCGACTGCGGGATTTTCGTTGTCAGGCCGAGAACCGTGCCGGGGAAAAACGGTGCAAGTTTGGTGCAACTTTTTTCTGCATAACCGTGCATAACGGTTCCTATCCGTGCAGGTCTGTTCATGCCTGGCTTGTCGGAAACCCTTGAAAACAAGGGGTTTAGATGGCTCCGGCGGTAGGGATCGAACCTACGACCTAGTGATTAACAGTCACCCGCTCTGCCGCTGAGCTACACCGGAGGGACAAACGCGCCGGATGACGGCGCGCGGCGGGAAGATGGCTTGGCAGCGGCGGTTGTGGCAAGGGAAAAATTCTCTGCGGGGAGAAATAAATCAGCTGGGGCAAGAAATGCTCGGAAGTCCAACCCCTTCCGAGGAATCATGGGCCGAAATGGCCAGCAGAGTCAAAGGTCTGAAGGTCTGAAGGTCGAAGGTCTGAAGGTCTGAAGGTCTGAAGGTCTGAAGGTCTGAAGGTCTGAAGGTCGAAGAAACGGGAAATCAGGGGCGAACTTCGACTTTTGACTTTGAGACACTTCCCGCCCTAGACAGAACCGCTAGGCCGTCGCATGAAAGCTGAGAGGAGGGATCAGCCGCCTGCAGCGAGGGTGACCACTTCGAGACGAGAGCCGTCGGACACTGTGGTGAGGGGGTAGTCGCGGGGAAAGACGACGGCTTCGTTGAGTTCGACGACGACAGGTTTGCGGGCCAAGCCGAGGGAATCGAGGAGGGCATCGAGGGAGAGCGGGGCGGCGAGCGGGTGTTGGCGGCCGTTGAGGCGGATGGTGATGGGTGCTATTTCCATTGGGTGAGTTGCTCAGGGAACGGGCATTGGTGGCAGTCTGAGAAATCCTCGAGGCAGAAGTCGTGATAGATCTGGAGCAGTGCCTGATGATGGGAGACGCGGCGCAACCACGGCTGAGCAAGGGCGATGGAGCCAAACAGGCGGATGGCGCAACGCCGGACTTTTTCATTGGGAGCGGAATGGCGCAACTTGTGGTAATCCTTGAAGGAAATGGCCTCCTCGTGAAGAGCGAGGGGGACGAGATGGTTGGCGAGCAATTCCAAGCCCTGGCTGCGGCCAAACAAAGCGAGCTTGTGGGCGGTGTGGGCGGAGGTGAGGGTGTGCCGATGCGACCAAAACGGGTGCTCGAGGGATTGCAGAAAATCGAGCAACGGCTTGACCTTGAAGGGCCGGGCGAGGGCAAGGCGGCGGTAGAGCGGCCATTCGGCGAGCAAGGCAGCGAGAGCGCCGATGCGGCGGTGGGGATGGTTGGCGGGCCGTTGGCCATGGAGATGCCAAGGAATGGCCCGCTGCGGGGTCACCTCGAAATGGGAGCGATGTTTCCACCAGGTTTGCCACAGGCCGCGCAAGTACTCGCGGGTATCGGGCGGCGCTTGCTCGTGGAGGTTTGGCGCGAGGAAACCGGCGGCTCCAAAGAGGATCGCCTCAGCGGCAGGAGCGTCGTTCTTGAGGGCCGCCAGGGGCAGTCGCTGTGCGAGCAGGCGCAGAGCAAGGGCATTGCCGCCGTAGCCGAGCGTCTCGGCGGTGGATTGGAACAGCGCGGCATCGCTGCCATGGGCGTCGGCGCTGCGCAACCAGCGGCGGGCCTTGGTGGTGGCGCGAAAGCGAGCGGCCTCATCGAACAAGCTGGTGAGGGCACTTGCAGGGAGTTGTTTGAGGGGGTGGACGCAGCGTCCGGGAAGGGCGATGGCGACCTCACGAGGCGGGCGGTTGAGAGCATCGGCGAGTTGGTGGCCGGAAATGAGCACTTGGGGCACATCGCGATGCTCACAGGTACGGGTGAAGGTTTTGCGGGCTTCGTCCTGAAAGATCACGTGCAAGACGACGTTGCTGAACGCCGGATTGGCGGCGTGGCCGTGGGCCTCCCAGGCGGCGGCATCGGGGTCGATCTCCAAGGACCCGGTCTTGACCACTCCATCAATTTCCACAGCCGCCTGAAAGAAATCCGGGCCGGCCCCTCGGTTCCACTCACCAAACTGGACGATGCGAACGGTCCGCCCGTCGGTGCTACGAAATTCCCTGCCAAAGGCACCGCCAAACCACAGCGCCTGCAATTCCAATTCGGCAGGCAAGGCAGCCAGCACGCGCTCCTCGAACGCAAGCGGCGGGTGCCAGATGGTTTCCATCAAAAACAGATAGGTCATAACTCAGCAATCGCTCAGCGTTGATTCGATTTCGACGGAGTGATTTTCCCCGGGGTCTTGGCAGGAGGGGTCTTGGCAGGAGGGGTCTTGGAGGGAGGCGGATCTACCGGCGGGGTGACAGCCGGGACTGCGGGTGGTGGCGCTGGCGGGTCGAGGATATCGAGCCAGGCGGACAAGGCATCGGCCTCTGGAATGGAGCCGTAGCGGGTCTTGGCCTCGCGAAGCGCCTGGACGGCCTGGGATTTCCCGTTAGGAGATGCACGTTGGATGGCGATGAGGTTAAAGTCTTGGCGCAGCTTGTCCCCGGGTTTGGTGAAGTGGTTCTTGGCATTGCGGAACCAGACGGCGGCCTCGGCAGGCTTGGCAGCTTCGACGAGGCGCAGTGCGATGGCCTCGGAAATGGTGCCGCTTTTCATTCGTTCTGAGGCGTCTTCCAATTGTTTGCGCATTTCGTCAGGTTTGTCGGCCCACTTGACAGCTGCCAAGTGGAGCGCGACAAACTCACTGTCCTCCTTCAGATGTTTTGAGGTGGCATCGAAATGCAAGAACGGCCGGTACAGCGGGTCGCCCAGCACAATGGCCTGCCAAGAGGCCACCGGCATGGCCATCCAAGCGGCTTCCACCCAGGTAAAACCGGCTAACAAGCGCTTGTGGATCATATCAAATTGGTGAGTGAGTTCGAGATACGGTTCGTAAACATTGCCGATGGTCACGGCGGCACCCTTTTCTAGCAAGCCGGCACTCCAGTTCTTGGTGGGATCGCTCAATTGTGCGGCGCTGAACGAATGCAGGTGCATGGCCACAGCCCCCTTGCGGAAGTGAAACTTGGGATTAAGGAACGGCCCGCTCAAATTCCAGTCATACCAGCCGTAATAGATTGAGGCTTCGCTCATCGGATAGTTCTTGGGAAAAGTGTCGTTGAAGCGGTCCACCACGGTTGGGATGCCGGCGCTGAGGTTTTGGGAGACGACGCCCTCGAGCCACTTATCGCCCTCGGGATGCTTGTTAGCGATATCAACGAACGCCCGACCCCACAGGCCGTTGGCTTCGGTTTCCACGGCATCGTGGATCATGCGCTCGCAAGTGGCCGAGCTCGCAGCATCGATGCGGGCAGTGAGCACGAGCAAGGAGAGATCTGCCTCGGTGATGGATTTTTGACTGTTGAAATACTTATTAGGCAGAACCCCCTTGATCGGCAAGGGTTCGATGCCGAAGAGGGACAACTCGGAATCCACGGCCGCGTCGTCACGGCTGCCGACGGGGTCTTGGGCTGCATCATCGGGCGGCTTGGTATTCGGCTCCGGCTGGATGCGCAGAGGAACACCGCGCAGGGTCACCAGCACCCGAATTTGATTGGAAATAGGACCGCTGATCCCCTTGCTATCCTTGGCGCGCTGCCAGAAGCGACGTTTGTCAAATTCGAGACGCAGCGGATTTTGAATGGTGGCAACGTAATCGGCGCGTGAAATATCGGCGGTCAGGGGCATTTTCAAGCCGATGAGGTTAGCGGCGGGGATGTGGCGTGCCTCACGGTAGGTCTCCGCCAATTTCACGGATTCCGGCACCGCGCTGTTGAAAAGCACGGCTACCTCGTTGGGGCCGAGCGGTGCAGCCGTCAGCGACTCGAGCCCGCACAGACCGATCAAGAGCACAGCAAAATATCTCATGCGCGAAAGCATGACTGGATTTCCGAATCATGCAAGACCAGCCGACTGACGAGCCAACGAAACCTGCAATCCATCCCAGGCCACCCGCACCCGTGGCGGCAGGGCTGCGGCCAATTCCGCGTGCTCGTTTTCATGGCCCAAGTGGGTCAACCACGTCTCGCCTGCCCGACTCTCCGCCGCCGCAGCCAGGGCCTCATCAAGCGAGAAATGCGTGGGGTGCGGCGCGGGTCGCAGCGCGTCGAGCACCAGCACATCCACAGCTCGGAGCAAATCCATGGTGGTGGATGGGATGCGCTTCACATCCGGCAAATACGCCAGACTGCGTGCGCCCGGCATCTCAAACTTATATCCGATGGTCTCCATGGCTGCATGCTCCACGGGCAAAGGCGTAATCCTCAATGCCCCATAACTGAAGGCACCGTCCACCACCCGTGCAGCGGGTTTGACGTACCCCTGATGGACGTTGTCCGGCGAAAATGCCCAGCCAAACATCTGCCTCAAGCTCGCCAGGCATTCGGCCGTCCCGTGCATCGGCAATGGCTCACTGCGCCTCCAGCAAAACGCCCGCAAGTCGTCAAAGCCCGCGACATGATCCAAATGCGCATGAGTGTAGAGCACTCCGTCAACCTCACCAATGCGCTCACGCAGTGCCTGCTGGCGTAAATCAGGCCCGGAATCCACCAGCAAACTCAGCCCCCCCGCCCGCAACCACACCGACGCCCGCAAGCGTCGGTTTCTCGGGTCCGGCGAGCGGCACACCCGGCACTCGCAGCCAATCACCGGCACGCCCACCGACGTGCCCGTCCCAAGGAATGTTAGAGAAATCGCGTCACCCATGGTGGCAGCATAGCGGTGAAACAGCGCTTGCCAAGTGCCTACCGCAAGACCGCCGATGAGCGTGAATCGCCAGTGAACCCGGCGACCCGAGAAGGGACACCTCATTGGAGGACTGGACGTGGACTATCTCCCGAGGAGGGGTATTGGTGGCTTCAAGCGGCGTCCTGATTTTCGCGGCGGCGGCGAATGAGTGGCGGGCGAGTGCCATTGACCACGGGGCGGTTGATCGTGACCGCTTCGATATCGCCGCGGGAGGGCACATCGAACATGACGTCGAGCATCAGGCGCTCAAAGATTGAGCGCAGGGCGCGGGCACCGGTGCCCCGGCGAACGGCTTCCTCGGCGAGGGCTCGAAGCGCATCGCGGGTGACGCGCAGTTTAACGCCGTTCATCGCGAGTTGCTTGGAATACTGTTTGATGAGCGCGTTTTTCGGCTCGGTGAGGATGTTGATCAGTTCGTCCTCAGTGAGTTTTCGCAAGGCGGAAATGACCGGCAAGCGGCCGATGAATTCCGGAATCAAACCGAAGTGCAGCAAATCCTCGGGCTGCACCCGTTCAAGAATATTGATGGTCGGGTCATCCAGTTGCTGCGTATTGACGTCTGAGTGAAATCCCAGGGTGTTGCGGCCGAGTCGGCGCTTGACGAGATCTTCCAAGCCGATGAATGCACCGCCACAAATGAAGAGGATTTTTTCGGTGTTGACCTGAATGTATTCCTGTTGCGGGTGCTTGCGCCCGCCTTGTGGTGGCACATTGCAGATCGTTCCTTCAAGGATCTTGAGCAACGCTTGTTGCACGCCTTCGCCCGAGACGTCGCGGGTGATGGAAACATTTTCGGTCTTGCGACCGATCTTGTCGATTTCATCGACGTAGATGATGCCGCGCTCGGCTCGGGCGACATCAAAGTCGGCTGCTTGCAGCAGGCGAAGGATGATATTTTCCACGTCCTCGCCAACGTAGCCGGCTTCAGTTAGGGTGGTGGCATCAACGATGCAAAACGGCACATCCAAAGTGCGGGCGAGGGTTCTGGCCAGGAGGGTTTTGCCGGAGCCGGTGGGGCCTAGCAGGAGGATATTGCTTTTTTCAATTTCGACGTCCTTGTACTCGTCGCCGAGTTTGGCGTGGTCTTGGCGCAACCGTTGATAGTGGTTATAGACCGCCACGGCGAGGACTTTTTTAGCGTTTTCCTGGCCGATGACAAACTCGTTAAGGCGGTCACGGATGGCGGCCGGTGTTGGGACTTTGAAGTTGGTTTTTTCCGCTGATGTGCGGCCTTTTTGGGAGGTTCCGCCGAGTTCTTTCTCAAGGATGCTGGAGCATACTTCGATGCACTCATTGCAAATGTACACGCCGGGGCCAGCGATGAGTTTTTTTACATCAGAGTGGCCCTTGCCGCAGAACGAGCACATGGTTAGATTTGAGGAACGGGCCATAGTGATGGGGGGAAAGCAAAAATTTCCGAACGAAGATGAAGAGTTGGGAAGAGGAGCATAACTCTTCGCTTAGGATTGAGAATTTAGGATTTTACAGCGGCTGCGTCGGGGAGTTGTTTACGGCTTTCGAGGACCTTGTCAACGAGGCCATAAGCGACGGATTCCTCGGCGGACATATAGTTATCGCGATCCGAGTCATGTTCGACCTGTTCGACGGATTTGGACGTATGTTTGGCGAGGATGCCGTTGAGGCGTTTTTTGAGGTTGAACATGAAGCCGATGGTGCGTTCGACGTCTGAGGCGGTGCCGCTGGCGCCGCCGGACACCTGATGGATCATGACGTGGGAGTTAGGCAGGCAGAAGCGTTTGCCCTTGGTGCCGGCGGTGAGCAAGATGGAACCCATGGATGCGGCGATGCCAATGCAGTAGGTATTGACGTCGCAGGTGAGAAACTGCATGGTATCGTAAATGGCGAGACCTGCGGTGACGGAGCCGCCGGGGGAATTGATATAGATGTGGATATCCTTTTTCGGGTCCTGCATTTGCAGGAACAGGAGTTGGGCGATGACGGAGTTGGCGACGAAATCGTCGATGGCGGTGCCGATGAAGATGATGCGGTCCTTCAGGAGGCGCGAGTAAATGTCAAAGGAGCGTTCGCCGCGGCCATCCTGTTCGATGACGATGGGGACGTAATAGCTGTTGCGCGGAGCGGTCTGACTCATGGTGGGAGAGGTGAATTCAATCATTGAGTGGGGCTTGGGAATCTTCTTGAACGTCGGCTTGCTCGACTAGGAAGTCAATAGTCTTACCGATGGTCATCGACTGGCGAAGGCTGCCGAGGCGCCCTGAGGTTTGCATCTCTTTGATGAATTTTTTTGGGGCCACTTTGCGGGAGGTGGCCATATGGATGAGCTGTCCGAGGAGTTCTTTGTCATCGACGGTGATATTTTCGAGGCGGGCGACCTCTTGGAGGATAAAATTGGTGCGCAGGCTGGAGACGGCCTGGTATTGGGCGGTGGCGAAGATTTCGGTTTGCTGGGATTGCACTTCGTCTTCGCTCATGCCGGCTTGGATGCCGCGTTCGACCATGGAATCGGCCTGGGTTTGGGTTTCTTGGGTGACGAGTTTGTCTGGGAGGTCGAAATCGACTTGGGCATTGAAGTGGGCGACGATTTGATTGACCTTCAAGTCTCTGATTTTGCGCTGGCGCTCTAGCTGCAAGTTGTCTCGGATGATGGATTTGATTTCCCCGAGGGACTTGCCAGGGGCGAGGCGAGCGGCGAGTTCGTCATCGAGGGCAGGCAGGATGGAGAGTTTAAGTTCCTTGAGGGAGGTGCTGAAGAGCATTTCAGAGTTGCGGAGTTCCTCGATGGGGAAATCTTCGGGGAGGGTAACGGGGACTTCGCGGGTTTCGCCGGGGGTCATGCCAACGAGTTGGCTGCAGAAGCCAGGGAGGAAGGAATTTTCATCAAGTCGCATCCAAAACCCTTCGCGGCCGGCGAGGTATTCGGCGGGTCTGCCGAGAAATTCCTCGGTGGGCTGGCCGTTGACCGTGGAGGAATAATCGATGACGGCGAAGTCGCCCATTTCTGCGGCGCGGTCCTCGATGGGTTGGAATTCGGCGAAACGTTCGCGGAGAGATTCGATTTGTTGGTCCAATTCTTCCTCCGGCAATGTGGCGGAAGGGACGGTCACGGCGATATTTTTGTAACTCGGGACTTGGACGTCCGGGGCAAGGATGAGGGTGGCCTCAAAAGAAAACGAGCCGTCAGGCTGATGGGAGATGGCTTCCGGATTGCCGAAATCGAGCACTCTGAGGTTTTTTTGTTCGAGGGCCTCGTCGTAGGCGGCGTTGATGAGCTTGTCCAGCAACTCCTCGTCAATATCCTTGCCGTAACGCTTGACCACCACCGGCAAGGGGGCTTTGCCGGGACGAAAGCCGGGAATGCGGGCCTTGTTGATATAGGTGCGGAGGATTTTGTTGCGTTCGCTGGTGACTCTTTCCGCTGGGATTTCAACCCGCAGGGATGCGACGCATTTTGGTTGCTTCTCGACGACAATATTCATGATGGATAGCCGGACTTGAGTGCCGGGAACGGGAGGCTAGGGGAAATCAACGGCGCTTGTCAAACGAGGCGTGCAGGATTTGTGAAAATTGCGGGGAAACTGGACCCTTGATATCCGCAAATATGTCCACTTAGTCCAAATTCCCGCTGAGTTCGGGCCTTGGGTCTCCAAGTTCTCCGTCTTCAATCTGAGGCACTTCCTCGCTAGGCAGACAGGCCCTCGGTGCTTCCGGACCAATACCAGAGGCTTGGATCGAGCTCCAAGAGAGCGGCTGTGGCGAGCGCCTGAGCGTCGGCCTCCGGGTGCAACACCGCAAATACGGTGGAACCAGAGCCACACAGCAGGGCCGCAGCCACTTCTTTCCGGATGAGCAGCCACTGCTTGAGCTCAGCCAAAAAGCGGAATTTTTGAAACACCGGCGCTTCAAGGTCGTTGACGAACCCCACCCCCTGAAATTCCTGTGCGGAATACCGAACGCCCGGTATGGCTCCAGCTCCCTGCCAGCGGGAGTATGCTTGGGCGGTGGCGACGCCGAAGGCTGGTTTGAGCAGCAGCACCGGCATGGGGGGCGGCGGCTGTGCCAGCGGCTCGATAATTTCGCCTCGCCCTGTGCAACGGGCCGCGCCTGGACTGAGGAAAAATGGGACGTCGCAGCCCAATGCGGCGGCCACGGTGGCAAGTTTTTGCGGGCCCAGAGCCCCCTCATGGATTTGCTCCAAGCCGAGGAGGGTGGTGGCGGCATCACTGCTGCCGCCGCCCAGGCCGGCACCATGGGGAATGCGCTTTTCAAGGGAAATGCGGCAAATGCATGGGATTTGGGCTGCTGCCTCGTAGGCACGCACGGCTTGGACGACCAGATTGGTTTCATCGGCGGGTAGCGACGGGTCGTCACAGGCAAACTCAAAGGTGGCGGACGACTGAAAGTGCAACCGGTCTGCCAACTGCGGAAGTTTGACCATCAAGGTGTCAATTTCATGAAAGCCATCGTCGCGGTGGGTGAGCACTCGCAACGAGAGGTTGATCTTGGCAGGGGCGTCTAAACTGAAGGGGATCATGGTGGGCTGTCTCTAACGGCGAGCGCCATCATGCGCCCGGTTTGGCCTTTTTCAATCCGATAACTGTAAAAGCGCGAAAAATTTGTTGCCGTGTTCGCCCCGTCGTCGTGAAAGCTGCCGATTCCGACCCGCTCGGCTTGACGGGCGATTTCCGCTGCAAAATCCACATCATAGTGCGGCGGCCTGATGCAGGGGCTGAGCACCGCTGTGACGTCGTTTGGCCGGGTGCCAAACTCTTGCGTCATCAGCGCCAGGGCCTTGTCCAAAATCCCCCCGGCCGTGCCCAGTTTTCCGGAGTGCAGGAGGCCGATGGCTCCGGTGCTGCGGTCGGCCAGCCAGATGGCAGCGCAGTCGGCCACATAAATGGTGAGGAACAAGCCGGGTTGCCGGGTGACGAGTCCGTCAACGCCGGGGACGACCGGCAGGCCGTCGGGGGCGAGGATTTGAGGGGCGTTGGGGACGCAAGCGACGTTGGTGCCGTGGACCTGCTCGGCGCGCCACCACTGCTGGGGGCTGCCACCGAGGGTTGCTAGAGCGGCCTCGTGGTAGGGGCGCAGCGTGCGCATCGCCTCGTCGCGTCCGCCGTGGATGGCCAGTGCTGGCACTCGTCCCACCCAAGCACCGCGCACGCCGGGGAAGCACCCTTGAAACGGCTGTAAAAATGCGGATTCCGGTGTCACGGACTGGACTCTAGCGGCCGAGGGGGATTTCGCCAAGCCCGATCATTGATGGGGTCAGTCCTCGCATGGTAACATTTGCTAGAAGCCTTGCTCGACCGCCGATCGCCGACGGTTCGAGAATTCGACTGTCTCGCACCGTTGTCGAAGACGGGGTCGAACGCTTGGATCTGAGGATTGCAGCCCGCTTTCCGAAAATTCTGACTGATGCAAAACCAAACCCGCTAGAAGAACCATTCGAATGAGTGTGTGTTAGATTGACAAGTGAGGTGAGGCTGTGGCAAGGGCAGTGGCGCATGAAACCGCGAACCGCAATCATTCTCTCCGTCCCGCTGCTGGCGGGATTTTTCATTGGCAATCTTGCCTGTGCGCAAAGTTCGGCCAAGCCAAATGTTGTGGTGATCTTGGTGGACGACATGGGATTTTCAGATATTGGCTGTTATGGCAGCGAGATCCCCACCCCCAACCTGGACAAGCTCGCCGCTGGCGGGTTGCGCTTCACCCAGTTCTACAATGGTGCCCGTTGTTGCCCGACCCGTGCCTCATTGCTGACCGGATTGTATGCCCATCAGACAGGGGTCGGGCACATGGTCGAGGATAACAACGTGGTGGGTTACCGCGGACGGCTCAACGAGCAATGTGTGACGATGGCCGAAGCGCTGAAACCGGCGGGATACTTTACGATCATGTGCGGCAAATGGCATGTTGGCCAGAACTTTGGAGTAGCCCCGTGGAATCGTGGCTTTGAGCGCAGCCTCAATGCCGCGGCCGGCGGGTTTTACTTTCCCGATTCACCGCGCACTGAGATATTTCTGAATGGTGAGAACGTCGGGCGGCGCGGTGGCTCCCTGCCGGAACAGTGGTATGCGACAGACTTGTGGACGGATTTCGCTATCAAGTTTGTCGATGAGGCTCTTGCCGCCAAAAAACCGTTCTATTTGCATTTGTGCCACAACGCACCCCATTTTCCGCTGCAGGCACCAGCCGAGGATATTGCCAAATTTCGTGGCAAGTACAAGGCCGGGTGGGACAAGTTGCGCGAACAACGCCACGCCAAACAGATCGAGATGGGCATCGTCGATCAGGCGTGGCCGCTTGCACCGCGCCCTAACTCAGTGAAAGCTTGGGACTCGCTCAGCGCCGATGAGCAGGACAAATTTGACCACATGATGGCGATCTACGCGGCTTGTGTGAACCACATGGACGCGGCGGTCGGCCGCCTCGTCGAGGCGTTTCGCCAGCGCGGTGTGCTCGACAACACACTGATCTTGTTTCTATCCGACAACGGCGGCAATGCTGAGAGCGGCCCCAATGGGCGGCTCAACGGGAATCCGCCGGGTTCGCCCAAGTCCGACGTTTACTGCGGTGAATCGTGGGCCATGTTAGAAAACACCCCGTTTCGCCGCTACAAACATTTCGACCACGAGGGCGGCATCGCCACGCCACTTATCGTCCACTGGCCTGCCCGCATCAGTGCCCGCGGGGAGCTGCGCCAACAGGTAGGACATATCATTGACGTCATGCCGACGTTCCTCGAGGTGGCTGGCGCTTCCTATCCGAAGGACCACAACGGCCAAGCGATCCTGCCTCTCGAAGGCAAAAGCCTGCTGCCCGCTTTTGCAAATCAACCGTTGGAGCGCGACGCCCTGTACTGGGAACACGAGGGCAACGCCGCCATGCGCGCCGGTGATTGGAAGCTCGTGCGCCTCGGAGGCAACGGCCCGTGGGAACTCTATAACCTCAAAACCGACCGCACAGAACTCCACGACCTCGCAGCCACCGAACCGGCCCGCGTGCGGGAACTCGCCGCCAAATGGGACGCTTGGACCGTGCGCGCCAAAGTGAAACCGCTGCCTAACGAAGCTAAGAAGGCCCCGGCAGCCGGTGCTAACAAAAAGAAACAGTCCTGAGGGGTATCGCAGTCACTCGTATCCTGTCCTGCCAAGACTAACATGAGATTGAGCCGACGGAGATTCTTGGGAGCTGGCAGCGCGGGGCTGGTAGGGTGGTGTGACAGTGGGATTGCCGGGCTGTTAGCTGCGGAAGCGGGTGAGGTGGTGGATGGAGTGTTAGGTAAAGCGCCGCCGGGTGATTCTGCGGATTTAGCGTTGCTCAAGGCATTGTGGGATCGACCAGGGCGGACGCACAAACCTCACACTCGTTGGTGGTGGCCTGGAAATGCGTTGAGCCGGGAGGACATTACGCGGCAGTTGGAAGGAATGGCAGGGCAGGGGATGGGCGGGGTTGAGATCATGAGTTTGTGGAAGATGTATGAGAAGGGAAACGTCGAGTACCTAACACCCGAATTTCTCGCGTTGGTGAAACATGCGGTGGCGGAGGCCAAGCGCCTGGACATGGATGTTGCCATTACCTTCAGTCCCGGCTGGGGATTTGGCGGTGCGTGGGTTCCGCAGGCGGATCAAAGCAAGGTGTTGTGCATGTCTAGCAAGGATGTGGCGGCAGGCGCAAAGTTCAGTGGACCATTGCCCATGGCCGATCCCAAAGGCGTTCGCAGCGCCGAAGCGCCGGGGCCCAGGCCGCCCGGCAAACTCGTCGCTGTGGTCGCTGGCCGCCTAACTGGCAAGGACCAACTCGACGCGGACTCCCTTGTCGATCTAACACCACTGGTGGAACCGGCGGGGTTGGCGCTGGATTGGGAGGCACCGGCGGGCGGGTGGCGGGTGATGGTATTTTGGCTGGAGTTCACTGGTCAGGTATGTTCGGCGCAAAGTTTTGAACCGCCGCCGATGGTGATTGATCACCTCAACCGAGGCGCTGTGGAACGCTACTGCGAGTACCTGGGCGGAGCGCTGGAGCAAACCGTGGGCCAGGAGTTCGGTAGCACCGTCGATTCCTTTTTTTGTGATAGCTTTGAATTTTGGCCGCTTTCGAACGCTCTGCTGTGGAGCACCGACACTCTGGCGGGTTTTCAAAAACACGCGGGCTACGATCTAACCAAGTACTTGCCCGTGCTGTGGCATGACATCGGCTCGCTGACCCCGCGGATTCGTTATGATATCGGGGAGTATTTGAGTTATCTCGGATTAGAAACATTTTTCAAGCCATTCAACGAATGGTGCGACAGGCATCATGTCCAGGCGCGCATCCAACCTCACTACCGGTTTAGCGAGGAATTGGTGCAGGGCGCTGGCTCGACCGCCCGGCCCGAGACGGAAGTGACCACCGCCCGATTTGAGCCAGTCGCCGACCCGCGCAAGGCGACCGCTTCCGGGGCACGATTTTATGGAAGGGAGATTGTATCGGCGGAGGCTTACACGTTCATCCATCCGTTGCGCTATCGCACGAATCTTCAGGACCTCAAAATTGCCACCGACGCGTTCTTGCGCGATGGCATCACTCAATTTTACAATCACGGGTATTTTGGCTCGCCCGAGGCGCACGTCGCGCCCAGCCGGGATTTTCCCTGGGCCAATCGCATCGACCACTGGAACACGTGGTGGCCGCACTATCACTTTGTGGCGGCGTACGTAGCCCGCTGCTGCTCCGTGTTGCGCCAGGGGCGCTTAGTCGCCGACGTGTTGATTTACTCGCCACAGGCCAGCGCTTGGAGCGAGCGGGCGGTGTGGGGCAGCACGCGGCGGGTGATGCCCTACGGCAATCTCGCGAAAACTCTGGTGGCTAACGGCTACGACTTTGATATCGTCAATGACGACTTGTTGCAGCATCGCACGACGTTCCGTGACGGATGCCTAACGATCAATGGCCATGCCTATCGCTTGTTGCTGCTGCCGAGGGCGACTGTGCTGCCGATTGAGACGCTTCGGAAAATCCGTGATTTTGTCAAAGCGGGCGGCACCGTGGTGGCTCTTGACGAATTGCCGACGAGCGCCGCAGGATTAAAAAATCATGAGGCCAACGACCGAGAGATGCGCCAAATCATCGATGACTTGTTCAGCAGCGAGGCGTCCCGTCTAACTGGTGGCGTGTTTTTGCCGGAGTACAAGATCGATCGCAAGCCGTTTAATCCGGGCCGCCAGGCACCCGCGCCAACTCCCCCGCTCGATGCCGCGCAACGACGCCTGCTCGGCGTGTTGCAAAGCGTAACACCACCTGATTTTTGTTTGGCCGGACGGGTTCAGAGCGACGGACTGACGTTTATACACAAACAGATGGGCGAGGTGGATGTTTATTTTGTCAGCAACCTTCAGGCTTCGGCCATCGCCACCGAGGTCACCTTTCGCGTCACCGGCAAGAAGCTGCAGCGCTGGGATGCCCTGACTGGGAAGGTGGAAGACGTCAGGCCGTGTCGAGTTGCAGTGGAGGGTACCAGCGTGGCGTTGGAGTTTGAGGCTTGGGAGTCGGCATTCTTTGTGTTTTGGCCGGGAGAACCGCTAGTGCAATCGGTGGCTCCGCGTAAGCCGCTAGATGAAGTTTTGTTAGTTAGTGGTATCTGGCAGATGAAACTTGAGGGGTACGGATTTGAGACATACGAGACAACCCTTGAGGTTCTGGCGTCGTGGACCGACACGCCGCGCACCCGGCATTTTTCCGGCACTGGACGCTATCAGATTGAGTTTGAAGTGCCGGCTCGGCGGGTAGAAGCTGGCACGCGGGTTTTGCTGGACTTGGGAGAGGTTGGCAATCTGGCGGAAGTCGAGTTAAATGGGCAGGCGGCGGGTGTAGCGTGGATGCATCCCTATCGGCTGGATGTCAGCCGCTTGCTGCGTGCGGGTTCCAACACGCTGGTGCTGCGGGTGAGTGACGCTCTGATCAACTATGTGAGCGGGTTGAAGGAGCCGACGGAGGTGCCCGAGGAGTTGCAGGCTCGCTTGGGCAAGGCGAATGCCGAGATCTATCCGGAAGGTGGATCCGCCAAACAGGAAATGAGCGAGACGGACCTGCCGCCGTCCGGCTTGATAGGGCCGGTACGATTGGTGTTTCACTGAGGAATAGATATTATATTTTCAGCCCATAGACAGATTCATGCACCAAGATCCGAATCCTAAATTGTCCTATAACCCGTGCTTGCGCCTGGATTGTCAATTCCGGGTCGGCTCCGGGGCTTTTTGGCCGGATATTGGGGGTAGCTGGGAGCGTGCAAACCGGGCGGGTTTCCGGTTGTTAGCCAGCATGATTGGAGTGGCATTATGGATTGGAGTTACTGATGCGCGGGGAGAGCGCACAAGCACAGCAAGTGCCAGAAGCGAATTTGAATACGACGGGGATTTTCTGCGAAACCTCTCCGGCGGGATCCAGCAGGGCAATGCATACAATGGTTATATCAAATTTGGTGAGACGCTCGGCTTTGGGAATTGGCTGGATCCAGCTGATGAATCCAGCGGGCGGCGGGAATTTGCGCTGCATGCGAGTCTGATTTTTCCGCATGGTGAGAGTTTGTCACGTGAGGACGTCGGCGATCTCAACGGGGTAAGCAACTATTATAGCAACTCAGGTCTGCGCTTGTTCTCATTGTGGGCCGAGGGGAATTTTTTCAGCGATCAATTGTCGCTGCGAATGGGCATCTGGGCACTGGATAAAGGCAGTGGCTTCTGGCAGTCGGAGGGTGCAGGGCATTTTCTCAACAGCGGTTTTGGCACATTTCCGGTAGTGAGTTATGGCTTGGTTGCGCCGATCTATCCGGTGTCAGCGCCTTGCATCCGGGTTGAGTGGAAGCCGGTGGAGGCCGCCCAACCTCTGACGTTGCGGACTGCTATCTTCAGTGGAGATGTGGGCACTCCCGCAGACAATCGTCACAATACCCAATGGAATCTATCTGCCAGTCATGGAGTCTCGCTTTTTGCCGAGGCTGAGTATAAGGCGAAATCCAGCGACGGAAAGCCGATGGGTACCTACAAGGTGGGTGGTTTCTATGACTCCCAAGAATTCACCGATATGAGTGGTGCACAGCCGCATCACGGCAACTACGGATGCTATGCGATCGCCGATCAGAATATCAGCTCTATCATCACCTGTGTTCCTCACGAATTGGCTGTTTTTGCGAAATTCGCGGTGGCCCCAAACGATCGAAATTTTGTGGCATTTGATACCGAGACGGGCATCAGCTACACGGGGTTATTCACCACGGCCGATGGGCGCGAGGACGTGCTGGCCCTCGGTGCCGGCCATTCCATGATTAGCGACCGTGCAAGGGATGTTGCTGGCAATGCATACCCCAAGCATGGCGAGACGGTGCTCGAGTTGACCTATCAAGCGCATCTGCCGATATTGGAACGGCAAGGTGCGCTAAATGTGCTGGTGCAACCCGACGTCCAATATATCATCCATCCCGGAGCTGTGCGCGCAACAACCAACGCACTGGTGGCCGGGGTCCGTTTTACGGCCAGATTCTAACGAGGGTTCAGCTCACGATTCCGGTTTCCTGGTTTCAAAGAATGGATAGAGGATAGGCAGGATGAACAAGGTGAGCATGGTGGCCGTGATCAGGCCGCCGACGATGACCGAGGCGAAGGGACGGGATGTTTCCGAGCCGACCTGATGGGACAACGCGGCTGGCAGCAGCCCTAGGGCGGCCATGGTGGCGGTCATCATCACCTGGCGCATTCGCGAGATGGCGCCTTCTCGAACAGCTTCGGCTAGGGCCATGCCAGAGTCGCGCAGTTCGCGGATGCGTTCGACGAGCAACACTCCGTTCTGGACAGAAACCCCGAAGAGGGCGATGAAGCCGACTAACGCCGAGACAGATAGATTCAGCCCGGCCACCGGCAGGGCGAGAACTCCGCCCACCGCTGCAAATGGAATATTGAGCAAAATCAGGAATGCCAATTTGCCGGAGTCGAAGGCGGTGAAGAGCAGGAAAAAGATGGCGATCAGAGTGACCGGCACAATGATGGCGAGTCGGCGAACGGCGCGTTGTTGATTTTCAAAGGCACCGGTCCATTGCATGGTATAGCCTGTGGGTAGTTTCACGGCTTGACTGACTTTTGATTGCGCTTCGGCGACGAGGGAGCCGAGGTCGCGTCCGCGGACTGAGATTTTCACAGCGGCGAAGCGTGAGTTTTCCTCGCGTTCGATGCGTGCAAACCCCGGATGGACCTCAACGGATGTGAGCGCCGCCAACGTCAGACGCTCGCCGTTGGATCCAAACACCGGAATACTGCGGATCGAGTCCAAATCAGCCACCGTTTCCGGCATCATCTTGACCACCAGATCAAAGGTGCGTTCCCCTTCTAACACGCGGGTGGCAACCGCCCCACCCAGCGCAGTCTCGATCACGGATTGGACGTCGGACACCGACAGCCCAACCCGCGCAATTGCAGCGCGGTCAATGGCAATCTGCACCTGCGGCTGGCCGATTAATTCATCGGTGCCAACGTCGGTGGCCCCAGATATGGCCTTGATGGTTTCGACCGTCTTATCGGCCAGCGCTTGAAGTTTGTTGGGGTCTTCACCAAAGATCTTGACGCTCAACTCGCTCTTGATGCCGGACACCGCCTCGTTGACGTTGTCCTCGATGTATTGGCTGAATTGGAATTCGACGCCCGGGATTCGGGCCAATTGGTGTTTCATTGCCTCACATAACTCCTCGCGGGTCTTGGCAGTGGTCCACTCGGAGCGCGGCTTGAGCTCGATGTTGTATTCTGCCACGTCAAACCCGTTGATGTCAGTGCCATCGTCAGGCCGGCCTAACTGGCTAACGATGGTCTTACACTCTGGGAAGGTAGCCAGGATGGCGCGGGCTTGGCGGACGATGCCGGCGGCCTCGGTGGGGGCGATGGTTTGGGGCATGAATCCGCGCACCCAAAGTGAGCCTTCATCTAGTTTTGGTAGAAACTCAGAACCGGTGAAATGCAAGACAACGCCGCTGCCCACCAAGCTGGCCACAGCAAGGACTAGCACCGCCACCCGTGATCTGAGCGCCCAATCGAGAAGCGGCCGGTAGATGCGCAACAGCAGCCGCACCGTGATGGATTCGTGTTCTTGGCCATCACCGGTTTTCAGTTTGGTCGCAAAACTGGCTAACACCGGAACCACCGTCAGGGCTAGGATGGTGCCCACGACCAGCGCAAAGGTAAGAGTCAGGGCCATCGGCTGGAAGATTTTGCCCTCCACACGCTGGAGTGTGTACAGGGGAATGAAGGCGGTTAGAAGGATGGCTTTCGAGAACAGAATCGGCCGCCCCATCTGCGACACGGCTTCAACAATTGCCGAGGGCAGGTTGCGGAAGCCGGCCCGGCGCTTTTCCAGCAATTGGAGTAAATTTTCGACGACGACCACTGCGGAATCGACGATAATGCCGAAGTCGATGGCGCCCATTGATATGAGGTTGGCGGGGATTCCGCGCAAATCCAGCAGCAAAAACGCGCCTAACAGCGATAACGGAACGACGGTGGCCACGACCAGCGCTGAGCGGTAGTTGCCCAAGCCGAGGAATAAGATCAATACTAGCAAAACAAGCGAGATCCCCTCAAGCATGTTGTGCTGCACGGTATGCAAGGTGCGGTCGATTAGATGGGTGCGGTCGTAGAAGGTATCCAAGCGCACGCCTGGAGGCAGTTTGCCATGGTTGATTTGATCGACTTTGGCGCGGATACTGTTGAGCACTTCGCCGGCGTTCTCGCCCTTGCGCAAGATGACAACCCCCTGCACGACGTCATCTTCGTCGGGGGTTCCTGGCACCAGTTTGCCAACCCGCCCGAGGCGCAGTTGATGGCCGATTTCCACCCGGCCGAGGTCACTTATTTTCACCGGTGTGCCGCTGCGGGTATCCACCGCTATGGATCCGATATCCGAGGTGTTGCCAATGAGCCCGAGACCCCGGACGATATACATTTCCGGCCCGTGCTCGATATAGGAACCACCGGCATTGCGGTTGCCGTTAGATAAGGCGTCGAGCACTTGTTTGAGGGTTAGGCCATAGGACTTGAGCTTTGCGGGATCGATAAGCACCTGATATTGTTTGGTCGGACCGCCGAAGCCCACCACATCGACGACGCCTGGCACGGTGCGCATTTCGCGTTCGACGACCCAGTCTTCTAGCGCCTTGAGTTCCTCCGCGGGAAAGCCGGGCGGTGCCTTGAGGGTGTAGCGGTAAATCTCGCCGACGGGGGTGGAATCCGGCGACAGGCTGGCCTGGGCACCTGTGGGCAGTTGGACCGCAGCGAGTTGTTGGAACGCCTGGGTACGAACGTCATTGGTTTTGGCGTCGTCTTGGAAGACAATGGTCACCTGCGACAGTCCAAACAGCGAGATGGAACGCAGGGATGCCCGCTTGGGAATCCCGTTCATCTGGTTCTCAATCGGGATGGTCACCAAGCGCTCAACTTCCTCTGCCGCGTGACCGGGGAAGAGGGTGATGATTTGCACCTGAATGTTGGTGACGTCCGGATAGGCCTCTACTGGCAGGCGTTTGAAGCTAACCACTCCGGCGAGGATGAAGAGCACCATCAGTGCTAAAACGATCGCGCGGTGGCGCAGGGCAAATGATGTTAGACTGGCCATGGGCTCAATCTTTTGAGGGTTCGGCCATCGCTTGCAACTGCAGACAGCCCTTGGCGACGATGCGCTCATTGGCTGCGAGATGGGTGGTTACGGTGATCTTTCCATCATGTTCCCTGCCGATATCAACCGTTCTGAGTTGATAGCATCCGGGAGATTTTTCGACATAGATGCAATGTTTTTCGTCTTTGGAAAATACCGCGCCGGAAGGCACCTCGACGAATCCGGCTGGGCGGTCTGAAGCTGGCGTGTTGGCGGATGACCCAGCGCCGCTGCCCGAGCGGGCTGCGGTTTCCCCATCTGTTTCGATTTCCACTGCAACATACATCTCGGACCTGAGCAGGCCGTCCTTGTTATCCACAATTCCGCGGGCTTTGACCATCCTCGTCAAGGGATCTAGCGAATCGCCGATGAGTTCCAGATGTCCATCGAAGGATTTGTCAGGGTAGGCGCGGGATTTGATATGGAGGACTTGGCCGGGCTTGAGAGTGCCAGTTTCCAGTTCGGTGATATCGAGTTGCACCGCGAGTTGGCGGGGATCACTGACGATGAAGAGAGGCGCGAAGAGTTGCGGCGCATTGGCAAGCATCTGGTCAGGGCGCACTTCCTGTCCCGGGTTGATCGTCTTGTCCACGACGGTTCCAGCCACCGGCGATTTGAGCGGATAGTGGCCATCAACTGTGCCGGCTGTCACCCCGTAAAGTGCCAGACGTGCCTTGGCCCGCTGGTTCTCAGATGTCTTGGCCGCATAATCATCCTCGGCGGCCTCCACATCCTTTTGGGCCACCGCACCGTGGGCAAATAAATCTTGCAATCGCGTGAGAGTCCGGGCTGATAGTTTTTCGTCGGCCGCCGCTCGGCTGGCATCCGCCTGGGCTTGCCCGAAGTCGGGTGAGGCAATCATCGCCAGCGGTGAGCCAACCTCCACCTGCTGGCCGATTTGGACACAGATCTTATCAACCCGCCCGGCCACCGAGGCGAATACCCGCACCGTGGCATCCTCGTACCAGCCAAGGTGGCCGTTGACCCTAACCACGGATTTTGCTAGGGGTTGTGCCGAATCTATCAAGAGCGACTCCAGCTGCGGTGAGCCTAACGGAAACGTGATGGTATCGCCTTGAACTTTTGCGGCTGGTTCATTCCCGGCGGGTGGCTTGGCCGACTCTTGGTGGCCGCCGTGGCAGGCTAGCAGCCCGGTGGAACATACAATCAAGGCGCCTGCATGGCAGCACCAGCGCCGGTGGCTTGTTAGCAATGATGTCATGGATGGTGGAGGTTGAGGACGTTGGCGAGGGTGGCGGCGGCACTGGCTTTGTCGGCCATTGCCTGGGCAGTGGCCACCCGGATGTCGTTGTCGGTGCGCTGTGCCTGCAACAAATCGACGAGTGCGGCCCCGCCTTTTTGATAGGCATATTGAACGATCTTCACCGTTTCAGCAGATTTAGGGGCGATGGTGTTAGCATAGCGCTTGCGGCGGGCGCTGGCCTCTTCCAAGGCCGCGCGGGCGGCCGCCACCTCGGCGGCGGCCTGGGCCTTGATCTTGCCGAGTTGGTCGGCGGCGAGGGCTTGGGCGGCGGCGGCGGCTTTGATGTTTCCTTTGTTAGAATTCCATAAAGGAAGGGGGAATGACAGGCCGATGCCGATGGTGTTAGCTGTATCCGGGGGATTGTGCTCGTATTGGAGCAGGGCGGTGGGATCTGGAATGCGCATGGCCTTTTGGAGGTCGTGGTCTGCCTCGGCCTTGCGCAGGTTGGCTTCGGCGGCAAGGACGTCCGGGCGGAGCTGGGCTGTGGCCTCAGGCGCGGCGAAGGAATCGGTGGCGAGCGACTCTAGATTGTCAGACGCTTGCCATGTGCCTTTTGGCGACTTTTCACCGAGGAGCACTTCCATGGCGATTCGTGCTGTTAGGGCAGTGCTTTTTGCGGCTTCGGCGTTGAGTTCGAGTTGCTCGGCGGCAATTTCGATTTGCGCCTTGTCAGACTGGGAGATATCACCTGCATTGAGGCGGGCTCCGGCGATTTTCGCCTGTTGGCGGAGTGAAGCTGCAGAATTGCTCAGAATTGCCACGTTGGCCTCGGCGAGCAGCGCTGCGAGGTATGCCTTGGTGACTCCCAGGTCCAGGATGCGGCGTGCATCCTGCAAACTGGCGCTGGCGGCTAGACGGCCATGGCTGGCGGAGCTTTGACGAAGGCCGCGTTTGCCGCCGATTTCAATGAGTTGGTTGACGGCGAAGACGGAATCATAGCTGCGGTTCCAGAGCGAGTTGCCGCGGCGGGTTCCGTTAGGTGAGGCATCGCTGCTGATTTTTCCGGTCGTGTATGAAAATGTCGGATTGGGAAACTCCCGGCTAACCAACTCCAGGGCGATCGTCTGATCAACATTCGCCTGCGCGGCTAACAAATCCCAATTCCGCTGGTAAGCAATGCGCCGTGCATCGGCCAAGCTCAGTTTGTGGGGCAGGGCGGATGCCATGGCGGGCGCGGGCCGATCGGTGCTTGGCGCAGCGGCAGCTGGTTCCCGGGCCGGTAACATGCAGCTGCTCAGCGAGGTGGCCATCAGAGCACAGAGCCACCGCGGGGACACGAGCGATTGAGGGAAACCTGAAAGATAACACATTGGAGGAATCAGTTGGAACGGCAGCAACTTAATGCGGCCCATCCTCCCTGTCAATTGGGCCGAACCCGAACCCCGTGTAGGGCGTGGCCTTACATGGTGTGACTGTGGATTGAGCTAATTCCGCCCGCCGTTGGTCAGGTCGGCCTTCCGGATTCGACCCAGCGAACGGCCTCTCGCATCAACACGCTCAAGGAGCTGACACCGAGTTTCACCTTCATACGTGCACAATGGGTTTGCACGGTTTTCAAGGCGATGTGAAGCGAGTCTGCGATGTCGCGACTATCCATGCCCGCGCCCAGCATTTCGAAGACCTGCAACTCGCGATCACTCAAAGTTGCGATCACCGAACCGGATCGCACCACTTGCACTTCCACCATCTTCTCCGTCATGGAACGCGCAAATTCATCACTCACAAAAAGCTTGCCATCTAACACTTGGCGCAGTGCCGTGATCACCTTTTTTGTCACTTCCCGCTTCATCACGTAGCCACGGGCACCGGCACGCAGAGCACGCTCCGCATAGGTCGCCTCATCATGCATCGAAAGCACCACCAACACGGTGTCCGGGCAGCAGGCGCGCAAGTCTTTGAGCAATTCCAGGCCGGAGCCACTGGCTAGCGTGAGGTCCACCAACGCGGCGTCCGGGCGCAGCATCTCTATCGCCTGCAACGCTTCAGGGGCACTGCCGGCCTCACCACATACTATCAGATCGCTTTGGCGGTTAATCATGATGGTAAGCCCCTCACATACCAGCGGGTGGTCATCGACAAGAAATATTCGGCGCTTTGCTGGTTCGGGATCGGGTGTCATGTTAGGAATGGGTTGTCGGATGTGGCTTGTTTATGCTGCAGGTGACGAGTGTTCCCCCCTCTGGCACGGGCTCGACAGCGAGGCTTCCCCCAATCATTGAAGCCCGGTGTTTCATGATGAGCAGGCCCATGCCTTTGCCATCATGCGGCTCTACTGCCAATCCGCAGCCATCGTCGCAGATGGTGAGGACCAGCAGTCCGGCCGTTCCGGAAAACCGGATGGTGATGTGCTTGGCCTTGCCGTGGCGGACCGCGTTGCTAACGGCTTCCTGGGCGATTCGATAGAGATGGATCGCCGTTGTTGCATCGTTGGTGTGAACCGTGCCATGGAATTCAAAGCGGCACTCGGTTTTGAGGCGGTGGCGGGTGGTCATTGCCAGTTCCTCAAGAAAGTCGATCAATCCATCAGATTCCAGATGCACAGGTGCCAGACCGCGGGCGATTTCTCGGGCCAGTGAAATCCCCTCCTCAACGAGATCGACGAGGCGTTTGGCGTCGGCTGCGGCTTTTTCATGCCCCGACTCTGCCAGATCCTGTTCGATATTGAGAGCCGCGATGGCGGTTCCGGTGAGATGTTGGCACAGGTTGTCATGCAAGTCGCAGCCGATGCGTTGGCGTTCGCTTTCACTGATTCTAAGGATTTCCTTTTCGAGGCGTTCGCGCTGGGTCATTTCGTCCCGCAGCGCCACGGTGCGCTCCTTGATGCGCATTTCCAGCGTCTCATGCGAGGCCTTGAGCCACGTCAGCAGAGCCAGCACAATCATATAAAACGTCATGGTGATCACCGCGTTCCATGCCAGGGTGAACGAGCCGCGCATCCCGGCGGTCCAATCGCCAAGAATCCAAATAGCGATGCTCAGAATGGCGACGAGGATGGCGAGGTTGCGGCCGGCGAGCCAGAACGAGGCCGCGATAGCGACCAGATAGAACACGGAGAACGAGAGCTCATAACCTGTTGCGTAGTCGATGAGACCCACTGCCGCTACGATGCTGAATGTGAGAGCGATGGCAACCCCACGGGGACATGAGTTGATGCATTGAAAGGTGGAATTCATCCGCTGGTCGGAGTTTAGAGTTGCAAAACTCCGCGTCAATCCTGGCTTTTTGACAACCCGTCATGACGATCAAATCATGATTTTGAAGGACCGGTTCCAACACCGAAGGGCTGCTAGCCGCCAATGGCCGTCATCGGACGATTCATGGTAAAATCTTCGGCAAAGGCGTGGTGTTCGGGCTTGTTGGCAATAGCAGCGAGGATAGCGGCGGGCAGGGAGTCACCGGAACGCAGCGCCTGATGCAAGTCGATCTCTCCGTGGCGGCCGAGGCAGGGACGCAGTTTGCCATCCGCCGTCAAACGCAGTTTGTTGCAATCCGCGCAAAAATCCGCACAAGTCACCGCCCCGATGAATCCCACCAGCCCGCCGCTGCGGCCAAGCCGATAGTAGCGGGCGGGCCCATGGCCTAGTGGCTTGCTGGTTGCGGCCTCGAGCGTGTCGTGTCTAGCCAGCAGCGTCATGGCCTCATCCACCCCCAGAAAATGCCGTTCATCCAGCGGGCCCCCGGGTGCCAGCGGCATCAGTTCGATGAAGCGCACGGGCATGTGGCGAGCACTGGCAAATTCAGCGAGTGGAATGATTTGCTCGTCGTTGATTCCCCGCAGCAGGACGCAATTGAGTTTGACGCACTCAAAACCCGCCGCCAGCGCCGCCTCGATGCCGGCCAGCGCGGCACCGAGCCGTCCACCGGTCAGCTTCTGGTAAACCGCCGCATCCAGCGTATCCAGGCTGATGTTCATTGAGCGCACACCGGCTTGTTTGAGCGGTTCCGCCAGTTTCGGCAGCAGCAAGCCATTGGTTGAAAGTCCCAGCGCCTGCACCCCGGGAATGTCCCAGATGCGTCGCGCTATGCTCACGATGTCGCTCCGCAGCAGCGGTTCGCCCCCAGTGAGCCGAAATTTGCGGAAGCCCAGATCCGCCGCGCTCACTGCAATCCGCACGATCTCATCCGCACTGAGGTGTTCGCTGCGCTGCGTCCACGACTTGTAGTTCTCAGGCATGCAATACAAACACCTCTCGTTGCATCGGTCGCTCACCGATATGCGGAGGTAATCAATCGTTCGGCCAAAGGAATCCATGGTTCTTAGAAAAAAATGCCTCAAGCGTCACCTCGCGGCCGCCCTTGACGCAACCACGCTGCAAGCCATCCATGCCACCCGCAAGAAAAAAACGAATTCACGGTAAATTTATCTTGTTTTATTTGCCGAATCCTTCAAAGCTTGTGCGTGTCGCAGTGAAATTCGCAGCGGCGGCCAGCACAACCCTCACTTTCCGACTCAAGCCCCATGTCCATCAGCGGCAACGCCAGCATCCGTTCCAATGCGGAACCCACCCCTACCCGACTCTCCGGAACCCAATTCACTTAGCCATTGCGATGCACGCCGAGTCAAGACGACTAATCCATGTGGTCTGCCACACCCCGCCCGTTGTGGGGAACCGGCGGCCTGCACTCACCTTGTCAGGCGAGCCGCCTGACATTCGCTTACCGCTGTGGGTCCAGTGCGCGGTGCTCTGCGGCCTGATGTTGGCCTATATGCCCGTTGCCAGTGGCCAGCAAACAGCCCCGGCAGCAGCCCCGACAGCAGCCCCGACAGCAGCCCCGGCAGCGGCCCCGGCAGCGGCCCCGGCAGCAGCCCCGACAGCAGCCCCGACAGCAGCCCCGGCAGCAGCCCCGACAGCGGCCCCGGCAGCAGCCCCGACAGCGGCCCCGGCAGCAGCCCCGGCAGGAGAATCTGACGAGCCGGCGGCACCGGATCTGGTAGCGGCGAAGTTCCTCACGGGTTGTTCCGGTTGCCATACTCTAACTGATGCGAAGTTGAATGGCCCCGGGTTGTTGACCGCCTCGAGGTGGCCGGCGCAGCAACTTCAGACGGCTATCAAGCGGATGGAGAAGAACGTCGGACCGCTCAAAGAGGACGAGTTGGTCGCACTGGCGGACTTCATCAAGGATGCCAAAGCCCCGCAACGGCTCGCGGCCGAACAAGTGACGATGCAGGCCCGGTTCCTGGCTAAAATGGCCCCGGCCGACGCAGCACTGGGTGCGAGATTGTTTGTCGGTTCGCTAGGCTTTCGCAACGGCGGTATCGCCTGCGCCGCCTGTCACAGCGTATCCGGAGCGGGCGGCAATCTCGGTCCGGATTTGACTCCCATCTTCGCAAAGATGGGGGGCAAGACAGCCCTTATCTCCGCCATTGAAAAAGCCAACTTCAAGATCATGGCACCCCACTACCAGCGCCATCCGGTTACTACCCAGGAAGCGCTGCATCTGACCGAGTACTTCTCCACTCTCGATGCCAAGGCAGCGCTGGCGGCACGGCCGACATTTGATATGGCAGGCACCGGTCTTGCCGGACTGTTGCTGGCGGGATTGACCGTGTACCTGCGGCAACAGCGGTCAACCCGCGGCCGCGACAACAAGCTGACCCGAAGGAGAAACTAAACGCATGAGCTGGATCCAAGACCTATTCGCCCCTGAAGACCGCACCTGGGAGGCGTTCTATCGCAACCGTTGGGCCTATGACAAAAAAGTGCGCAGCACTCATGGTGTCAATTGCACCGGCTCGTGCAGCTGGGAGATTTACGTGAAAAACGGCGTCGTGGTGTGGGAGCTCCAAGCCCTCGATTACCCGATCATCGACTCATCCATCCCACCCTACGAACCCAGAGGCTGCCAGCGAGGTATCAGCTATTCTTGGTATATCTATAGCCCCATCCGGGTCAAGTATCCCTACGTTCGCGGCGTGCTGCTCGACTTGTGGCGCAAAGCCAAAAAACAATTTCCAGGAGATCCAGTCGCAGCTTACGCATCCATTGTCAGCGATCCGCAATCGCGCCAAACCTATCAAAACGCCCGGGGCAAGGGCGGCTTCCGGCGGGCCGCGTGGGCCGACGTCAATGAGTTGCTCGCGGCGGCCAACCTCCACACCGCCAAGCGCCACGGCCCCGACCGCATTGTCGGCTTCTCGCCGATTCCGGCCATGTCCATGCTCAGCTATGCCGCTGGCGCGCGTTTTTGCCAACTCATGGGCGGGGTCTCGCTGTCGTTCTATGATTGGTATTGCGACCTCCCGCCGGCCTCGCCTGAGATTTGGGGAGAGCAAACCGACGTCAATGAAAGCGCCGATTGGTACCACTCGAAGTTCATCGCCACCGTCGGCTCCAACGTTCTCATGACGCGCACCCCGGACGCGCATTTCCTGGTAGAGGCCCGCCACGGCGGCACCAAAGTGGTGGTCTTCTCGCCGGACTTCAGCCAAACATCCAAGGTCGCCGATGAATGGGTGCCGTTGCACCAGGGCACCGATGGCGCGTTCTGGATGGCCGTCGGTCATGTTATACTAACGGAAAATTATGCCCAGCGGCAGGTACCCGCCTTCCAGGACTATATGCGCCAGTTCACTGATGCGGCCTTCCTGGTGACGCTCGATGCACAGGCCGACGGCAGTTACCGCGCCGGCAAGTTGCTGCGTGCCAGTCATCTGGCTGATACATGCGGCCAAGAAAACGCCGAGTGGAAATTCTTCGTGGTGGACGCCACCACCGGCACATTGAAAATGCCCAAGGGCACCGTCGGTCATCGCTGGCAGAAGCAAAAAGGCGACTGGAATCTCAAGCTGGAGGATTGCAACACCCACCAGCCGATCATTCCCTTGCTAGAACTCAAGGATGCGCATGACACCACCCTGCCCGTGGCAGTGACCGACTTCTCGGATGGCACCAACGCCAGGGTCATCCTCCGCCACGTTCCCGTCCGCCGCATCGAGACGCTTGACGGTCCGGTTTACGTCACCACCGCGATGGAATTGTACTTCGCGCAATATGGCATCGTGCGCGGCTTCGACGGCGAATGGCCTAACGGCTATGACGACGCCAGCCAGCCGTTCACCCCGGCATGGCAGGAATCGTTCACCGGCGTGGCCGCCAGTGTGGCAGTGAATTTCGCCCGTGAATGGGCGCGAACCGCCGAATTCACCGGCGGCAAATGCAGCGTCATTATCGGGGCCGGCGTCAATCACTGGTATCATAACAACCTGATCTACCGCGCGGTGATCAACTCGCTGATCTTCTGCGGCTGTATCGGCAAGAGTGGCGGCGGCTTGAATCATTACGTCGGTCAGGAAAAACTCGTGCCGCAAACGTCATGGGCACCCATCGCGTTTGGCGGCGACTGGGCCGGTCCCCCGCGCCAGATGAACTCGCCCTCGTTCCACTACATGAATTCTGACCAGTGGCGCTATGACCGCTCATTCAGCGAAATGTGCCCGGTGAGTGACGACAAACATGCCATGGCCCACGGCCACACCGCCGATAAAAACGCCATGGCGGTTAGGCTCGGCTGGCTGCCTTGTTATCCGCAATTCACCCGCAGCAACTTCGCGCTGGTTGAGGAAGCTCAGGCCGCCGGGGCGAATTCCGACGAGGAGATCGTCGCCTGGGTCGTCGCACAGTTGAAGGAGCGCAAACTCAAGTTTGCCCTGGAAGATCCCGACAATCCGGAGAGCTTCCCGCGTCTGTTCTATATCTGGCGGGGCAACGCGCTTAGCTCCTCGGCCAAGGGTCACGAGTATTTCCTCAAACACTATCTGGGCACACACCACAATTCCATCGCCGAGGAATGCGCCAAACCGGATATCGAAGACGTCGTCTGGCATGACAAGGTGCAACTCGGGAAAATGGATCTGGTGGTCGATTTGAACTTCCGCATGGATACATCGGCGCTCTACTCCGACATCGTGCTGCCGGCCGCAACCTTCTACGAGAAGAACGACCTCAACTCGACGGACATGCACAGCTTCATCCATCCGCTGCAGGCGGCGGTGCCGCCCTGTTGGGAATCCAAGAGCGACTGGGATATCTTCAAGGGCATCGCCGAGGAAACCTCGCGCATGGCACCGCAGTATTTCCCCGAACCAGTCAAAGATATCCTCGTCTCGCCGCTCATGCACGACACTCCGGCGGAACTCGCCCAACCCACCGTCAAGGACTGGGCCAAGGGCGAATGCGAACTGATCCCGGGCAAAACCGCCCCTAACATAAAAGTCGTCACCCGCGATTTCAGCCAGGTTTACCAACGATTCATCTCGCTCGGACCCAATTTCCGCAATAACGGCCTAGCCATGCACGGCACCCACTACGACGTGGACGACGCCTACGACGCGTACCTGGAGACGCATCCCACCGAGTCATGGGGCGGCAAACGTTACCCGAGCCTGCGCGTCGATAAAGACGCCTGCAACGTGATCCTGCACTTCGCGCCGGAAACCAACGGCGAAATGGCTTGGCGCGCCTATGAAAGCGAGTCCATCAAAACCGGTATCGACCACACCCACCTGGCGCGAGACACCCGAGCGGTGCGCTATACCTTCGATGATCTAACCACCCAGCCTCGGCGCACTCTCACCACGCCGTTCTGGACGGGCATCACCAATGGCAAGCGCACCTACGCCGCCTATTGCCAGAACATTGAGGAGAAAATCCCGTTCCGCACCCTTACCGGGCGCCAGCATCTCTATCTGGATCACGAATCCTACATCGCTTTTGGCGAAAACCTACCAACCTTCAAACCGCGCGGCGAGTTGCGCCAGACCCGCGATCTGGTCCAGACGCCTAGGGGCAGCGGTGGCATGGTGCTCAACTACCTGACACCCCACGGCAAGTGGCACATTCATTCGACTTACGGCGACACCTTGCGGATGAAGACACTCTCGCGAGGGTGCTATCCGGTGTGGGTCAATGACAAGGACGCCGACCTCATCGGCATCGGTGACAATGACTGGGTGGAAGTGTTCAACGACCACGGCGTCGTGTGTACCCGCGCCATCGTCAGCGCCCGCATTCCCAGCGGCATCTGTCTGCTCTATCATGCCCCGGAGCGCACTCTGGGCGTGCCCAAGTCTCCGGAACGTGGCATGCGTCGCGCCGGGGTTCACAACAGCCTCACTCGCACCCGCATGAAACCCTTGTTCATGATCGGCGGCTACGGCCAATTCACCTACGCCTTCAACTATTGGGGCCCCCAAGGAGTCAACCGCGATACCTTCGTCATCGTGCGCAAATTGCAGCAAGTTGTTTACTAGTATTCTATCAATATCATGGACGTCAGAGCTCACGTATCCGTTATTTTCCACCTCGACAAGTGCATCGGTTGCCACACTTGCAGCGTCGCCTGCAAGAACGTGTGGACAGACCGCCCGGGTGCCGAATACATGTGGTGGAACAACGTCGAAACCAAGCCCGGCACCGGCTATCCAACCCGTTGGGAGGACCAGCAGAAATTCAACGGCGGCTGGCAGTGGGACGGGGCTGGCAAGTTGCGGACGCGCTGCCAGAGCAAGGCGGATTCATATCTGAAGCTGTTCTACAATCCGAACCAGCCCAACCTCGATGATTACTATGAGCCGTTCACCTACAAGTACGACGATTTGTTCACGGCCAAGCTCAGCGACGACCAACCGACAGCGGTTCCAATTTCACTGATCACCGGCGAGCCGATCGAAATCAAGAGCGGCCCGAATTGGGATGACGATTTGTCAGGCTCGCCGATCTATGCGGAAAACGACCTCAACCTCGACAAGCTAACCGAGGAAGAGCGCAACCAGTTGTTTGAGGTGGAGCGCCTGACAATGTTCTATCTCCCGCGAATCTGCAATCACTGTGCCAATCCCACCTGTGTCGCAGGATGCCCGTCCGGTGCCATCTACAAGCGGGGCGAGGATGGCATTGTCCTCATCAACCAGGAGAAATGCCGCGGTTGGCGCGCCTGCGTCGCCGCCTGCCCCTACAAGAAAATTTATTACAACTGGAAGACCGGCAAGAGTGAGAAATGTGTGCTGTGTTTCCCGCGCTTGGAAACCGGCCAACCTCCGGCGTGCTTTCACTCGTGTGTGGGCCGCATCCGCTACATGGGCGTCATGTTGTATGACGCGGACCGGGTGCCGGACGCGATGAAGGTGCCTGACCGCGCATTGGTGGAAAGCCAGCGCATGGCGTTTCTCGATCCGAACGATCCGCAGGTGATTGCCGCCGCGCGCAAGAATGGCATCAGCGAGGAGTTTCTGGATTCCGCCAAAAACTCGCCAGCGTGGAAGTATATCATGGAGTGGAAGTTGGCGCTGCCGCTGCACATCGAATACCGCACGATGCCGATGCTTTTCTATGTGCCGCCCCTCCTGCCTGTGATGGGCAAGTCATCCAATGGCACCTACAACCATGACGCCAAGGACTTTTTCACCAGTCTCGACCAATCGCGCCTGCCACTGAAGTACTTGGCCAGCCTGTTCAGCGCGGGCAACGTGGACATCATCGAAGCGGTGATGCGAAAGCTCATGGCCGTTCGCTACTTCAAGCGCTGGCAGAGCGTGCGCGACATGGATGAGAACGACGTGAATAAAATCCTGCGAGAAGCGCGCACCACTCCGGAAGAAGTCGAGCAGATCTATGCGATGACGGCCATCCCGACGCATTTCCAGCGCTTTGTGTTGCCGCCACTGCAGCGCGAGGAGGCCATCGAAAGCAGTTGCAGTCCGGAAGCATGCAAGGGCTGCACAGGATTCTCCCTCGAACCCACCTTCCATCCGCGAGCATGACCTCAGCCGCCAGTTATCCCCCGGCCTCCGCAGTCGCAAGTTTCTCCACCAAACTTGCCCTGCTCAGCCGCTTGTTGAGCTATCCGGCAGCGGACTTCGAGCAGGTTCTCTCCATGGCTTTGGCCACTGTGGGGGGGCTGCCGCTGGCGGAGTTTCAGCAGGCCCTCAGTGAGTTGGATCAAGACCAACGCGAGGAGTTATACACCGCCACTTTTGACGTGATGCCGCGTTGCGTGCCTTATGTGAGCATTCACTTGTTCGGTGAGGAAAACTTTAAGCGAGGCGAGTTCATGGCCGCCCTCAACAGCCAGTATGAGCTTCAGCAGTTTGATACCGAAGGGGAATTGCCGGATCATCTCGCGGTGATCCTGGGTTATGCCGCGTCGCTAAATGAACCGGCCCGCCGTGAGTTGGTTGAGTTCTGTCTGCTCGGACCGCTGGCAAAAATCCACAGCGCTTTGCCTGACGATCATCCCTACCGGTTTGCACTTGTTGCCCTCGACGACACACTGCGCGGCAATTATCCCGGTATTCAAGCCCCTCTCAGCCCGCTCGACCAAATGCGCCAACACGGCCTCTGCCCAACCGTAACCGATGGCTGCAATTGCGGCCCGCAGCCACAGCCCATCATCGATGGCCCCCTCGAGCATGGCCTGGCCGCTCAGGCCGGCGGTTCGTCCACCTCTTCTCTAACATTCTAACCAACATGATTGACGCATTCCTATTTATCGGGCTTCCCTACATAGCATTGATCGTGGCGACGATTGGTTGTGTGCGGCGGGCCCGTTTCAGCAAGTTCTCGATGTCTGCGCGCTCCTCGCAGTTCTTGGAGGACCGTCAGTTGCTGTGGGGCTCGGCACCCTGGCACATCGGCATCATGGGCGTGCTGGCAGGGCACGGCATCGCTTTGTTGCTGCCACAAGTCTGGTCGTACATCCTGACAGTCCCGCCAGCCATGTACCTCATTGAAACCGTGGGCGTGGCCTGCTCCCTGCTGGCCCTCGCCGGACTGAGCACGCTGATCTATCGCCGCCTAACTTCCGCACGAATTCAGGCGGTGACGACCACTTCGGATCTATTGGTGGTGGCGTTGTTGTTCCTGCAGGTGCTTGTGGGACTCTTGTCGGCCGTCAGCTTCCGCTACGGCTCGGCGTGGAGCACCGCCACGGTCGTGCCATATTTCTGGAGCCTGCTGGCTCTGCAACCGGACATGAGCTATGTATCCGGGTTTCCAATGTTGTTTAAATTGCATCTGATTGGCGGTTGGCTGTTTGTCCTGCTGCTGCCATTCACGCGGCTCATTCACATCCTCGCTGTGCCATTCCAATATCTGTGGCGCGCTCCACAACTGGTCATCTGGAATACCACCCGCCGCCGCAAGCAGGCGCTGGCCGCCTCTATCCGGGCGGAGAGCCGCCGCGAATTCATCAAGGGAGCCGCGGGGGTGACGGGTGCCACCGGCTTGCTGGCCCTGGGAGTTTCGTCCAAGGCGATCAACTTCTTCAAGGGAGCCAGCCAGGACCCGGAAGCCGAGTCCGCCCTGCTAGAAAAAAAACTTCAGCGCTTGAAGCTCACCGCTGAGGAACGCTCCTATGAGTTGGAGCGTCAGCGAAACACAATGATCTTGGTGGCAGGCTATGCCGAACTGGACGCAGTCAAGGGCAAGTATTTCATTGACTATGCCATGGCACCGGGGCTCGCGTTCAAGGGCAAAGATGGCATGCCCATCGTGATCTCCGCCAAATGCACTCATCTCGGGTGCACCGTCAGCAGCACGCTCGATGAAAACGGACGCATCATGTGCCCCTGCCATATCTCGTACTTCGATATACTCACTGGAATGCCGAATCCGGGCGCGCCGGCCAAGGCACCGTTGCCGCAGATTGCCTGGGCGTTGGTGGATGCAGGCGGCAAAGTGCTGGCCAGCAACACGCCGGGGCAGGCTTCTGGCAAGGTGGCAGCGCCGGAGGCGCTGGCGCAGAGCAGTTTGTATATCACCAAGCCGGGAAAGACAGCGGCATAAGGCAGCAATGCTCCCCCCCCCGAGACTGAAGTCAAAGAAGCTCCCCAATGAACGCCAAAGAGATCCTGAGTCACACCGAGAAGTACCTCGCCGAGCGCTTGCCGGTCGAGAAAATGAATTATGCCTCGATGGTGCAGAAGAAGGAGGTTCCGGTTCATGGATTGGCCTGGGGCTACTACATTGGCGGCTTGGCGATGTTTTTCCTGATGGTGCAGATTGCCACCGGCCTGATGCTGTTGTTTTACTATCAGCCGACGGTCAGTGATGCTCACGCATCGGTTGAGTACATCACCGAGCAAGTGCCCGCCGGGGCGCTGGTGCGCAATGTTCATGCCTGGGCATCGTCACTCATGATCGGCAGCGTGTTGGTGCATTTGCTAACAGCCTTCGCGATGAAGGCGTTTGAAAAGCCCCGTGAGCTCACCTGGGTGACCGGAGTGCTGTTGTTGGGAATTACTTTTGGCTTTGGCTTCACCGGATACTTGCTTCCGTGGCACCAGGTTGCGGTCAACGCCACAAAGATCGGTCTCCAGACTATTGAGCAAATCGGTGGCTACCTGCCCGGGCCTATGGCCGAATGGCCGCGCCTGGTGAAGGAGATTATCCAAGGCGAGGCCTCGGTGGGGCAGGCCACGCTGAGCCGGTTCTTTGCCATTCACGTGATCGTGTTGCCGCTGGCGATTTTCGGGGTGCTCGGCTTCCATCTGGTGTCGGTGCAATTGCACGGCATGAGCAAAGGGGTCGATGAGAAACCCCGGCGGATGGAGAAATTCTTCCCGACGTTTTTGCTCAAAGATCTTCGTGTGTGGGGAATTGCGTTCATGGTGTTGTTCATCCTCGGTGTGTGCCTGCCGTTTGAGTCTCTGTTTGCCTATCCGCTCTTTGAGCCGTTCGACGCGAAGGGATCCACGCCGGACGGCATCAAACCCGAGTGGTATTTCTTCTGGGTTTACTACCCTCTGGAGTTGCTGCCACTATGGGTTATCCTGTTAGGTTCCGCCGTGCTGGCGCTGGTGCTCCTGGCAACCCCGTGGATCTTCCAAAACACCAACCGCAAGACCCTTCGCTTGGTGGCCATCGCGGCCGGCATCTATCTTCTGGTAATGACCCTCTTCGGCGAAAATATCTATCACCTCTTCAAAGGCTAATCATGCGCTCCAATCCGCTCACCGCTTGTTATCCCGTGCTGGTCCTGCTTGCCCTCGCCGGGACATCCCGTGCCTATCCGGAATTTCAGAGGGCGATCAGCCTGAGTTCCGGACGCACGGTCAATTGTGCGATGTGCCACGTGCACTCGGATGGTCCGGAGGGCAATGCACCTGGGCAAATTGGCCACCTCAGTCTTGCCGAGCAAACGGAGCTTGGGCGGGCGCGGGTTGCGTTTGAGCCAAACGCCAGCGTCAAGAGCCCCATTCTCAATGCCTTTGGCAATCACATCATCAACAGCCTCGGCAGGAAGCAGTTCTTGGAATTGCGGGTCACGCCTGGGGAGTTGGCTAATCGCCTGCCCAAGGACAGTGATATGGACGGCGATGGCATCAGTGATGCGGATGAATTGCGGGCTGGTACCCATCCACTAATCAAGAGCGATGGCCGCCCGTGGTTGCTTTTTAAAGCCAATCTATCAGCCAATCTCGGACAGATCCTGCTGATGCTTGCCGCCACAGTGCTGGGACTCTGGGGCCTGCAGCACCTGCTACATGGCTTCGACGTCGCCACCCGTCTGGAGGACGACGAGGAAGCGGACGAGCCTCACAATTCCACGCCGCACTGACAGGCGGGAGGCGATGGTGAAGAATCATGCAAGAGCCTGCAATCGGACAACCCAATAAGACCCAAAGATCTATGAAACAACGAGCCACTGTAGATGCGCCGACGAGCGCCACTGATTATCTTGGCGATTGGCGACCGGAGGATGCGACGTTCTGGGAAGAGAGCGGCAAGAGGATTGCCTGGAAGACCTTGTCGATCACCACGGTCTCACTGATTCTATCATTTGCGACGTGGTTTGTGATGAGCGCTGTGGTGGTGCGATTGCCGGGCATCGGCTTCAAATTCACCGAGATGCAGCTGTTCTGGCTGGCCGCCATGCCCGGGTTGGCAGGTGGCACGTTGCGCCTGATTCATATGTTTCTCATTCCGATTTTCGGCACCCGAAAAGTCATCACTCTAGCAACACTGGCGAAGATTCTGCCTTGTATCGGGCTGGGATTTGCGGTGATGAATCCAGCGACTCCGTTCTGGATGTTTCTGGTGCTGGCACTGTTGTTTGGCATGGGCGGTGGCGATTTCTCATCTTATATGCCGAGCACCTGTGTGTTCTTTCCGAAACGACTGCAAGGCACCGCGCTGGGGATTCAGGCGGGCGTCGGGAATTTCGGCGTATGCGTCACTCAGTTCATCACTCCATGGATCATCACCTTTGCTATTGGCAGCGGGGCTTTGAGCGCGTCCCAAACATTCACCAAGGCTGGCAAAAGCAGCCCGCTGTGGTTGCAAAACTCCGCTTTCTGGTATGTCCCGCTGCTACTCTTGGTCGGAATTGCCGCTTGGATCATGCTGCGCAACGTGCCCGTCAAAGCATCGTTCCGCGAGCAACTCGATATCTTTGCCAACAAGCACACCTACTGCTGCACCATTACCTATGTGATGACTTTCGGCGCGTTCTCCGGTCTATCAGCCGCCTTTCCGCTGTTGATCAAGGCCGTGTACGGTGGCTTTCCCAATGCCCCCGACCCGCTTCGTTATGCGTTTTACGGACCGTTGGTCGGCTCCGCGATGCGGGTGCTGGCAGGCCCCCTCACCGATAAGTGGGGCGGTGCCAGGTTCACGCAGGTTTGCGGCTTCGGTCTGATCGGGGGCGCCGCCTGGCTGAGCTTCGGGGGCTTGTTGACTCCAGCCTCGATGGACCAGTTTCCGGTTTTCGTGGCAGTGATGTTAGGTATGTTTTTCTTCACCGGCATTGGCAACGCGGCGACCTTCCGCCAGTTCCCGGTGATCTTTGCCCACTCGCCGCGACAAGCGGCCGGGGTGATCGGGTTCACCGCCGCCATTGCCGCCTACGGGCCGTTTGTCTTTGCGACACTCATTGGCAAGGCGAAGGCCAGCTTTGGGTCTCCGGTAGCGTTCTTTGAGGGTCTGTTGATCTTCTGCATGGTGGCCACTGCGCTCAACTGGTGGTATTATGCACGGCGTGGCGCGGAGGTTCCTTCATAGAGATTTATTGTGATATGAATGCAAGCAAATTGCCGATCGCTGCCAGCACGAGCTCCGCAGAGAGCCGGACAGTTTTGACGCTATCCACGATGGCGTTTACGCTGATGTTTGCGGTGTGGTTGATGTTCGGTGTGCTGGGGATTCCGATTCGCAAGGAGTTCGGACTCAGCGACGTGCAATTCGGATGGCTAACTGCCATAGCGGTGCTCAATGGATCGATCTGGCGTCTGCTTTTCGGCCTGTGGACGGACCGCTTTGGTGGGCGCCTGGTGATGACTCTTCTGGTCGGGGCCACGGCTATTCCTGCCTTCATGGTGAGCCGTGCGAGTACCTTCACTGAGTTGATGATCTACGCATTCCTTGCTGGCATGGCGGGCAACGCGTTTTCGGTGGGCATTGCCTGGTGCTCGGCCTGGTATCCCCGCCAGCGCCAGGGCTTTGCGCTAGGTGTGTTTGGTGCGGGTAATGTCGGCGCCTCGGTGACCAAAATCATCGGGCCGTGGTTGATTGGCTTGGTGCCTGCTGCGGGCTACATCGGCGGGTTTGTGCCCGGAGGTTGGCGCTTCGTGCCGATGCTTTACAGCGGCTTACTCATCGTGATGGCCGCAGCCATCTGGATGAGCTGCCCACGCCACGATCACAAACCCGGGGCCGGGCGCCCAATCCGTGATTTGCTGCGGCCCCTGCGGCAGATGCGGGTATGGCGCTTCAGCTTGTATTATGTGGTTGTGTTCGGGGCGTATGTGGCGCTGTCAATGTGGTTGCCAAAATACTACGTGGATGTATTTGGGATGGAGTTGAGAGATGCGGCGTTGCTGACGGCGCTGTTTATATTTCCGGCGAGCTTGCTGCGGCCGTTCGGTGGCTGGCTCTCTGACAAGTTTGGTGCGAGACGGATCATGTACTGGGTGTTCTGGGTAATGTTGCTGGCCCTCTTGGTGCTCTCCGCGCCGCAGGGCCACATCGTCCTGTATGTGCCGAAGAAGATTCACGAAAGCGGCCAGGTTGAGACGCTGCGTTTCGTGATGGGACCCTATCTGTTCACCTTGCTGGTGTTTGTCGTCGGTTGCGGCATGGGCATCGGCAAGGCAGCCGTGTACAAGCATATTCCAGAATACTTCCCGAATGATGTCGGCGCGGTCGGCGGTCTGGTGGGTTTGTTCGGCGCTCTTGGCGGTTTTTTCCTACCCCTGTTGTTTGCCTATTCATTCAAAGCCACCGGTATTCCCCAGACAACGTTCGCAATTTTGTTTTGCGTCACTTTGGCGAGTCTCATCTGGATGCATCTGGTGGTGTTGAAGTTGCTCAAGCGCGCCACGCCGCATTTGGATCATGTATTTGAAGACCATGGACCGAGGCCACACGAACCACTCAACTATTCCGACGAGATTCCCGGCTAGCCTATCCATCCCCTTTATTGGAGGCAAATGCCCAGGGCGGAGACGGGAGATCACGCTTTCAGGCGATTGAGAGAAAATCATGATAATTTTTTCTTGTATCGTGGGCCATGGCGGGCAATCTGTGCGTGCCCCGATGAGGGTGCCATCATCATGAAAAGAAAATCCATACTATTGATAGCCAGTGCCGGCATGCTGCATGCCGGGAATACAGAACCTACGGTGCAGGTGCAGGTGCCTGCTGCCGATAGCAAGTGGATAACCCCGCTCTTAGACATTCGAGCCCGCTACGAGTACGCGGGTGTTGACGGGAAGGATCCATCGACGGCATTGACCCTACGGGAGCGCATCGGGTTGAAAACGAAGGCATGGAACGGCTTCAGCGGCTTGGTGGAGGGTGAATTCACCGAAGTGCTTGGGGCGGACTACAATAGCGGTGCCGGGCCACAGGCCTATCCATCAGATCGGGCCAATTCGGTGATAGCCGATCCGCGCAATGCCGAGCTCAACCAGGCGTTTCTCCAATACGATGGGTTTGATACGGTTGCTAGAGTCGGCCGGCAGCGTCTTATATATGACAATGCCGCATTCATCGGCAATAGCGGCTGGCGGCAAAACGAGCAAACATTTGATGCAATCTCTTTAAGCAACAAATCCATCGATGGACTGACGCTGAAGTATGCCCACCTCACCCAGGTGAACAGGATTTACGGGAGTGAGGCGAACTCAGCGCTCACCACGGCACCGCTGTTTGACAACGTCGCGGATGTGTCTGCCAACGTCAATCTGTTCAACGCATCGTACACCGGCATCAACGGGCTGACGCTCGGCGGCTACGCCTATCTCATGGATTTTGAACACAAGCGGAATTGGGATAACAACACGTTCGGTGTGAGCGCGAAGGGGGACGTGATGGATTTGACGCTGTATGGTGAAGTTGCGGTGCAGGACCGTTCGGGATTGGCCGCGGATGGGCAGGCGTTTTACGGGCACTTTACGGCCACTAAGAAGATAGGCGACCAGACACTGGTGCTCGGGCTGGAAGAACTCGGCGCGGGATTCAAGACGCCGCTGGCGACGGTGCATACGTTCAATGGCTACGCCGACGCGTTCATTGGCGGGCGGATCGAGGGTAACCACCACGGATTGACCGATGTGTATATCTCGCACGCATTGCCGATATGCTATGGCATACAGTGGACGAATGCGCTGCATGCATATGGCGACGATGAGATCTCGACGGGCTATGGCTGGGAGGTTGACTCGGTGTTATCCAAGAAATTTGACGATCACTTCAGCTCCATTGTCAAATTCTCATTGTTTGAATCCAATGGAGCGGCGTTTGTCGGCAGCACCGGCTTGCCCACAACGACCCGGCTCTCCATGGAACTGGACTACACGTTCTAACGATGTGAGCCTGTTGCCTTTCAGCGATGCCAGGAGCCGGCTGCTTGGTGCAGTGACGCCGATGGCAGCTGAACGTGTGCCCATCTGGGAGGCTGCTGGCCGGGTTCTGCGCGAGCCGCTGGTGGCCGACCGCATGCAGCCGCCATTCGACCGGGTGATGATGGATGGCTTCGCCTTGCGTGCAGCGGAATGGGGCAGGTTGTCGGGCTTTCAGGTGACTGGGGTCGGGCACGCGGGGCAAGTGGCTGCGCTGCTGCCGTTAGGGGCGGGGAATTGCATCGAGGTGATGACCGGGGCGAGTTTGCCATTGGGTAGTGACTGCGTGGTGCCAATCGAGCAGGTGGAGAGGCGCTGCGGGGCTGACATCTGGTTTGCAGCGGATGAGCCTCCGCAGCCGGGGGGATTTGTGCACAAGGCTGGCAGTGATGTTGAGAGCGGGCGGCAGTTGGTTTTGCCAGGTCGTCTAATCGGCGCGCGGGAAATTGGAGTGGCCGCCTCATTCGGCTACTCGACCCTTGCGGTGGCCAAACCGCCCCGCATCGCCATTGTTGCTACCGGAGACGAGTTGGTGTCAATCGACGCCCGTCCATTGCCGCATCAAATCCGTCAATCCAATGGTCACGCGATCGCGGCAGCGTTGCGAGTGGCGGGCTATCCGGCCGGTGGGGTGACCTTGTTAGGTGATGATGAGGTGGTGGCCGCGAGGGTGCTGGATGGGCTCATGGAAGTGCATGACTGGTTAATCCTAAGTGGTGCGGTGTCCAAGGGTGCGAGGGATTTCGTGCCTGAGACGCTCGAGCGCTTAGGGTGCCGACGGCTGTTTCACGGCGTGGCGCAGCGTCCCGGCAAACCGATGGGCTGTTGGATCGGACCGGCCGGTCAGATGCTTCTTGCCTTGCCGGGCAATCCGGTGTCGGCGCTTACCACCTTGCATGTATTGGCGCTGGCCGCACTGGATCATGCAGCGGGCCGCAGCAGCGGGCGCACATGCCAGGTGATCATGGAAGGATCGGTGCCCTGGCATGTGCGCTTGACGACTCACCTGCCGGTTCTAATCAATGCTGCCGGACTTGCCCAAGCGGTGCCTCCGTCCAACAGCGGGGATTTCGCAGGTTTGCTCAGCAGCAGCGGTTGTGTTACCTTGCCGCCCATGCCGGAACGCCTGCAGCCGCTACCACAATCCTATGCTTTTCTCCCCTGGCTATGAATCCCATGAACCCTAACCTAACCACCCTGACCCATGTTCGCGATGGCAAGCCGACCATGGTGGATGTGGCAGACAAGCCGGAGACCCGCCGCAGTGCGATTGCCGAGGCGGTGGTAGAGCTTGGCGCGGAGGTAATGGCCCGGTTTTCTAACAATGAAATCCAAGGCCCCAAGGGCCCGGTGTTGCAGACGGCTATCATTGCAGCGACCATGGCGGTGAAGCAAACCAGCACGCTCATTCCCTTTTGTCATCCGCTGCTGCTTGAAAACTGCGAGGTGCGAATCGAAGCCACCGCCACCGGGGTGAGGATTCACTGCGAGGTGTGCTGCACCGGCAAGACCGGCGTGGAGATGGAGGCGATGACCGGAGCCTCAGCCGCCGCCCTAACTATTTATGATATGACAAAGGCCATCAACAAGGGCGTCGTCATCCAATCCGTTCGATTGCTATCAAAAACAGGAGGGAAGTCCGGCGACTACCAATGCTCACCGTAAGATCAATTAGCAACAGCGGGCAGGAGCTCTGCGGGCTGGTGTTGGCGGGAGGCCGCAGTTCGCGGATGGGATCGGACAAGGCGTCTCTGGTGCATGGGGATGGTCGGACCCTGGCCTTGCGCACCTATGAATTGTTAGGTGAGGCGGGTTGCCGGTGGGTCGCGCTTTCATTGCGGGCGGACCAGGATTTGCCCGCCGGGTTTGCCGGTGGCACGGTGCCAGCGCTCATTCGCGATCCAGCAGGGGCCAGCGCCGGGCCGCTCACCGGCATGCTGGCGGCGATGCGCAGTCGCCCCGAGGCGAATTGGTTGGTTGTTGCCTGTGATTTGCCGCGCTTGGATCTGGCGACGTTGCGGGCGCTCATCGGCAGTCAGTTGCCGGGTGACGTGTTGCTGGCGTATCGCAGTGAACACGACGGGCTGCCCGAGCCGTTGTGCGCCCTGTACGCGCCGGCAGCAGCGGAATTGCTGGAAGAAGCGATGGCGGCGGCGCTGCGCTGCCCGCGCAAGATTCTAATCAAGCACCAGTGCCGGCTGCTAGAACCGGTTAGTCCCGGTGCCTTGGATAACGCCAACACACCCGATGAATGGGAGGCCAGCCGCAATCCATGAGCGCGTCCCAGACCTATCGGATATCATACTTCGGGGTGCTGGCCGAGCGCCGAGGCCTCAGGGAGGAATGGATTGCCTGCACGGGTGCCACACCGGCGGCGGTGTATGCGGAGCTGACTGCCATTCATGACCTAGGCATGTCCGCCGGACAGCTGCGGGTGGCGGTGAACGATGAGTTTTCCAGCTGGCAGCATGCCCTGCAACCCGGCGACACGCTCGCCTTCCTTCCTCCCATGTCGGGCGGATGATCTATCAAACACATGCCTGCCAAGATTCATTTTGCCATGTCCCCAGCAGCCATCGAGGTGGCGTTGCTGGCCGCCGCACTGGAGGACCCGGCCGCTGGTGCTGTGGTTACCTTCGAAGGGCGCGTGCGCAATCACAATGCCGGGCAACTCGTGACCGGGCTCGAGTACCAAGCATATCCGGCCCTTGCGAATAAGACCGGCCGGACCATCCTTGAGCAAGAGGCGCGCCAGCATGGATTGGCAGGTGCCTGCGCGGTGCACCGCTGCGGTGAACTGGGCATTGGCGACTTGGCTGTGTGGGTGGGAGTGGCCAGTGCGCATCGCGACGCCGCCTTCGCTGGGAGCCGTGCCATTCTTGATCGGCTCAAGCATGAACTGCCGATTTGGAAAAAGGAAAGCTATGTCGATGGCACATGCGCTTGGGTCGGCCCGGACAACGTGCAGACCGAAATGGCAGGCGCTGTCGAACGATTGCCCGAGATGGTGGCGGCACTGCACGGAATCTATCTATCTGATGGGCACGATTTCCGCGGCCGCCACGGGCTGGACCGGCTGGACCATGGAATTGTTGAGGTCCGGCAGGTCGAGTGTGTTGCCGGGATGGGGCTGCGCGGCGATCGCTATTTCGGGCACCAGCCGGACTTCAAGGGGCAGGTGACGTTTTTTGACAAAGCCACTGTCGATGCTGTTAGAAAACACTTGGATGTAGCGGCGTTGCCAGCTGGGGCGTTTCGTCGCAATCTGTTGGTTAGCGGCGTGAATCTGGGTGAGTGGATCGGCAAGCGTTTCCGGTTCCAAGGCATCGAATTTGAGGGCTGCGAGGAATGCCGACCGTGTTACTGGATGGACACTGCCATCGGCGCGGGTATCGAGAGTTTTCTCAAAATCAACTGCGGTGGTGGTTTGCGAGCGCGGATTCTAACCGATGGTTTGTTGCGGGTGGACGCTCCAACCGAGGAGGCATGAGGTGCTGCCGCCTACCTGATGAGGCGATCGAGGAATCCTGCGCGTTGCCCCCGGAGGGAGCGTATCTTCGGGAAGCGCCGCCATCTTGGCGGCAGGATTTGATCATTGCGTGTTACTACTCAGGTAGCCTCATCACGAGGCGACCTGAGTAGTAACCATTGCGTAAACAATACCGGCCAGTTTGTGTGCTTCGGCGGTGGTCCCTACCGGCTAGCCCTTCATCCGGCGCAAGTTACCTCCCGTTTCGGTTTCCGGGGTTAGGCGAGGGCGTCGCGGCAGAATTTGACGGCGCGGGCGAGTTCGGCCATGCGGGTGGAGCCGGCGGGCACTTGGTATTCGAATTCGAGGGTTGCCTGGATATTCCATTGGTTATCGCGGATCAGGCGCAGGACCTCGACGATGGGGGTATCGCCCTCGCCGAATGGGGTGTTAGGTCCATTCTTCAGTTTGCGGTCCTTGACGTGGACGTGTGAGATGCGCTCGTGGTACTGTTTGATGAAGGGCACGGGCGAGATATTGTTGCCGGCAACGAAATGCCCGAGATCCACGTTTGCACCGTGGAACTTGGCGAAAGTGAATGCCTTTTCCCAGTGTGCCGGGGTGGTGGCTGCGTGGCCGTGATATGCGACCATGAATTGGTGCTTGTCGGCAAAGCTTCCGATGCGTTTGAGGTCGGCATCCTGCAGGGAGATCTCCGAGGAAATAGCCCGGCCGCCGAGCGCCTTGGCCAAGGCAAAAACGTAATCCAATTCTTCATCCGCCATCTTGAACAGTCCGTCCACTTTGACAATCTCGATGGGCACGCCCGCGGCTTCATACTTCTGGCGGAAGTCCTTCACTCGATCAAGGGAAACCGATTTGCGCCACTCGGCGAGTTTATCAGCTTTGGCGGGCGCTCCTAGAAATGCTTCCACCGGTTGGGTTCTCAACTCAACGCCACTGAGGCCAAGCTCGGCACAATTCTTGAGGATCTCGTCGCCGCTCATGAGCGGATTGCCGAAGCTGTAGGGGACGTTGAGGCCGATTCTAACGCCGGGCAACTTCGGAGGCACCGCCGCTGGGGCAGGCGCGTCGGCGGCGCTGAGCCGGTTCATCACGGATAGCAAACCTGCGGTGGGCAGGGCGGCCAAGGTAAGTTTGGCAAATTCACGACGAGTTTGGGATTTCATATACCTGTTGGATCTGGGGTGGAATAGGGGTTCGTTGTTCCTTACGCTCTGTTTAGCGGGTATTGCCCGCGGCTCCAAGCGCATTCCTCAAAATTTTACCATTGGGTGATTCCCCCCCCTGCCGTGCCCCAGAGTCCTTGAACCTAGATTCCTCGTGAAATTACGACCAAAGCGGCACCAAACTAGGATCAAAGCGTGGAACGCAGGAAGCCGTGATCACGGCGGCACTCTCAATGCCTAAGGCACATACTGTCATGGCCGGAGGCAAATATCGCCCTAACATCTACGATGTGAATTGGGTAAAGTGCCACAATGTCCATTCGGCCATCAACAAGAACTCCCGGCTGGTATGCCCGAAGCCTTCTGCCGACGCTGCTCACCAATGTTGGGGTGTGCCCCTGCCGTGGCGATCATCTACGCACTGCCCGCGCCGCTGAAGTTGCCCCTCCAGAATCTTGTCCTGATGTTCTGCGCTCTGCTGTTAGCCCATCTCAACGTCCGCAGCTGAGGACGACAGCCGCAAAAAAGGTGGCACCCCGGAACGGGATGCCACCTTGGCGATGTGGGCTTTGTCTGTCAGTTGGGACGCTGTGCCTTGGTGACTACGGAACCACTGTCAGGCGGCAGAACTTCTTGCCTGCTCCGCTTGGCAAAGTGTAGATCACGTGCCCCGGGCTACTCACCGTGTCAACGTCGGCCGGATTGGCAGCCGCCCAGTTGACGAGGTCGCTGGAGACTTGCACGCCGAAGGATGTGACCGCATTGGCGTGCGGCCAATTCACCTTGCCAAGGACCACACCGGGATTGGTGGCGATGCCGTTCTTGCCCATGAAGTAGGCGATTCCGTTTTGCACCCCGTCATGGTTGTAGTCCAGGTTGGCGGCTTGGCCACCGGCATAGGTGGCGGCCCAGTCGCTGTAGCCACCTGCGGCAATCACCCCGCCTTGGTAGTGGGCCAGGACTTCCGGCCCGCTGAGGGCGCGGTTGTAGAGCGCCACATCTTGGATATTGCAGGCAGCGGAGGTATTGCCGTTGCGCGAACCGATCGTGAAGCCGGGCTGGGTGGCACTGGCTTGCACATAGCTTGCGCTTGCAGTGGCATTTGAGACGCCGTTCACATACATGCTCATCGTGGTGCCATCGTAAGTGGCGACCACATGATAAACATTGCCAATGACCAAGTCGGTCGAGCTTTGGATCGTCCCATTGTTATTACCCGGAATCCCGTACGTGAATTGGAACCTGTTGGCTGCGTTATTCCGTTGGAATGCATAGCCAAGGCGGTTTGCAGCGGGGCTGCCGCTGCGGTCCTGCAGGGACACGAGATACTGAGCAGTGCCCGTGTTGAGATGCTTGTACCAAAATTCCACAGTGAATTGAGGCGGATTGAGACTGGAGTTATAGGGGATTCCAGTGTTGCCGCCAGCGGCCGTTGTGGCGCTGGTGAACAAGACACTCGGCTGCCCGTCGGTGCTCCTCAGTGACTCCTGATTGAGGGTGTAGGTCCCGCCATAGGTGATGTTGTTGGATCCCGAAACATCCAAAGCCGTGGTGCCACTGGTTTCATTCAGAGGCCAGTAGGACACCGGTCCGGATGCCTTCACCAGCGTCTCGTAAGCCGTGCCAGCTGTGGCCACCAAAGTCAACGTGGTGCCGATATGGTCAGGAGCCGCGCCGAGCATGAGCCCGTTGCCCGCATAACTGTAGGTGATGGTATGCGCACCAAGCGGAATGCCCGCAATCGGGAAGGCGAGCGAAAACGCCCCGGCACTGCCGCTAATGCTGGTCGTCTGGGTCACTCCGTTGATGCTGACATGGACGAGTTCGCCGGCAGCCGCAAAAGCCGCGCCGCCGTTGCTCACCGTGCCGCCCAACGTCACGGTTGGATAGCCACCGACCACGCGGGTCGGGCTCGGAGTCACATTGCCGATGATGGCCGGAGAGCTCACCGCTAGCATCGTGCTGGTATTGTCCGGGGCCGAGGCGAGTGTGATCCAATTGCCTCCATAACTGTAAGTGATCGGGTAGTTGATGCCGCCGATGAGCGAGGCGGTCGGGAATGCGACCGAGAATGAGCCTCCGCCGCCTAGCGGAGTGTATTCGGTCACCCCGTTGATCGTGACGGAGACGGCTTCACCCTGAGTCGGATAGATCGAGTTGCTGGCATCACACACCGTGCCGCTCAGAGTCACCGTGGGAGTGCCGGCCGCAATCGTTTGGCTCGATGTCACACCGCTGATGAGGGCACCGGGAATGGCGACGCTCATGTCGTGCAGGGCATAGCCGTTGAAGACAATTTCGCTGTCCGTGGGGTAACTGCCGGCTTGTCTGGTGACCACCGCATTGGCCACCGTGTCGGTAGCCACCCAAGTGAATGCAAAAACCCTAGCAGGGGCGGAGTTCGGAGCCAGCGCCACGGATGGGCTGCCTTCCACCGAGATATTGCCGCCCCGCGGACTGGTCGTGATCCACTGCAGCCGATAGGTGTGGCCGGGGGTCAACCCGGGAATATCCAAATGCGAGGCATTCACCGAACTCCAGATGTATTCACGCATCAGTTTGCCATAGTCCGTGGCGTCGGTGAGTTGAGAAGCCGATCCTGCACTGTTGCTGTCTGTGTTCGTGCTCTGACCGCCACCGCCCCACGCGCCGCTGCCGTACCCGGTCATGTGGCTTGTCGATGTGCCAAAGACCAGTCCGTTCGGGAGCGTGACTGCGGTCACCCCGCTTGCGCCGACGTGATTGGCTTCGACCAAGGTGCCGTCATTGAGGATTTCCCTGCCGTCACCGGTGGCTGCCGTCACGTCTAGGATTGTGATGGCGGTGCCAAGGGGCGAGATGTACCTGATGACGATGGTATAGTCGCTGGTGATCAGCCCATCCGACGAGGTGACGATGCAGTGCAGCGGCAAGCCTGTGCCGTTGATCGGAGTGACACCGGATGCAAACGGACTGCCGTTGACCGTGGCGGTCGCACCATCGGAGAGCGTGAAGCTGGGCTGGAGGGCCGACACATCCGAACCGATGTTGGCATTGATGACGACCGAGCGTCTCGCCTGATCAATCGCCACCGTCATGCCGGTGACGGCAAAGCTGCGAACCAACGCCTGGGGCGATGTGTCCGGATAGGTCGTAAGCAAGCCGTACTTGGCAGCCAGATAGGCCCCCATAGCGGCCTCGTCAGCGGCAGACAAGGTGGTTTCGAAACCGATCATTTCGGCGATGTCCATTTCGGCACCACTCAAGGTTTCGGTGCGGCCGATGTTATAAAAGGGATAGGCAGCTAGGTTGGCGGCGCTTGCGCCAGTGTTCGCCACAATCTTGAGCAGCATGTAGTCGGTGATAGGTGCCAGCTCGAAGCCCCCACGAGGCATACTGCCGCGACTGCTGGAGACAGCGCTGCCATTTCTGGAAACCGCGGCGGGGAGTTGGTCATCCCAGAATCCTGAGTAACCGCTGTAGAGATTGTGGCTCGATGCCCGGACAGAGAGAAAGTCCACGGATCTGCGGCCGAGGAACGAACCGGAGCCGACCCATGCGGGATTCGGCGAGCGCACCACGACGTATTGTTCTTTGACAAACATGCCGCCGGCACAGTCGAACCAATCAGACGTGCCCCTGAAATGAACCCCTTTCTTTGGAACTTCACTGGAGTTGTATTTGATGTCGCCATATGCCAACTTCGGTGCGCCACTGGTGCGGGTCGCGGTGTGCCCGTTGCCGGACAAATCATTCCATGTGTTCACTTGAGCTCCATCAGCAAGGGCAATGGTGGATGCGTCATACCAGCAGACCATTCCGCTGGAGACGGGGGGAGCACCCACTTGAACCGTCAAGGACGCGTTGATCGTCGCGAAACTGTAGTTGGCCGCACTCAGACTGCCGACGCCGCAGGTGATATCGTAACTCCCAACCGACGACGAACTGTCTGCCGGACAGAATAGATCGGGCGAACCTGTCACACCCGAACTGGCCAGGTTTTCACCATTCTGATAGCCGGTGATTTTGTAGGTCAATGTCGGATTGTCCGTGCCGGGAATGCGGATCTTCGTGTCAGCCTTCACCGTCAGTACTGCCGGCACCACATCCTGCTCAAAGGTAGGGGCGGTGCTGCCTAGGGAAACACCGTAGCCGGAATAATCCGCAGTGATCGGATGGACGCCAACTGCAAGCAGGCTGCTGCTGATGCTTGCCGTACCTGTGACGGCGTTGATCGCCACCGGGCTGCCCAATGGACTGCTGTTGTCGTAGAACTGCACCGTTCCGCCTGCGGGAGTCGGCGATATCGTGGCGCTAATCGTCACGCTCTGGCCATAGCTCGAGGGACTGTGGGATGTGCCCAGCGCGATGGAGGTCGCGACCGGATCCGCCACGGCGAACGCGTTGGTCGTGGAGGTGGCTGGCGCGCCGACGCTGTCGGTGACTGAGGCATAGACCTCGTATGTTTGGTTAGGCAAGGTGCCCAGATCCTGGGTGAAGGTCGGTCCTGAGTCGGTTTGGGTGCTGCCCACCTGAGCAAAAGCACCCGCGCCTGTCCTCTTATAGAACGAGACGCTGTAGGGGGCCGTGCCGCTGATGACCTTGGCGCTGGCTATCACGTCGCTGTTCGTCGGGAACGCCTCATTGTTAAACGGACTGGTGAGCTTCACCGTCAGATTTGGCGGGGGGTACGACGTGGTCAGGCTGTACTTGACCGTCAGGTAGCCGCCGACCAAGTCCAACTCGGGGCCGGTCAGGACGCGGTTGTAAACCAGCACTTCGGAGATATCGCAATCGGACAGTTCGCTGCCGTTGCCGTAGCCATTCAACTCAAGATTGTTGGGACCTTGGATGCCGTTTTGATTTGTCGCCAGCTGGGCGCCTTCGGCCCAAACCGTGGAGTTTTGTCCGCTGCCCGGAATGGTCGCCACGTACAAGTGCGGGTTGGCGTCCGGGCTGAGCCCATCGCCATTTCCGGCGACCCAGCCTTCAAAGTAGAAGCGATTTCGCTGGCCGCCGTGGTATCCCATCAGCCAATTGTTGCTAGACGCTCCGAGCACACGGTTGTTATTGCTTCCAGTCTCCCGCGAGACGTAAAAGATGGTGGTTGGAGCCGTGTGATTGACGCCGTCATTCATCCAAGCTGAGTTGTTGAAATGCACGGTTGGTATGCCGCCAATGCCGGAAGCCACCAGCGTCGGCGCGCCGCCCTTGAGCGTCATCTTGGCGGAACTCCCCTGCAGGTCCCTCCACTCGTTCACGGTGCTGCCGCTGAGTGTCATTGTCCCGGGTTCGCTCGCATCCAAGTGCAGCGTGAGGCCGCTGAGTACAGGCGATGCCGCGTGGGCACCTCCTGCCGCGAGTCCCGCTCCCACGGCTAACGCAATTGCGAATTGTTTGAGGCTGTCTCTAGTTCGGTTGTCTGATTTTTGGAATCTCATGGTCTATCTGGGTGTGTGTTTTTGATTGCCGACGGCGTCGATCCTGCACGCCTGGGTTTCGGCATAGTGAGCGCAACGGGATGGTTGACGATGACATCAACCACAACCGTTCCGAATCACTACTCTGGCAGTCGATACAAGCCGTGGCAGGAGTCAAGCCGAATCTGATGGAAATCCGTGCCTATTTTTTTGAGTAGGTTGAGAGCTTGTGGCTGTGGGGAAAATCACTTTCGGCTGAACGAACGGGGCGATCTCGGATGGATTACGGGTGGGATGCGCCCCCTCATCGAAGATTTGAACTCACGCGCCAACCAA
>CAIKHZ010000016.1 GCA_903827375.1 Akkermansiaceae bacterium
CCACCTGCCGCCACCCCCCCTGCCGCGCCACCACCTGCTGCGACGCCCCCTGCCGCGACCCCCCCTGCTGCGACACCCCCTGCTGCGACACCCCCTGCTGCGACACCTCCCGCTGCGACACCTCCCGCTGCGACACCTCCCGCTGAAGCCCCCCCCGCAGCCAGCCCCTGATCAAGAGAAGGACGCGAAGAGCGCGCTGCCAGAGGCTGCTAAGTAGGTCGCATGGGCCTGGTATGGTAGCGTGTTTTGCTTCATGTGGCTACGGGTAGTTGCGGCAGGTGACGCCTTCACAGAGCGTGATTGAGGTGCCGGAGGATTGGGTGTGGACGGCGCGGGGGAGAAAACTGGCGTGGAGATTTTGCAATAGTGCGGGCGGAGCGCAAGGTGGGATTTGGAATTTCATGACACCGCGTTGGTGGAGGTCGAGGGCGGCCACGAGCAGTGGAGCGGCAAACGGCTGGGTCTCGAGCATCCGCGAACCCGCCTGCAACAAGGCTTCGGCCCGTGCAAGGTGGGCGTCATCGTCCAGGATGGCAGCGAGTTTGAGGAGGTTTTCTGTGGCGAGGTGGTTGGGGGAGGGTTCGGCGCCGTCGTAATCCTCGCGGATGACGAGCAAGGTATTGGGACCGAGGGCGGGGCGCATGACGTAGCCGGTTCGATCGTTGTCCCAAAATTGGGAGTCCAGTCTTTGTTGGAGCGATTGAGCCCACTCGAGCCAGTCTGCGGTCGGGGAGATGGCGTGAAGTTCGATGAGGCCAGCGATGAGGCAGGTGTAATCTGCGGGGAAGCCGTGGACGGTTCCGCGGCGGCCACGAAAACTGCGCCACAGGTCATTGCCATCCCATAACTCTCGGCGCAGGAACGCCGCCGCCGCAGTGGCCGCCTCCGCCAAATCCGGGCGTGCCAGAACCCGTGCGCCGCGGGCTAGCGCCGCGATGGTTAGGCCGTTCCAAGCCGTGACGATCTTGTCGTCGCGATGGGGAGGTGGGCGGAGGGCTCGGATGTCCAGCAGGCGCTGCGATGCGGCTTGGAGGTGGGTGCGGATTTGCGCCTCAGAGCCATCGAACATCGTCGCCAGTTCGGCATCCGGCAATGCCCGGAACAACGTGTTCTGTCCGGCTAGAACACCGTGAGGGTCACTCGCAGGGCGGGCGTTGCCAGCCGCCTCCATGCCGTAGGCAGCGGCGAAGATCGCGGCGTCGCGGGCCTCGGGCAGCGCAGAGAGTTCCTCCGCTTGCCACGTCCAATACGCCCCCTCGCGCTTTTCAATGGCCGCCGCCGCGGGCAGGCTGTCGGCATCCTCAGCGGCGTGATAGGCCCCGCCCGAGTCGCGCATGGTCGTTAGAAGGTAGTTAAAAATGCCTTCGGCGACGTCGCGGAAGAGTGGGTTGCTGGAGATTTGCCATGCGTCCAGATAGGCCAGTGCCAGTTGTGCCTGATCGTAGAGCATTTTTTCATAATGTGGGATGTGCCAATAGCGGTCCACCGAGTAGCGGTGGAAGCCTCCTCCGAGATGATCGTGGATGCCGCCCAGCGCCATCGCGCGGAGGGTGCGCTCTGCCATCGACCAAGCGCTGGCAGCCGCCGTGGAGTCGTGGCCGCCGCGTTCGACGAGTTGTAGCAGGGTTCGGATGACGGTGGGGCGGGGGAATTTGGGTGCGGAGCCAAAGCCGCCGCATTCGGCATCGAACCCACTCTGGCAATCCTCCAGAAAACCGTCGAAGACTTTCTGACCAGTTAGTTCGGTGGCTGGGGCGCTGGTAGCTGCGGCCCGTTGGAGTTGGTCGAATATTCCGGTGGCGTTCGCTTGCAAACGAGCCCGTTCGTTGCGCCACAAGCGGGCGAGTTCGTTGCAGACGCGCGGAAATCCCGGCCGGCCGTGGCCATCAACAGGCGGGAAGTAGGTGCCGCCGGCGAGTGGTTCACCATCGGGAGTGAGCCACACGCTCATCGGCCAGCCACCCTGACCGCTGCTGGCTTGAACAAATGCCATGTAGGCAGCATCGAGGTCGGGCCGCTCCTCACGGTCCACCTTGATGTTGATGAAGTGCTGGTTCATCACCCCTGCGATGGCCGGGTTCTCAAAACTTTCGTGCTCCATCACATGGCACCAGTGGCAGGTCGAATAGCCGACGGATAGAAAGACCAGCTTGTCCTCGGCACGGGCCTGTGCAAAGGCCGCTTCGCTCCAAGCCTGCCAATCGACGGGATTGTGGGCGTGCTGGAGCAGGTAAGGGGAGGTTTCGTTGATCAGCGCATTGGGCATTTGGCAACCTATACCGAAGCCGTATATTTGTGAAATTTTTGCTTCGGGTTTGTTTGATGGGCGAGTCTGGGGTATTGGCAATCATCCAGCCCCATGCACCCTGCGTCCCATCACCGAAGTTGTTCCACATCAGCCGCCGCCGCTTTTTGCAAAGCGCCTCGGCTTCTTCGAGGCGGGTCTGCTCGGTAAAATCGGACACGTTGACCTTTGTTGTTATTATCGGATGCGGGCCACCGGCAACCCTCCGCTCGAACCCGTGCCCGAATTTCTGGAATATGAAATGTGGAGTGGCCCTGCGCCGCTGCGCCCATACGACGGGTTGCCGCACCGGCGCTGGTGGCGCGCCTTCACGGAATATGGCAACGGCATTGTGGGTGACATGTGCGTTCACATGCTGGATACCGCCCGCTGGAAGCCGATATTGAGCAGGGGCATATTTCAACCGCGAGTTGCATATTGGCGAATCTGGCGATGCAAGTGGGCCGCAGTCTGGTTTACGATCCAAAGTTGCGACAAATCACCGGGGATGCGGCGGCCACCAAGTTGTTGCGGCGTCCCTATCGGCAGCCATGGCAACACCCGGAACGCTGAGATCCCAGGCATGGAAATTTTCCATTTGGCAGGGGATGGTTGATGCGCCACCTTGGCAGCATCATGATCCGCTTTCTCCATACCCGCATCCGCGTCAGTGACCTGGACCGATCCATCGCCTTTTACACGACCCTTGGTTATATCGAGGGCGATCGCAAGGACTCGCCGCAAGGCAACCGTCTCGCATTTCTTCGTTTGCCGGGACAGGAGGTTTTGCTAGAATTGTGTTACTCGCCGGAATATTCCGCCACTTGTCCCGAGGACTTGATGCACACATGCCTTGGGGTGCCTGACATCGTGGCCTATTGCGGCAAAGTGGAAGCGGCGGGCATCGAGATTTGGCCGGGTGGATGGCGCGAAAAATTCAACTCTGGAAGCCGAAAAATGGCATTTGTCACCGATCCGGACGGCTACGAAGTCGAGATTCTGGAATGTTAGCCATCGACGGCCCGCCGCAGCCTCAATCGGGTTGGGTGGCGAGGGCTTGGAATTCGTTGAAACGTTGGGTCCATGCCTTTTCAAGCTCGGAGGCGCGGGCAGGTTGCTCGGCGGCGAGGTTGTGGGTCTCGGAGCGGTCGGCATGCAGGTCGAAGAGTTCCCAAAGTTTCTCGTGATCGGCGACGAGTTTCCAATCGCCGAGGCGGATGGCACGGTTGCCGTCGTGGTACCACCAAAAATAGTCGTGAGTGACTGTGCCGTCCTTGGCAAATACCGGCACCAGGCTTTTGCCGGGGGGGGCGGGCACTGGATGGCCGGCGACGCTGGCAGGCCATTTGCCACCGGCGAGTTGGAGAATGGTGGGGGCGAGGTCGATGAGGTGGCCCGGGTTGTGGCGGAGTTCGCCGCGTCCTGCAAACCCGTTAGGCCAATGAACGATGAGTGGGGTGGAGATACCGCCCTCGTGGACCCAGGATTTTTGCAGGCGCAGGGGGGTGTTGGAGGCCGTTGACCAAGCGGGGCCGAGGCCGAGGAAGGTTTTGGCGGAACCGGCTGGAGCACTCGGGTCGTGGCCATCGCCGCGGATGATTTGCTCGGCGCTGGCACCATTGTCCGAAACAAAAAAGATCAACGTATCGTCGAATTTTCCGGCGGCCTTTAACTGGGTGATGACGCGGCCAATCTCAATGTCCATGCGGTGGATCATCGCCGCATGAATTGCCATCTTGACTGGCTGGAAGGCTCGTTGTTCGTCGGTTAGACTGAGCCAAGGCACGGCGCGGCCGACCTCGCCGGGGCTGATTTTGTCATGTTGTTCGGCGAGCGTGAGGTTGTAGTTAGGCCAGACGGTGGGATCGGCGGGGGAGAGGGCGCAATTGAGCAGCCCGAGTTGTTTCATGCGGGTGTAGCGCTCTTGGCGGAGGACGTCCCAGCCTGCTTGGTAGCGTTCGCGATAGACGGCGATGTCTTCCGGGAGGGCATGGAGGGGAAAGTGCGGGGAGGTGAATGCCAGATACAGGAAAAACGGCTCGTCCTGGTGCTCGGTCTGGTGGCCGGCAAGCATGTCGATGGCGTGTTGGGCGATTGCAGTGGGGGAATAATAGCCGTCGCCGGGCTTGACCGGTGGCAGCGGCTTGTCGTCGAGCGTGTGGGCTTGGGGGTTGAAATATCGGTCGTGGTCGTTGAGCGCGTATGAATGGTCAAAGCCGTTCTTGAGTGGTTGGCCGTCCACGTGCCACTTGCCGGAGTGATAGGACCGGTAGCCTAACGGACGCAACATCTCAGGCAGCAAGCGGGCCCAGGCAGGGCGGGTGCCGTTGTTGCCGCTCTTGATGCCGGGCAGGGAATCTCGGCGCACCTGCTGAGCGTAGTAGCCGGTTAGAATGGCGGCTCGCGATGGCCAGCAGCGGCCGGTGTTATAGAATTCGGTGAAGCGCAGGCCGTTGTTGGCGAGTCTGTCGAGGTTGGGGGTATGGATTTCGCTGCCGTAGCAACCGAGGTCGGAAAACCCCATGTCATCGGCGACGATGACCACGACGTTGGGCTTTTTCGGGAGGGATTGGGCGGCGGATGTGGAGATGCCGATCCAAGGCAATATGGCTAACAAAAGAAGAAGAGGTTTCATCGGGCTGTTTTTTTGCGGGGAGATCCGGGTTCGGGGCCATCGTTGTCGTCCAGAGGGCCGCCGCCCCACAGGGGTTTGGCGAGGGTGGAGCTCCAGGCGTCCCACTTGGCTTGGAGTTCTTTCACTTGTTCGGGCTGGCTGGCGGCCAAGTCATGGCTTTCGCCGGGGTCGCTGGCAAGATTGTAGAGGCGAGCCGGGGTGGCAGGTTGGTCGCGGCCGGTGAGAGTATCGGCATTTTTGTCGTACCGAACGAGTTTGAGGTCGCCCATGCGGACGGCCATTTGGCGGCCGAGTCGCCAGTACAGAGCGGTGTGTGGGGCTGCGTCGGTTTTGCCGCTGAGGAACGGCAGCAGGTCCACGCCGTCGAGTTTCCACTCCGGCTGGATGGGCAAACCGGCGGCGGCAAGGGCGGTTGCGGTGAGGTCGAGCTGAATCGCAGGTTGGTTGAACACCCCGGGCTTGAGTGTGCCTTTCCACGATACGAGGAACGGCACGCGAATGCCGCCCTCGAGGGTGGTGCGTTTTGACCCTCGCAGAGGCAGGTTGCTGGAGCCGTTGATGGTGGTGCCTTTCATGGTTGGACCGCCATTGTCGCTGATGAAAAACACGAGGGTGTTTTCCTCCTGACCGGTCTCTAGCAATTTCTTGCGAACCCCGCCGATGGCTTCGTCGAGGGCCAGCAGCATGGCGGCATAGGTGCGGCGGCGGGGGTCGGTGATGCCTGGGAATTTCGCCAAGCGATCGGCGGTTGCCTCCATCGGCGTGTGCACGGCATTGAAGGCGAGATAGAGGAACCAGGGATGGGATTTGTGGTGTTCGATGAAGGCCTGGGCCTCGCGTCCAAATGCGTCTGTGGTGTAGTCCAATTCCTTCACCGGCTCGCTGCCGCGCAAAATCGCCGCCGGATCTATGTAACTATGCTGCCCCCCTAAAAACCCAAAAAACTCATCGAAACCCCGGCGTTGTGGGTGCATCGTCGGCGAGCCGCCCAGGTGCCATTTGCCGACCAAACCGGTGGCATAGCCACCAGCCTTGAGGCGGGTGGCGAGGGTGGTTTCGGTCAGCGGCAGTCCGTCACTGCCGCCCACCACATTGAATTCGTGGCCGAAGCGCTGCTGGTAGCGGCCGGTCATCAAGCCCGCCCGGGTTGGTGAGCAATATGGGCCGCTGACGTAGCCATTGGTGAAGCGCACGCCTGCCGCTGCTAGCTCGTCGAGCTGCGGGGTGGGAATGTCCTTGCAGCCGTGAAAGCCGGCGTCGCCGTAACCCATGTCATCGGCGACAATCATCAGAATGTTGGGCTTGGCGGCTGCGGTGGCGCTGCCAAACAAAGGCAGCATGGCCAATAGAAGCTGGATAGGTTTCTGGATCATGGCTGGCGGAGATTGACTTGTGCCGGGCTGCAATGCAAGCGTCGAGATCAATGATGCCAAGCGCCGAGTTATGGATCGGCGGTCAGGGTTTTGAGGAAGGCAACGAGCGCGGCCTTATCGGCGGCACTGAGATTGAGGCCATTTGCCGGGTGCTTGGCGAGGTTGGGGTCCAGCGTCCCGCTGCGATAGACGCCGCTGCTGTAGTGCTCGACGACTTCCTCCAGCGTGGCGAAGCAGCCGTTGTGCATGTAGGGCGCGGTCCGGGCGATGTTGCGCAGGCTTGGCGTTGCAAACTTTCCGCGATCCGCCTCATGGGTCGTGACACTGAAGCGACCGGGGTCGGCAGCGTCAGGGACGAGTCCGTTGTTGTGAAACTGATGGTCGCGGAAAAGTGGGCCGCCATGACAATGGAAACAATCGGCTCCTGTTTGCCCGGTGCGCGGTTCATATTCGGTCATGAATAACTCAAAGCCACGTTTTTCATCTTCCTTGAGAGTGATTTTCCCTCGCATGGCTTGATCGAATTTTGAATCATACACCGTCAGCGTGAGGAGATATTGCTCAAGCGCCAGGCCGATCTTTTCGGCGGTAATTTCAGGGGTCCCAAACGCTGCCATAAACTGCGGGGAGCAGCCGGGTTCCGCCGCGAGTTTCGCGCTCACCCGCTCAAGCGTTTCATCCATCTCGGTGTGGTCTTCGATCGGCATCAGCACCTGTGCCCGCAGGGTAGGAGCCCGTCCGTCCCAAAAGTAACTTGTTTTCCATGCCAGATTGATCAGCGGCATGGAATGGCGGGTGCCGGTCTGGCCGCGCACGCCGACGCTGAACTTACGCGGATCGGTAAAAGCGGAATCGGGTTGGTGGCAGGAGGCGCAGGAAAGCGTGCGATCGCGGGAGAGGGCTGTATCGCTGAAGAGCGCCTTGCCGAGGGCAACCCGCTCCTCGATGAGCGGGTTGTCGCGCGGCAGGTCGGGCAGGGGAAAGGTGGCGCTCATGGTAAAGCGGTAGGGGGTGAATTTCTCCGGCAGATAGAGGGGCTGCACGGGCGAAGGTCGGCTGATCGCGGGAGCGGCGGAAAGGATCTGTGTGACATGGAAGGCACCCTGGAGATTGGCGACAAGAGCGGCAGCGATTGGGTCGCCATCACGCGAGTGGGTGGCGCTGCCCATCTTTGCAAACGACAGCGGACGTGGGGCATTGAGCAAATTGCCAAGATCGAAATCAAGTAGCGCGGCGGCATCGTGCGTAAGATCGAGCGGTGCGGCCAGACTGATGCGGGTGCGGTTCGGATCGCGGGCTAGGTGATAGGCGTAGCCGTTCAATTCGCTATTGGAGCTGCGGAAGTGTCCTTCCACCGCCAGGAAGATGTAGCCGCCCTGCCAACTCCAGTGCAGGCTGTTGAGATTCGGATTGAGCGGGTGGTCGGCAGCGAGTGTTGAAATGTCCGCGTTATTGGCTTTGGCATCCGGCCCCACATGAAAACGGAGCGCACGGTATATCCCCTCAGGCACGCCGTTGAGACGGAAAGTCGCTCGCCGCTTCGCGGCATCCAGCCAGGCATATTGATTGGCCATTTCCACCCATTCGCCGTTCTCGCGCTCGATGGCGAAGCCGCTGAGAAGCATGCTGAGCCGGGTGACGGCAAGCGTCTCACCCGCGCCGTTCTCATAGCGCAGGGAATCCAGCAACAACGGTTGGCCGTTGAAGGTATTTCGAACCGCGATCTCCAGCGTGCCGGCGCATCCCGTCCCGGCACTCAGCACCAACGTCAGCACTGCAAATAACAGCTGATGAACCATGCGGTGGCTCAGTTGAGGGTAAAGCCACCTGTCAACGTGTAGGTCGGGCCGGGGTTGAAGACGATGACCAGATTTTGCGCTCCAGTGGGCGCGCCGGCCGGGATCACCATGGTGGCCTGCGCCGTCTGCTGGCTCGGCCGGGCAAGGCTGGTACCCGTGATCGAGCCCGCCAGGGTGATGCTCTGCGGGATAACGCCCGCTGGCGGCAGTGGGGGGCTGGTAGGTAGAGTGAGCAGGATCGTGACGGTGGTGCCGCGTGTGGCGCTGCCGCCCGGCGCAACGGACGTGCCAGCACCTGCTTGGGTGTAGTTGAAACCATTGGCGTCAAAGGTCGCCAACGCGGTGCGGGTGCTGCGGTAAAAGCGCTGAGGCGTCCCAGCGGAGACCGTTTCCGTGAATTGCGCGGAGTCATCGCCAGCGACTGTGATCGTGGAGGTGGCATTGCTCCAATTCACCAGATCGGCGGAATGCTGCACCTGATAGGTTCCGCCCTCCACCGCGCTCCAGCTTACGGTCACCGTATTGCCAGTTAGCGCGACCGGGGTGGCCGACCAGGAGTCCACCTTGTTGGGTCCGCCTTCGAAGTAAGTGGTGAGCGGCGTATCCGCATTCATCACGGCTGCGGTGGTGGCGCCTGCGCTGCCGTTGCTGTTGGTGATGCTGCCGTAATACTGGCGGCCAATGTTGTAGGGAAACGCCGGCGAGCCATCCGCATTGAGGGTGCTAAAGTAAGCAAACGTGCCGGCAGGAAACTCCGGCGTGACGCAGGTGCGGCCGTTGTATTTGTCGAGATCGAAGTCCCTCACCGTGGCTCCGGTCGTCTGCGTGTACCCGAGATCACCGAGAAAATCATTGTCTTCAAGGTAACGTCCGGGCGGATAGGCCGCGCTCACCGCCGGCCCATACTGGCTGGAGGTCAGCGTGGACGAACGACCCTGCGCCGTGGCCGCCCACACCGGCAAGCTGTGGCGACCGGTCGAGGTGAGGTTGGCCGTGCCATTGGAGCCATTTCGCAGCGTGTATCCCGAAACCATGCGCCGCACGCCGCTCGCTGCATTGCTGGGGTCGGAGTAGCCATACGGGCCATAAATCGGGAATCCATCCGCCGCCCAGGCAAGGATCGGTGAATGCCTGGTGACTGCGGCGGAGCTCTCGCTGTAACGATTGGTGGTGGCATCGTAATCCACGTGATCGCCGAGTTGATAGCGCAAGGCGATCGGCTGCACGTGGTAATGATAGTCATTGCCAGCCTGATGGGCCAGCGCCGGATCAAAGGTGGCCGCCTCGTTGATATAGGCATCGCGATTCCAGATGCCATCGCCGGTGTTCTGCACTTCGGTGGCCGTCGAGTTTACATAGGAGTAAGCATCTCGGTTGTCGAAGAACGAAACCCCGTTGACGAAGCGGCCGATCGTCCCGCCGCTCGTCAGGGTCTTCGTCACTGGCACCGTCGGCACCCGGGGGATCCGATAGATGGTCGCCGTGTTGGACGGGAAATTCGGAAAGGTGGCCGGCCATGGACCCATCGGGTGACTCGCCAGTCCGCTGGTCCGGATGTAAACCCAGTTGGCCGATGCGGCAATCTCGCTGACGTCGGCATAGGTCGGACTGCTTTGCGTCCCCGCCCCCCGGCTCCAGGTGGTGGATTCGGTGCCTGCGGTCTCTGCGGCGCTACTCTCATAGATCCGGGCATATTGGCCGGAGTTGGCGGTAAACCACGAGCTGAGCTGTGGATCGGCGTGGACCGCGCTCAGGCTGGCGAGCAGGGTGGTAAGGAGCGATAGTTTCATGGTGATTGATTGAAGTGGGGGGCGTATGGGCCACACTCCCATCCACTATCACGGCTCACACCGACAGACAGCAAAGTGAATTTTGTAAAGAAAGAGTAAAATTTCTATAATAGCCGGTTCTCACCACGGCCACGCCCTACAAATCCTCGAAGAACGCGGCATCCTCTTCGTCACCCCTGGCAATGCCATCTACGGTTAGCACTGCATGGCGGAAGTGGCTCGCTCGACTGAGTTCAGGCCGAAGTCCTCATTGCATTTCGTCGGGTCTGAGGCGCAGCCTCGCTAGTTTATGCGGCTGATGGCTTGCTGCTGCTGGCGGCGGAAATGACTGGGGCGGCTGCCGGTCAGGCGGTGAAAGGCTTTTGAGAGATGGACGACGTCGCTGAAGCCGCACTGCCGCGCCACCTCATGCGCCTTGAGCTTGGTTTCTAACAGCAATTGTTTGGCCCGCTCGACGCGCACCTGGGCGATTTCATGATTCACGCTCTGGCCTAGGTGCTTGAGAAACCCGCGTTCCAGCGTGCGGCGGCTGAGGCCTGCGGCAGCGGCGACTTCAGGCGTGCCGATGGCGTCCGGGTAATGTTCCCAAATGAAGAGCACCGCCCGGGCGATCGCCACGTCGGGCACCGCCAGCACGTGGGTGCTCAGGCGGGTCACCACCCCTTTGGGCGGAATGAGGATTGGCGTGCGCGGCCCACGCTTGCCATCCATCAGTCGATCTAGCAATTCGGCACCCTCATAGCCAATGCGCTCCCAGTCCACGTCCACGCTGGAGAGTGGCACCAGCGCGTAGTCGCAGACCGTCGGGTTGTCGTCGCAACCGAGCACAGCCACCTGTTCGGGCACGCTCAGGTCAGCGTCGTCGCAGGCCCGCAACAAGCGGCAGGCGAGGTCGTCGGTGCTGGCGGCGATGCCGAGCGGTTTGGGGAGTTCTCGCAGGGATTTGACCAGCCACTCATGCGCCTGTTGATGGCTGCGCAGGGGACCCGTAGGATTCCGCGAAAAACATTGGTGATAGGCAATTTCATGGTAGTGGCAGCCTGCGGCTTCCAGAGTCCGGCGGAAACTGGGAATGCGCTCGACCTCCATCCAATAGTTGCCGCAATTCAGATAGGCGACGTGCTTGAAGGCGCGTTCCAAAAAGTGCTCCGCAGCTAACTGGCCGATCCGCTCGTTGTCATAATAAACCCGTGGTCGGCCGATGCCTGATGCCCGATATTCCTCAGGCGTGGAATCAGAAATCCAGCCCTTGGAAAAATCCACCAGCGGTAACTTCGGGTACTGCCGAAGCGCCTCGATGTCCTTGACGTGCGCAACCAGCGTGAGAATCCCGTCACCCCGCCAACCTAACGGCGGCATCCCGTTGCGTACATAGGTGTCGTCTAACACCCAGTCGGCCTCACGGGCATAGCGCATGATGCCGGTGTGCAGCCGGATGTTGTAAAACCCTAACAGCAGGAGCACGCTCCGCCGGGCACGATGCAACGCCCCGTGCCGCGGACGGGTGACACTCGCCACGCTGACGATGGCGGATTTTTCCTTCACGGCGTTGATGCTAATCCGCCTGTCGCAAAACGACAACAAAATATCCGCAAATGAACAACGACAGGAGTCCGGCGATTGGGCAGTATCAGGCTCCTGCACTTGATTCAGTGAGCACCGCGCTCTCTGCCCTCTGCCCCCCCCGTGAAAATCCCATGAAAACCCCATCCAACCATCGACTCGTCCGCGCCGGCATCCTCGTCGGCCGAGCCCTTCTCGGCTCTATCATCGCCTGCCTTGCTGTGGAGCCTGCCCGTGCCACCGACGGGATTTGGAATACCACCGTGACCAACTCGCTGTGGAGTGCGTCGGGCAGTTGGTTTCCCGATATTGCCGATGGTGCGGGTTCCACAGCGGACTTTAACACCCTGAACCTCACGGCCGATACCACGGCTCGGCTCGATTCTTCACGCACGATCGGCAACTTGATCTTTGGTGATAGCGACACTAGCACCGCCTTTGGCTGGACATTGGACAACAACGGCACCGCCACCAATATACTCAATCTTGCAGGCACCACACCGACCATCACCGTCAATGCCCTCGGGGGCACCAAGTTCGTGACGTTGAGTGGGGTGATCGCTGGAGCCAGCGGCTTGACCAAGGAGGGAACTGGCACGCTGCGTCTCAGCAATGCCAGTAACACCATCACGGGAGGTTCTGTGATCAATGGTGGCACGCTCGAGTTTTATGCCAGCGGAGCCGGTAACATTGGAGTGATGGGGCCCAAGACCGGAGCAACAGCGCTCTCCATCAATAATGGTGCCGCCGCCAAATTCTCCGCCTCGAGCGGCAGTTACCGACTGGATACAAGCAATCGTGGAATCTACCTAGGCGCGGGCATGCAGACCGTCGCCAAGAGCGGCAATTTCTTTATTGGCTTCGGTGCGATCAGCGGTCCTGGAGGACTCATTATCACTGGGGACCAGAATGGCCAGCGGATGTATTCCGCCACCACTTACACCGGGGATACCCGGTTTGCAGGTGCCGGCACTGGCCTGTTTCATCTCAGTGCAGTGCAAAATAGCACCGTGGACTACAACAACTACGGTGCCAGCCTCTCATTCAGTGCGGGCAGCGGCACTTATGTGTTCGGCGGACTCAAGGGCAGCCAGAACCTTCCTTCCCTCGCAAGTGGCATCGGTGTGGCCATCGGCAACAACGGCCAGGACACGACCTACTCGGGTGTGATTAGCGGAGCAACCGGTAATCTCGGCCTAACCAAAATTGGAGTCGGCACAATGACGTTGGGCAATGTGAGTACCTACAATGGAGCCACCACCCTGAATGCCGGTACCTTGGCCTTGGGTGCGGCCGGTTCAATCAGCGGAACGACGAGTATTGCCATCAAGGCGGGAGCGAAATTTGACGTTACGGCGAAGGGGGCCTACGCGATGTCATCGACCCAGACGTTTGCGATGAGTGTTGACCCCACAGGCGGCGGTTCGGCTGGCCAAATCAATGCCGCGGGGTTGGATATCACGAATGGCAAAGTGGCATTGAACCTGTTGGGCACGCTTGATGATGCGGCGTATGTGCTGGCCACTTATACCTCGCTGACGGGCACGGGTTTCTCCAGTGTGACTGGTCTGCCGGTTGACGGCAGCTATAAGATCGACTACGCCTACAATCTCGGAACTCAGATCGCGGTGGTGCCAAACACCGTGACCCACGTGCAGCCGCTCAAATGGGCCACGGGCGACGGAACATGGAACGAGGCGGATAGCAACAAGGTTTGGAAAGACAATGCCAGTAACACGGTGGCGTTTGTGACCGGCGACACGGTCATTTTTGAGGATACCCTGAGCGGATCGTCACCTATTGCTGTGACACTTAACATAGGTGTGACGGTGGGCGGTTCGTACGTCAGAGTTTTATCGAACAAGAATTTCACCATCACAGGCAGCGGTTCGATCGTTGGCGGCGCGGGCCTGGGCCTAGCCAAGTCGGGCAGCGGCCAGTTCACGTTAGGTGTGGCATGTAACCACAACGGCGACACTCTCATCACGGGTGGCACGTTGGCCCTCGGAGTTGGCGGTACGCTCAGCAACACCTCGCTGATCTCCCTTGCCGCCGGCTCCACCTTCGATGTGTCGGCTCTGACATCCCCTTACACCCTGGGCAGCAGCGCCACCTTGCAGGCTGCTGGCACCGGCACCGATGTCGGGACCACCGCCGCTGTGCTCGTCGGCCCAGCCGGTGGCACTTGCAGTTTCGGCTCGCAGCCGGTGTCATTGACCTTCACCCCGGCCACCTTTGCGGGTGACACCACGCACCCCTCACTGCTGGTAACTCAAGGCGCGCTGACCCTCGGCAACAACCTGGTTTCCATCAACAATGCCAGCGGCACAGCCTTGGGTGCGGGCACATATCGTCTCATCCAGGTCGGTGACGGCAGCAGCGGCGTGATCAACGGCTTGCCCAACCCTGCGGTCACAGTCAGTGGCAGCGGGGTGGCGGGGGGCCATGAGGCCGTCCTGGTCGCCGGAAATGGCAATGTGGATTTGTTAGTCCGGCCGGCAGTGAGTCAACCTATCAGGTGGGTGATGAACGATGGCTCGTGGGATATGAGTACACCCAATTGGCAGGACGCCAATAACACGGTCACCCAGTTCTTGCACGGCGACACCGTCGTTTTTGATGATACGCCCTCCGGTTCATCGCCGATTGCCATCGCGCTCGACACCACAGTGCTTCCCAGCAGCGTCACCAATGATTCCGCACGCAACTACACCCTCTCGGGCAGCGGCGGCATCGGCGGGGTAGGCGGCCTAACCAAAGCTGGCAATGGTGAGTTAACACTGGCCGTCAAAAACACCTACACCGGAGCGACCACCATCAATGGCGGCACGCTGACCCTCGGCGGCGCGGGCCAATTGGGTGGCGGCACATACAGCGGCAATCTCGCCATCGGTGACGGCACGACATTCCACTACAACAGTTCGGCCAATCAGGTGCAGAGCGGGGTGGTCAGCGGTGCCGGCGAGTTGCTCAAGGACGGTGCCGGGACGCTGACTCTCTCTAACACGGCGAATGTCGGTATCCGCAAGACCGTGGTGCTCGGCGGCACATTGGCTGCTGCTGGAGATGGTTCGTTTGGCAGTGCGCCTAGCACAACCGTGGCGGATAGCATCACGCTTGATGGTGGCTCGCTCTATACGGCGCCCATCACCAGTATCACCCGCGGGCTAATGATCGGCTCTAACGGCGGAACACTCACGAGCAATGGTGCTATCGCTGGTCCGATCAGCGGCAGTGGCAGCCTGACTCTCAAAAGCGGCGGTCAGCAGCGGATCAACAGCATCGGGTCGGGTGGATCTGGAGTCACCTCGAACCCGTTCAACGGGGATCTGATTGTTCTCAGCGGCACGGTGGCCCCGTATTATCCACTCAGCCTGCAGCACGCCACGCTCGACCTTGAGGGAGGTGCCTTCCAGAACCTGGTAGCCGCTCCCTACTATGTTCTTGGCGGCCTGAAGGGGACCAGTGCTAGCAGTTATGCGATGACGGGTCTCAACGCGGTACCGACCTCAGTGGGCAATAACAACCGGGACACCATCTTCAGCGGAACCATCACGGGGACCACAGGGTGCCAGTTGATCAAAATCGGTGCCGGCGTGCTGACGCTCACTGGCACCAGCACCTACAGCGGTCCAACCACTATCTCAGCCGGTACGCTGGCGCTTGGAGCGGCCGGAACCATCAACTATAGTTCCGGCATCACTGTGGCCACCGGCGCGGTGCTCGATGTATCTGCCAAGGCCAGCTTCACCATGCCCGCCGCGCAAAACGTCACCTTCCACCTCGACGGCACCGGTTCCGGCTTTAGCGGCCGGATATTGGCGGCTGGGCTCGACGTCGATAACGCCGCAGTGGTCTTTATTGTGGATAGTTCACTCGATGATCCGGTGTACGTGTTAGCCGACTATACCTTGCTCACTGGGGCCACCAACACATTCGCATCGGTGACCCTGCCCGACGGCTACAGCATCAACTATGCCTACCACGGCGGAACCCAAATCGCCCTCGTGGCTCGCGGTTCCTATGCCGACTGGGCCGCCGTTCATGCCGGCAGCCAAGGACCGGAACTCGACTACGACCACGACGGAGTGCCCAATGGAGTGGAGTATTTCATGGGCCAAACCGGCTCCTCGTTCACCCCGAATCCGGCCATCGACAACACCGGCAAGGTGACCTGGCCCAAGGATCCGACAGCCAACGCCTCCTATGTCGTGCAAATCTCCTCCACCCTGATGGAGGAAGTCAGCCCCAGCGACGGCGGTTGGACAGCCGCTACCAGCGGCGTCGTGGACAACGGGACTTCCGTCGAATACACCGTGCCCACCGGCCATCAACGACTCTTTGTCCGCCTCAAGGTGACGATCCCGTGATCCCAAGATAAACAAGTCCCGGAGTTAATGGGTTCTCTCCGGAGCCAGCGGGGTCGTCGGTGCGCACCGGCGCATGTACAGCAGCGCAATTGGCGGGGAGCGCCGCCATCTTGGCGGCAACGTTCGGCATCTTGCCGAACGGGCATCGTTGGAGCGAGCGGCTTTCTCAGAACAGCAGCTGCTCTGTGGATTGCGGCGGGACGCCGCCACCACGGCCTGCCGCGGGACGCGGCAGCCAGTGACGCAAATCGACAACAAAAAATACGCAAATGGACAACGACAGCCGGGCCGGCGATTGGGTAGTGTCGTGGTCCTACCACTGATTCAGGGACCACGCCACTCTGACCTCTGACCTCTGACCTTGAGAGAAAATCATCAACCGATGTACAACAACCCACTCAAAATTCGATCATGCATAAGAACGAAATTCTAAGGACACTGCGGCAGGGATTGTTCACGACGGCGCTGCTGGCGCTGCCCACCGCCGGCCAGGCGGAAAATCTCGTCGTCGTAAGTACGAACAGCCCCGTGACATTGGCCGCTGGTAACTATACTTACGGCTCGGTGTGGCTTGGCAACGATGGCAGCGGCGGCGGCGGCGGCCCTGACCCGCTTACGCTTAACATCGAAGACGGCGTCACTCTTGCATGCGCTGAGTTTTTGAATGGGTTCGGTGTTACGGCCGTTGTCAACCAATCGGGTGGATCGGTGACTGTCACGGGAACCGAAGCCGGTACCGGGGTAGGTAACCGCTTGAGCATTGGTGTGTATGACCACGCAAACGTAGGATCCTATAACCTCTCCGGAGGTTCGTTGACGGCCACCGCAGGTGTTGCAACCTTTGGCGCAGACGATTACGGCACACTCACGATTTCCGGTGGCACTGCGAATCTCCTTGGCATAGCGGCATCGTGGCGTAACGAAGGTGCCTTGACACTGACAAGTGGCACGCTCAATCTCGGTGCCAGTGGCATCTATAAATTTGCCACCCCTTATGATGGCGCCTATTTTGCCAATCGAACACCCATGATCACTTTCAGTGGCGGCACCCTCAAGTTGAACGATAGCGGGGCGATCGCGGTGAACATCGGTACGGGGACCGTTGATGCCTTGTTCTTCGATGGCGTGCAGCAGGCTGCGGGCACGTGGGGCGGGACCGGTTCAGGTGCCGCTCATATCAACGACACCTATTTCACGGGCGGTGGTGTGCTGACCGTAACGACGGGCTCGGGTGGGCCGGTTCCGCTGGACCACTTTACCGTTACGGCGGCTTCGCCGCAGGCAGCCGGATCGACGTTCAGCGTCACGGTGACGGCCAAGGACGCCAGCGGCAGCACGCTGACGACGGACAATTCGACAGTGGTGACGATGACCAGCAGCGGCAGCGCACAGTTCGATAGCAACAGTGACGGCACCTTCGGAGACAGCACCAAAACGCTCTCCAACGGCACGTTGACGATCCACACCAAGGACAATCTAGCGGAGGGCGTGACCCTCACGGCTTCTGGTGCTGGAAAGACGGGCAGCAGTTCGCCGATCACGGTCCGGAGCCCGTTCCAGGTCTGGGCCAACGGTGCGAGTTTCACTGCGGACACCAACGGGGATGGTGTCGCCAACGGCCTCGCGTGGCTGCTCGGTGCATCGGGTCCGTCGGACAACGCCGTGGTATGCTTGCCCAAGGGGAGCCGCAGCGGCACGGGTGATTGGGTCTTGGAATTCGACTGCCTGAAGCCCGGCAACAGCGGGACGGCGGCTTTGGTTGTCCAATATACCAAAGACCTCGCCGTGGTCGATCCCTGGAATTCCGCGGCCAAGACTCCGCCTGTCATGCAGGCCACCGTCCCCTCGGATCCAAGCACCGTCGGCGGTATTGCTTTCGCGATCAGCGCCAGCCCGCTTGGCGCGAGCTATCAACATGTCCTTGCCACAATCCCGCACGCGCTTGCATCCACCGCTGGCAAGCTCTTCGCCCGCCTGCAGGCCACCGAGTAAACTTATCTACATCATCTCGCGAAATTCCGTCACTCGCTCGCAATTCTCCATCGTGACCTGCAGGAATGAACACCCGCCAAGCGTATGCTTCGCATGATTGACCGGCGATCCAGTCACCCTCACCCACAAAGAATCTAGATCACATCACTTTACCCATATTCTCACAGCAATCATGAAACACAAGACCATCAGTTCCTTCGCAGCCGTCGCCCTGCTGACGGGATGTAACGCCCATGCGGCAACCGCGGCCGGAGCCCCCACGGGCTCGTCCATGATCACCCTGGACTACGCCAGGTATCTGGCACCGATTGACTTGCATTTCACGAAGCCGACCCATCCGATCGAAGGGATTCCGTTAGGCAACGGCAAGATGGGAACGTTGGTCTGGATTGACGGGGCGGGTTCCAAGTTGCAGTTCAATTTCGGCAGGCCGGATGTTTTCTATCGGGGCAGCGCCACCTCCGATTGGGGCAACAAGAGCCATACCGACGGCAACTCGAAGATAGGCAATGTCGATATCGGTTTTCAAGGGAGCCCCTTTGCCAGCACCTGCAATCAGGACCTGCATGCGTATGACGGTTTCGAGAGTATCCAGGGAGCGGATGTAAGCGTGCGAATCGTCCCGTGGCGGGACCACGATGTGTTTGCCATTGAAGTCAGCGACAACCGTGCCGCGCCCTCCGTCATCACGGTGGACCTAACCAGGTTGCTGGCGACGATTGTCAACGACCGGTATAGCAATGCGGCGGTGCAATCACAGCAGGAAAACAGGCTTGTGCTCAAGCAGGTTTTCAGCTCCAAGTGCGATACTGGGATGGCGGTCAACGATGTCTTTTGCTCGTCGGCTTGTGTCGTCGCCGTGCAAGGACGCAACACAACAGCAACGGACAAACAACTGACCGTCGCTGCTGGCAAGGGGACATTCACGATCTACATCGGCAGTGCGGCATCGATGACGCCTAAGGACGATGTGGTGGCGCTGGCGGGAGCAGAGATGAAGGCGGCCATGGCCACGACTTTCACTGCAATCTTAGATTCCACCGCAGCGCAATGGCATGACTTCTGGAAACGGTCCTTTATCTATCTTCCGGCCACGCACCAGAGGTCCTTTGACGAGAGCTACGACCAGCATTGGTTGTACTATCTTTACGGCATGAACATCTGCAACCGGGGCAAGTATCCGATTCATGCCAACGGCGGCATTTTCAACGTGCAGGACGGTTGGCAGTATTGGGGTTCGCAATATTGGTGGTTTAACAGTTCCCGCCAGACGCTGACTCCGGTGTTTGAACAGGCTAACCACCCGGAACTGGCCGATCCCTATTTCAGCATGCTCAGCCGGCAATTCTCGCGGATCAACCAGGGGGCCATCCAGCAATTCGGTTGCGGCAAGGATGCCATCTGGATTCAAGAGACCTTTGCGTTCGATGGACCAGAGGTTTTGCCGGAAAAAGACCGGCCACGGCCGAATGCCAAAACGCGCAGCGATTGGGAATCCCGCTGGGGTGGCGCTGGCCCCAGTCTTCTCTATAACACGGCCGAGGCCGCTCAGTGGTACTGGGAACGGTATGAGTACACTGGAGATATGGCGTGGCTGAAGACCCGGGCCTATCCGATGCTCAAAGGTGCCGCCGAATTGTACCGCACCTACCCCGGAACGAAGTTGGAAGCCGACGGCAGATACCATATCAATAACACGTCATGGGCGGAAACCTACCGGGACAACGTCCGCGACGGCATCAACGACCTAGCCTCCATCCGCGCGATCTTTTCTGTCGCAATCAAAGCTGCGGAATTGCTCAAGGTCGATGCCGAGGTCGCGAATCAGTGGCAGCAGATGCTGGACAAGCTGGCACCCTATCCGACGAACGCAACCCCCCAAGCCATGGGCGTGCTGCAAAAGGCCAAGGAACCTGTGTTCGCGATCGGGGTCGGCGGCGGCAATTCCGTCGGCTCGGACCACGACCCGCGCCTGATGCTCGTCAACGTCTTCGACCTAGTGAATACCGAATCTAAACGAACCAAGCCTGATGAATGGCAGATGGCCATGAACACACTGGAGAGTTTGAAACAGGGGAAATGGATTGCGCTGAACAAGAACGAAGGTGCCAACGGCGGCGGAGCCTCGCCGCTGGCGAGGTTCTGTGGCGAAGCGGCAAGACTCGGCAGCGTCGAGTGGGTGAAGAAGTGCTTTTCCTACCAGCTGTCCTATTGGAAGACGTGCAGGGATGCGCCCACCCGCTGGATCAACCGCATTCGCGAGTACAACCCTGAAGGCGGCTTCGCCCTCGACTGGCAGCAGGAAGCCACATTCAGCGAGGGAATGGGCCAAGCCTTGTTGCAATCCGGCTCTGCTGCACCCGGCGGCACGCCTGTCATCCGCGCTTTTCCCGCCTGGCCCAAGGACATGGATGTCAGCTTCACCCTGCGCGCCAAGGGCGATTTTCTAGTCACCTCACTGATGAAATCCGGCCAGGTGGATTTCATAGAAGTGACATCGCAACGCGGCGGGTCGTGCACGATTCGCAATTATTGGGGCAAGCAAAGTGTCGATCTCTATCGGAATAGCAAGAAGAGCGAAACTCTAACATCCGAACTATTGGCCTTTGCCACCAAGCCTGGAGAGAATATCGTGATCGTCAAAAGTGGCAGCAATCCAGTGGACCTTCGCGCGACTCTTCCGGAGGTGGCTGATCACAAGTGATCGCTGGCCAAGGAAAGCCACTGCAATCAGGCATGACCGTTGCGGCCACTGATAATGCTGAAAATCAGCGATCGGCTGTTGGTGCCTGCGGCAACGGAGTGGAGCGGCCTTGGAGTGCGGTGACATGTCACCGCTTTGGGCGAGGCGGACTTGTCCGCCGGGGTGTGGAGCGGCCTTGGAGTGCGGTGACATGTCACCGCTTTGGGCGAGGCGGACTTGTCCGCCGGGGTGTGGAGCGTCCTTGGAGTGCGGTGACATGTCACCGCTTTGGGCGAGGCGGACTTGTCCGCCGGG
>CAIKHZ010000017.1 GCA_903827375.1 Akkermansiaceae bacterium
CGACATCAACGGCGACGGCTGGCCGGATTTGGTGTGCTCGAACAACGGCACCGATACGGGCAACGGTGGTTATTCGGTGTCGGTGCTGCTCAACGACCAGCACGGCGGGTTCACGGAAACCAAGATCGGCCTCGGTCTGAGTCCGAGGATTCACCCGCAAGCCATCGGCCTGGGCGATTTCAACAAGGACGGCAAGTTGGACTTGGTGGTCGGCGATATGGACAACGGCAAGAGACTGGCAATTTTCCTTGGCAACGGTGACGGAACTTTTGGTGCACCCTCGTTCCTAGACACGCCGGACAGGCCGACCCTGACTGACTTTGCGATAGCTGACTTCAATCATGACGGCAACCTGGACATCGCGACGATGGCCACCGACAATTACAACGACAGCAACGGCACCTATGACTTCGGGGTGTTCGCGGGCAACGGAGATGGCACGTTCCAGCCTCGGACGTCCATCAATATGGGCTACGGCTACTACAATTATTTTGTGAAGACGGTGGACGTCAATGGCGACGGTTGGCCGGACTTGGTGTTTGGCGGCAACGACCATGTCACGGTGGCCACCAACCGGGCCGATGGCAGCATCGGCTTCGATCTGATGCGCCGCAATTGGGGCAACACATACGGGGTGGCCGTGGGCGATCTCAACGGCGACGGCCTGCCAGAATTGGTAATTACCGATCAAGATGAGAACCTGCTGCGGGTGCTTGACGGCAATGCTGTCTCGCCGCTGGCGGCCGATGACCCGGCGACCGGGCTGCACCATGGCTACGGTCGGGGCTTTCTATCAGACAATACCGATTTGGACTATTGGAGTTTCACAGCCAAGCGCGGTGAAATGCTCACGGTGGCGACGGATCTCTCGGGCATTTCCAGCTACCCTGGCCTCAACTTGTATGTCTATGACGAGGTTGGCAACCAGCTGACTTATTTTTACAATTGGAACAACTGGAGCGGCGAAACCCCGCCGCTGGCCATTCCGCGCGACGGGACGTATTACCTGCGGGTATCCCCTTGGTATGACTATCGCGGTGAGTACCGGTTCAGGGTGTCGCTGGCTCCGCCCGGTACTCAGCTTGAGCGCGAAAATAACAACTGGCTGGGCGAAAGCAATCCACTCGCCTTCACCTTGTCCGGCCACTCGCTGAGTGCCACAGTGGCGGGCTACCTAGCGAGCTACGACAACTCCGGGGATTTCTTTAACCTCGGTAATCTGGCGGCCGGCACTCAGGTGAGCGCCACGCTGCGGCTCCCGACCACCTCGACGCTGGCTCCGGCATTGACCTTGTTCAAGGCGGACGGCAGCCAGATCACGCCGACGATTCTTACGCCAACCCAGCTGGTGTACACGCTGCAGCCGGGCGATGAGTCTAACTATCATGTGCGAGTGTCCGCCACGGATGGCAAAGGGGTAATGGCTGAGTACTTCCTCGACCTAGTGCTCAGTGATGTGGTGCCACCGTCCATCGTATCCGACAGCTTGCCGGCCGAGGGCTCCACCGTCACGTTTGTCGGCTCGTCCTTCACGCTGGGCTTCACCGAGGACATGCTGCCGGCAAGTGTCAATGACATGACCAGCTACACGTTGCTGGCGTCCGGCGGCGACGGCACATTCAATAACGGCAACGAGGTCGCTTATACCATCAGGTCTCCGGGCTATGGCTCGGGCTTGACGGCTACTTATTTTCTGCCTGACGGACCGTTGCAGCCGGATACCTACCGGTTGGTAGTTAGCACTGGACTGAAGGACAAGGCGAACAACAATCTGGCGGCGCCGCATGTCCGCACATTCACGGTGGCTGGGTTGCCGGGATACGTTTTGGAGAACCGATCGAACAACACGCAGGCGACGGCGACCTCGTTGTCCACGCATGTGGCGGCGAGCACTGCGGACGGATCATTCGCAGATTTTGGGCGGACGACGGCCACAGCGGGTTGGCCGTTTGACGTGGAGTTGGCGGATTTTGATGGGGATGGCAAGCTCGATGCGGTGGTGAGCCACTTGGGTTCAGTGGACGGGCTGAGTATTTTCCCCGGCAACGGCGACAAGACGTTTGGCACGCCGCTGACGTTTTTCGGACTGGGCGACGAGCCATATCACATTGCCTTGCTAGACATTGATAAGGACGGCAAGACCGATATTGCGGTGACGGTGGCGGGCGGGCGA
>CAIKHZ010000018.1 GCA_903827375.1 Akkermansiaceae bacterium
TGGCCAGCTGCGCCATTATCAATTTGCATGCGTCGCTGTTGCCGCGACATCGGGGGGCCTCATGCATCCAAGCGGCCATCGACGCCGATGACGCCACCACCGGAGTGAGCGCCATGCACGTCATCCGTGAACTCGACGCCGGGGATGTGATCTGCGCCAAAGCCATTTGCCTCGGCGCGGCTGAGACTGGCGGCGACTTGCATGACCGGCTTGCTGAGTTGGCGCCCGAGGTTCTCGCCGAAACCTTGCAGCTCCTCGCCTTCGGCATGGCCACCCGCTCACCCCAGGATCCGGCTTTGGCCACCTACGCCCCCAAGCTGGATCGCGAGAACGGCCGAATCGACTGGACGCTCGACGCCGTGGCGCTGGAGCGGCGCATCCGGGCCTACGACCCGTGGCCGGGGACGTTCGCTGTGGTCCGGGAGGCCGCTCAACCCAAACGCTTGAAAATTTTCCCTCCGGTGGATGTCTGTGACTCTACGCTGCGGCCGGGAGAGTTCGCCGTGGAAGATGGCCACCTCAAAGTCGGCTGCGGCAACGGGGCTTTACGGCTCCATTTGCTTCAACCCGAAGGGGCGAGGCGTATGACTGCCGCCGAGTACCTGCGCGGCCGCCAGCTTGGCTGCGCCGAGTCGATCGACGATTCCACTGACTGAGTTCTGGGGGGCTTCAATCGATGATGCCTCAGGGGTAATTCCTCAATCCTCCTGCCAAAAAAATCTTAAAAATGTTGCAAAATGGCTTGCGGAACCCTGTCGGCCAGTGCAAATTTCCTTCCGAAACCTCACAAAGTAACCTGCTTTACTGTGGATTGAAATTGCTGAATCGCTGTTAAGCCCCCCTGCCACCATGTCCGAGAAGCCATTATCCGCCAACGAAGGAATCAAAACGAACAGCAACTACCTGCGTGGTACGATTGCTGAAGGACTTGCCGATGCTTCCAATGGGGTGATCAGCGCCGATGACCAGCAGTTGCTCAAGTTTCATGGTGCCTATCAACAGGACGACCGCGATTTGCGCAGCGAGCGCCGCAAGCAGAAGTTGGAGAAAGCCTACTCGTTTTTAGTGAGGATCCGGGTGCCGGGCGGAGTGGTGTCAGCGGCACAATGGCTGGAAGTGGACCGCTTGGCCACTGAGTTTGCCAACGGCACGATCAAGCTGACCACCCGCCAGGCGTTTCAATTCCACGGGGTGATCAAGTCGGACCTCAAGCGCACCATCGCCGCCATCAACCAGGCGGCGCTGAGTACCATCGCGGCCTGTGGGGACGTGAACCGCAATGTGATGTGCAATCCCAACCCCCACCTCTCCGCGATCCATGCCGAGGTGCTCCAGCTGGCTCAGGGGCTCTCCGACCATCTAACGCCCCAAACCCGCGCCTATCACGAAATTTGGCTCGACGGCGAAAGCGTTCACTCCGGCGAACCGGATGTCGAGCCTCTGTACGGCAAGACCTATCTGCCGCGCAAATTTAAAATCGCCATCGCGGTGCCGCCCTCCAATGACGTCGATGTGTTTGCCAACGACCTAGCCTTTATCGCTGTCGTCGAGGGGGACAAACTCGTCGGCTTTAATGTTGCCGTCGGTGGCGGGATGGGCATGAGCCACGGCGTCGAAGGGTCATTCCCGCGCTTGGCCGAAGTGATTGGTTTTTGCCCGACCCAGCAAGTCATCGACGTCGCTGAAAAGGTGGTGATGGTCCAGCGGGATTTCGGCGACCGCAGCGACCGCCGCAACGCCCGTCTCAAGTACACCATCCAAGACCACGGTCTGCCTTGGTTTGTCGAGCAACTTCACAGTTATCTGGGCTATGAATTGGAACCGGCGCGTGTCTATCAATTTGATGACAATGGCGACCGCTACGGTTGGTTTGAAGATGAGCGCGGCAACTTCCACCTCAATTTGTTTGTGCAGGGAGGCCGCGTGCTGGACACCCCGGCCTATCCGCTGCGCAGCGGCTTGCGCGAGATCGCAAAAATGCATCAGGGCGACTTCCGGTTGACTGCCAACCAGAACCTCGTCATTGCTAACATTGCCCCGCAGCAACGTCCGCAAATTGAAGTTCTTCTCAAAGAATTCGGTATCTCCGATAGCCACCGCCAAAGCGCCCTGCGCCTCTCTTCACTCGCCTGCGTTGCCCTGCCCACCTGCGGCCTCTCCCTCGCCGAAGCCGAGCGCTATTTGCCAGATCTACTAACGGAACTGGAGGATTCCATCGAGGCCCACGGCTTGCGTCACGATGCCATCACCATCCGCATGACCGGTTGCCCGAATGGCTGCGCCCGGCCATTTCTGGCAGAGATCGGATTCGTCGGTCGCGCCCCGGGCCGCTACAACGTCTATCTGGGCGGCGGTTTCGCCGGCCAGCGCTTGTCCAAACTTTTTCGCGAGAGCGTCCGTGCGGAGGCAATCAAGCCATTGCTCGATCCGCTCATCGCTGATTACGCGAATGCCCGAAATCCCGGCGAACGCTTCGGCGATTTCTGCATCCGCGCCGGTTACGTCGCCGCCACCCAACAGGGCGCTGATTTCCATCAAAACGTCAAACCTGAAGCCCTCGCCGTCCGCTAAGCTCCATGCCTGCCCTGCAATTCCACACTCCAGTCACTCCCGTCCCCGGCGTGGATCCGGCCGAACTCGCCGCGACCTTGGCCCCCATGCGTGCCGGCCAGCGCCTTCGCCACTTGTACGAAACTCTCGGCCCCCGCTTGGTCGCAACAACCAGTTTCGGCATTCAAGCCGCAGCGATGTTGCACTTGATAGCCGAGCACGCGCCCAAGGTCCCGGTGGTATTCATCGACACGGGTTTTCTATTTCCAGAAACCTATCGCTATGCCGAGGAACTCACTTCACGCCTTGCCTTGGATCTCCGGATCTATCAACCTAACATAACATCGGCCCGCATCGAGGCGCTCTGGGGCGAACTGTGGCACGATGGCAAAGCCGGCGCGGATAAATACGCGCTACTAACGAAAATTGAGCCGCTCAACCGGGCCCTGCGCGAAATCGGAGCCGATGTCTGGCTCAGCGGCCTGCGCCGCAGCCAATCGCAAACCCGTGCCGAGCGGCCCTTCGCCGAGCAACAGAAAAAGACGCTCAAGGTCTATCCGATTCTGGATTGGGCCGACGCCCAGATGGCCCATTATTTTCATGAGCATGAGTTGCCGGCTCATCCGCTGGCTGCGGAGGGCTACGTCACCATGGGCGACTGGCACAGCACTCGGCCGGTTGTCAGCGGGGCCGATGGCGGTGCAGAGGCGACGCGCTTCGGTGGCAATAAGTATGAATGCGGCCTGCATCTGGATTCCGGTACCCCGGATTTTCAAATATGAAATCCATCAAGACAGGAGATTGCCCCGCTACGAGGCGGATGTCCTTTCCCACTGTTGTCTTGGGTCCAGAGTCCTTGAGCCGTCAAAGTTGCTCTCATCAGGTCAAACTTTCTGCTCTTGGGCGTTCGGCGAGCTCAGCCGAGCCGTCTTCAAGTCTTGTGTCTTGTGTCTGTGGCGCAGCCTCGTCAGTCGATTTATCGTTTCTCTCCTAACCAATAACCATTCCACCAACAAAGAAAATGAACATTGCAGACAACCTGATAGCCACTGTTGGCAACACCCCCCTGATTCGTCTTCATCATCTCACCGCCGGTCTTGGTGCCGAGATTTGTGTGAAAGCGGAGTTTTTCAATCCGCTTTTCAGCGTCAAGGATCGCATTGGCAAGGCGATGGTTGAGGCGGCCGAGCGGGACGGTTTGCTCAAGCCCGGTGGGCTCATCATTGAGCCGACGTCTGGCAACACCGGCATAGCGCTGGCATTTGTGGCGCGAGCCAAAGGGTACCGTTGCATTTTGACGATGCCGGAGAGTATGTCGATAGAACGGCGGGTGCTGTTGCGTCTGCTGGGTGCCGAGATTGTTCTAACACCGAGAGCCCGCGGCATGGGTGGGGCCATAGCCAAGGCCAAACAATTGCTTGAAGAGCATGGCGAAGGATCCTTTGGTCCCGGGCAATTTGACAATCCGGCCAACCCGCAAGTTCACCGCGAAACCACTGCTGAGGAAATCTGGCGCGATACCGACGGGGAGATTGATGCCTTTGTGTCTGGAGTGGGCACCGGCGGCACGCTCACCGGGGTTTCGGAGGTGATCAAGTCGCGCCGGGCGATGAAGACGTTTGCTGTCGAGCCAGCGGCCAGCCCGGTCATTTCCGGCGGCCAACCCGGACCGCACATGATTCAAGGCATCGGTGCCGGTTTCATTCCAAAAAACCTCAACGTGGCAACGATCGATGAGATCATTTTGGTGAGCAATGACGACGCGATGGCAACTGCCCAGGCCCTGGCGCAATTGGAAGGGTTTCCCGCCGGAATATCCACCGGTGCCAACGTCTGGGCCGCCATCCAAGTTGCCAAGCGCCCCGAGTTCAAAGGCAAACGCATCGTCACCATTGGTTGCTCATCCACCGAGCGCTATCTGTCCACCCCGTTGGCAGAGAAAGTCCGCGAGGAATGCGCCAATCTAATCGTTCACGACGTCTGAGTTGGGACGTGGATACGGAACGGCACTTGCCATGTGCTGTGTGCAGAAGTGTGGAAGCATCAGAACTCAGTAAACGACTCCATGGTTTGTTTGAGGTCGAACACTGAGTTCTGAATGAAATACATCCTCACACCTGCCATGGCTCGCGCATGGCGCGGGAACGCAGCCGGTTGGCCTCGTCATCGCCGGGGAATTCCTGTTTGACCGGATCCCATTTCAAATCGCGCTTGAGGTCCAGACAGATATCCATGATCAGATTGGTGGTCATGGTGCGATGGGCCACTTCTGCACTGGTAACCGGAGTGCGACGGGATTTGACACAGTTGAGGAAATCGCGGACGTGATTGAGAGGGCGCTGGTTTCTGGCTAGATAGTCTTGCAGCAACTTCTTGGAATCGCGCAACAAAGACGGCGAGGAGACATCGGGCTTCTCGTAGCCGTCGGCCGCCGCCACCCAGCCATCCGGCCCTTCATACTTCACGCCGCAGGACCCGCGCCAACCATCGCATTTGGCAACAAGCTTGAGACCATTGGCAAAATGCACGGTCATCCCGGCCCCTTTCAAATCCTTGGGATACTCGTAGGTGACAGGTGAGGTATCAGCCAAGCCAAGGTCGAGTTGGCACTGGAGGATCGTGTGGGATCCCCACTGCGGAATGCCACCGGCAAAATCATATTGGGTGTACCATCCCGGCGACGGGTATTGGGGGATAAAGCCGGGGTTGTAAGGGCGCCAAGGGGCCGGCCCGAGCCATAAATCCCAATCCAATTCCTCCTTGGACGGTTCGGGTTGAGGCGGCAGCACGGCATTGACCCGAGGCCAATCCGGCAGATACCCGAGATGGGCGTAAACCGTGTGGACCTTGCCAAGTTTCCCCTGACGCGCCAATTCCCCAGCTACAATAAAGTTAGCTTCACTCGCCCGCTGTGCTCCAGTCTGGAATACCCGCCCGTATCGCTTGGTCGCCGCCACCAACGCTTGGCCCTGCGCAATGGTGAGTGCGCCGGGCTTTTCACAATATACGTCCTTGCCAGCCTGCATCGCCAAAATCGACGCCGGTGTATGCCAGCGGTCGCCGGTGGCAATGAGCATCGCATCAATCTCCGTGTGTTTACCTAACAAATCACGCATATCCCGGTAAGCCGCGCAGTCTTTGTTGCCATTCTTGCCATCCACGGCATTCTTGGCACCTTCACGGTTGGCTTTGCGCACGTCACACACCGCCACAAACTGCACATCCGCCTCGCCTAACATCCAGCCCAAATCGCCTGATCCGCGCCCGCCCAAACCAATGGCTCCCATCACGATGCGCTCGCTCGGTGCCACCGCCCCGCCACGCCCCAGCGCCGATGCCGGAATAATGTTAGGCACGGCAAACGCAGTGCTTGCGGCAAGACTGCGGGTGAGAAATTGCCGCCGGTTCAGGGGAGCGCCTGACAAATTTTGTGTAACTTCACTCATCTGGATATTAGTTGATAGATACGTGTGTGTTTTAACTGTTGTTAGGACAATGCTCCGGCCGGTCTTGGGCAGCGGGGCAGATTCCTGATGGAACTTCTCACTTTTCAGATTCCATTTGCTGCAACAGGTCATGTGCCCGTTTGGCGAGTTCTGGCTTATCAGTGACGATCTCAGCGGCTTTCTTCAAGGCGGCCCTGGTGATCTCGACGCTGTGGTTTTTTTGGCGTTTTTCAGCGACGGCGATGACGGTGGCCACAGCCTCGCGCTTGACGGCGGGGACATCGAGACAAGGGACGATCAAGTTCAGGGATTCGGGATCCGCCAGGTTGGCGAGAGCGGCCAGTAACAGCAATTTTTCGTCATCCCGCTGGATCATGGAGGCGGATTCACGGCAGATGGCCAGCCTCTGAGGTGCCGGGACATCCTGCTTGGCAGCCATTCCCAGATAGCCCCGCAGGCTCAAGATCTTGTCAACCTGACCGCTGGAGGATTTTGCCAAGGCTAGCAACAATGGCGCGGCCTCACCGGTTTTCCATTCGCACAAACCTCTGATAGCAGCCGTGTGGACGTCCTTGTTGGAGTCGTCAACGGCACCACGCACCGCATTGAGGGCCTCAGTACCGCCAGCAACACCCAAGGTGCGCAGCAAGGCCACCTTGGCCTCGGGACCGGCCTTGGGCAGGGCGGCAACGAGTTTTGCGACGCAGGCTTTGGGATCGGCGGAGGCCGCGCAAATCGCCGCGAGGGCTTTTTCGATCGCTGCGATCTCTGCGGCATTGGTATTGGTCACCAAGCGCTCCAGCAAGGAGGAAATCTCCGTCTCACTGGCAAGTTCCGCGAAGCATCTGATGGCCGCCGAACGCAACGCCTCATCTTTGTCGTCCCTGATCTTCAAAAGCAGTGGCAGCGCCGTGGCAATCCGCCGCTGACTCACCAACTCTATCATTTTTAACTTCACCGCTTGATCGCCCGATCCCAACAAGCGAAGAACACACGCATCGACTTCGGGTCCCGGCAAGCCAGCGATGCCCACCGCCGCCGCTTGAGCAACCTCCCCCTCGGCATCCTTGAGTAACTCAGTCAACGGCACCGCAGCAGCCGCATTGCCAATCTCCACTGCAGCACGAATCGCAGCAACCCGAGCGGCCTTGTCGCCTGCCTTGGCCAACCCTAGCAAACCCGGCAAGGCCGTGGCATCACCGCGTTTGCCTAACACATTGCACAGCACAAGTTGGCGATCGGGGGCGGCTTTGGCTAACTCATCGGCCAGCACTTTGGAAACTTCGGCCACCTTCATTTCGATGGCGATGCGCTCGGCCGCCAGCATCAAGCCGAGGTTGGAGCCGCGAAGAGCTTCCAGCAACCATGGCAAGCCATCCTTCTGGCGGGTGAGAATCGCCCCGCGCAGGGCTCCGGCAAGCACCTGATGCGGCGCTTGTTTGAGGTTGCGCAGAGTGTCATAAATGATGATGGCCTTGTCATTCTGGCCGCTGGCAGCAAGCGCTTCCGCGCAACGGAAGAGCCCCTCGCAAACCGCGAGTTGACTGATCGCAGGCACATCCGGCAACGTGGCTAACAATGGTTTGGCGGCCTCGGCACTGCCGATCTTGCCCAAGGCCCGTGCCACAGCTTGCACCACCTCCGCATCGCCATCTTTCAGCAATCCGGCCAGAGCCGCCAGCGCCTTTTCATCGTGGCGCACCCCAAGACTGCCAATCACCCCGACCAGCGGGCGGCCCTTGAGCTTGCCCAACGCCGCCCGAAGCGCCTCATCCGCAGCCGGTCCGGGCACCGTTTCCAGGCCATAGCGTGCCATGTGGGTTAGCTTTTCATCAGCTAACAAGCCGGCGAGGACCGGCACGCAGTCGGCGCTACCGATGCGAGCCAGCTCGCGGCAGGCGTCGGCCTTTTGAAGGAATTCGGCATTGGATTGCAGTACGGCAATGAGTTTGGCTTCCTGCTCCTTGGCCGGGGCTTGCGCCATGGCTGGATAAACACCGCTGCTCAGCAGGGCAACAATCAGAGTCTGTTTCAGTTTGGATATTTGCATGACGATACTTTCTTTCGGTTTAGATCCATTTTCAGTTAGATTATCCATGGTTCACGCATGGCACGGGAGCGCAAGCGGTTAGCCTCGGCGTCATTGACGAATTCGGCTTTGATGGGGTCGAACTTGACGTCGCGTTTCAGCCACATGCAGATATTGGCGGCGTGCACGGTGGACATGGAGCGGTACATGACCTCGGCATTGGCCACCGTTTGACGACGCGTTTTGATGCAATCGAAGAAATCCCGGACGTGGTTCATCGGGCGCTGGGTCCTGGCGATGTATTCGGCAATGACCTTTTTGAAATCAGCGAGCAGGGCCGGTGATGAGGCGTCGGGTTTCGAGTAACCATCGGCGGCGGCGACCCAGCCCTCGGGGCCGTCGAAGCGTTCGCCGCACGAGCCATGCCAGTACTTGTCACCGCGGGACAAGACCATCTTAGCGCCGTTGGCAAAGGTGGTGACCATGCCGTCTCCGGTGGGGTTGTCCACATACTTGTAGTCGATGGGAGATGTGTCCAGCGCGTTGATGCCGGCCTGAGCCTGGGCGAAGGTATGGGCACCCCATTCACCGATGCAACTGGTGTGGAAGTCGTAAAGCCCCCGCCAGTCGCCTTTGACATAACTTGAGTTATAGGGGCGCCACGGGCAGGGGCCCAGCCAGATATCCCAGTCCACCTCGTCCTTGGGTGGTTCCGGTTGGGCCGGCTTCCAGGCATTGCCCATGATGGCGGCATCCCACGGCGCAATATGGGCGTAGGCGGTATGCACCTTGCCGAGGCGGCCGGAGCGGGCGGTCTCGATGGCAAAGACATGGTTAGGCTCGCTGAGGCGCTGTGCCCCGGTTTGATAGACGCGGCAATACTCGCGAGCCGTATCGGCCACGGCCTGTCCTTCTGCGATGGTCATGCAGGAGGGTTTTTCGGAATAGACGTCCTTACCGGCACGCATTGCTAGAATGGATGCGAGGGCATGCCAGTGGTCGCCGGTGGCGATGAGCACACCATCAATATCGGTTCGTTCCACCAGGAACTCACGGATATCACGGTGCATGGTGCAGTCCTTGGTGCCATACTTGTTATCGATGGTGTGTTTGACCGCTTCACGCCGCTCTTTGCTGATATCACAGATGGCGACAAACTGGACATCGGGCTCGCCCATCATCCACGTCAAGTCAGAGCCACCCCGGTTGTGGATCCCAATTCCACCCATCACGATTCGATTGCTAGGCGCGACCGCCCCTCCTTTGCCCAACGCCGAAGCTGGAATGATGGTGGGGATGGCAAACACAGTGCTGGCGGCAGCGCTGCGTTTCAGAAACTGCCGGCGCGTCACGGCGGAATTCGCTTCGGGATCAGTTGTCATGGTTGGCCGGTGTTACTTGAACTCCTTCAGAATGATGTTCTTGAACTGCACTTTCATCGGCGGCCCGGGATGCATTTGCAGCGCAATGATGCCACTCTTGGCGGCTGTCTTCGCATCATTATCTGTGATTTGGCACATCAACACGCCATTGACGTAAAGTGTGATCTCCGGACCACGGCAGATGATCCGATAGGTATTCCAAGCCTCCCGCTTGAAGTTTTTGATCAACTCAGCAGCATCCCCAATCTTGCCAATCTCCTTCTGGCCATCGGCGGTGATGGTCACCTTTTCGCCACGCGCCCCAATGAGACCGCGCTGGTGATGATAGACAAAACCCACTAGACCGCCGTCGCCGGTCATATCTGCCTGATAGCCAAAGGTATCCCAGTTAGGCCTGGTTTCCGAGCGAATTTGCACACCGGAGTTGGCGGATGCACTCAATTTAAACTCACAAGTGATTTCAAAATTGGCTGGTTGGCCACCTTTCCAGATGAGATAATTGCAGGCGGTGCAGGGTTTCTGCGGTGTGCTTTCCGCGGTGAGGGCTCCGTCTTCGACCGTCCACCAGCCTGGCGCGCCGTCCCAGCCAGTTAGATCTTTGCCATTGAATATACTCACACCGGCGGGCACCTTGGCCTGCGCTGCGGTTAGGGCAAGCTTGGCTCGGGCTGTTAGCTTCTCATCCTTGCCGACCTTGATAACTTGCTCCATGACGGGGATCACGGCGTCCGGCCGTTCATTGAGCAGGCGCTCGGCAATGGCAACACTCGCCAGACAGGCTTCTGCCTGGAGTGCCGCATTGTCCAAATGCGTCGCCGCCATCGCCAACGACCCGGCATCAGCACCGGCCGCCAACACGCCTAGCAAAATTTTCCGTTCATCGTCGCGCTGGATCAAGGCGGCGGCTTCCTTGCACATTTCCAGGCGCTTTGGAGGGGCCACGTCCTTGTCGCCGCTGACGCGCATGTAACCCCGCAGGGCGAGTAATTTGTAGGTGGCATCGGGCGAGGTCTTGGCCAGGGCTAGCAGGTCTGGAGCGGCTTCCGCGCTGCTCCAGTCACAGAGTAAGCGGGTGGCGGTGTCTTGGACTTCCTTGTTGGAGTCAGCCATAGCCGCGCGAATTGCCTGCAACGCCTTGGGATCAACGACCGAGCGGAGCAAGCGCAACAGCGCGCACTTCGGGGCGGGCTGCGCGGCCGCCAAACCTGCGACCAATTTTTCTGCGCAAGCGGCCCGGTCCGTCTGTCTGCCGCAGATGGTGGCCAGCGCCTTCTCGGCCGTCTGGGCCTCTTCTGGCGTGGCATTTTTCACCAAGATACCCACGACAGCGGATAGATCTGCTAGGCTGCCGAGTTCGCGCAGGGTGTTGATGCATCCGGCGCGCACTGCGGCGTCAGCATCCTCGCGTGCCGCTTTGGAGACAGCGGGCATCGCACTGTAGCAGGCGCGCCGACTGATGATATCTGCGGCGATGAGGCGGGTTTTTGCCACGGGCGAGGCAAGCATTGCAATGCAGGTGGCATCGGCATCGGGCATCGGGAAGGCGACCACGGCCGACTGAGCGGCCTTGGCTAACTCACCATCTGGCCCCACAGCGACTTCAGACAGGCGTTGCATGGCGGCGAAGTCGCCGAGTTTGGCCAGGGCAGCGATGGCGGCGACGGCGACTTTTTCGTTGGAATTTTTGGTGAGGGCCAGCAGGATTGGCACGACGGCTTTATCGTGGCGCACGCCGAGGGCTTCGATCACGGGCACTTGCTTGTCAGGCGACAACTGGCTCACCTCGGCAGTTAGGGCATGGGTCAACTCAGCACCGGGCAGATCATGAGCCAAGCCCAAGGCCACGACGACCATACCGGCATCATCGCTCTTGAGTTGTTCGATAAGCAGGGGGATGCCAGCAGCCTGTTTGGCGACGATGAGGCTGCGGGTGGCTTCCATGCGGATATGGCGTGGCACCTGCAAGCCGCGCAATTTCTCACAGATGGCTGCGGCCTGGGCATGTTTGCCTTCGGTGATGAACCCATCGGCATTCCTGAGGGAGCCTTCGCAAAGTGCCGCTAGAGTAGCCGCTGGGGCTCCTGCCAGCGCATCTCCTAACGCCTTCGCCGCAGCCTCGCCACCGATGCGCCCCAAGGCTGCGGCTGCTGCCGTGGCCAATTGGGAATCTGCATTGTTTAACTTGCTGGATAGCCATGCCACCGCTGCGGCATCGCGGCGTTTGCCTAGCGAATTGATCACACCCACTTGCTGTTTGCCTTGCAATTTGCTAGCAGCCTCGCGCAACGCGGCGTCAACCGCCGGGTCTGGAATGGCTTCCAAGCCGATGCGAGCCCACGATGAGAGTTTTTCGTCAGATAATAGAGCCGCCAGGGCTGGCACCGCTGCCTTGGTCCCGCAAATGGCCAGGCGCTTGCAGGTGATCGCCTTGTCTTGGGGCGCGGCATTGGATTGCAGCACCGCAATCAAAGCGGCCTCCTGGCTTGGGTCGATGGGAGGGGCGGCGATGGCGGTGAGAGCCCCGCCAGTTAGAATGCAGGCGGTCGCCGCCGCACAGATAGAGAAATGATTGATGTTGAACATTGTATTGATTGGTTAAATCCAGGTCAGCTTCTCGGGTCGGTTAGTCGATCAAATGCGCCATGGTTCGCGCAAGGCTTCCGAGCGCAACCGGTTGGCTTCTTGATCACCGATGAACTCGTTTTTGACGGGATCGTATTGCAACTTGCGGCCGAGGAACTGGGCGATATTGGCGGCATGGCAGACAATGTGCGACTGACAGGCGACCTTGGCGTTGGCACGCGGTTGATTGCGGGATTTGACGCAATCGAAGAAATTGCGGATATGGAAATTGGCGGGGTAGCCGCTGCTTTTTGCGCGTTTGCCGTTGATCAACTCCGCCGAACTTGCAAACAACTCACCGCTGTCGCCGGTTTCCACCCAGCCGTTCTCCCCTTCGTAGCGCACCGGGCAGGAGCCTGAGTTGAGCCATCCGTCATTGCGCATAACGAGCTTGACGCCACTGGCATATTTGGCACAGAGCTGGTTGCCTTCCGGCCAATACTCGACGGCAGATGTATCATCGGTTTGATTGGCCCACTGGCATAGATCGACGCAGTGAGAGCCCCACTCGAGGCAACCGCCGCCGACGAGACCTCCCCCTTTTTCGAAACCGCCGCCATTGTGAAGAATACCGTCGTTGAACGGGCGCCAAGCTGCCGGCCCGAGATACATATCCCAATCGGCCACCTCTTTGCCGGGCTCTGGTTGCGCTCCGGGCCAGCCGCTGGATTCCGTTCCAAGGCCGCCGGGATGAGCATGCAAAACGGTGAGTTTGCCGAGCTTCCCGCGTTGCGCCAGACTGGCTGCAAACTCAAAGTTAGGCAGGCTGCGCCGCTGCATGCCACCTTGCAGCAATCGCCCGGTGCGCTGGAACGTTTCCGCTAGAATCAAGCTCTCGGCGATGTTTTTCGTGCAAGGTTTCTCACAATACACGTCCTTGCCGGCCTTGGCTGCCATGACCGAGGCCAAGGCATGCCAGTTAGGCCCGGTGGCGATCAATACGGCGTCAATGTCAGGACGTGCCAACAACTCGCGGAAGTCGGTGTACATCACGCAATCCTTATTGCCGTACTTGCCATCCACTTGCTGCTTGGCCGCCTCCCGGCGCTCCTTGCGAACATCGCAAACCGCAACGCAGCGGACGTCCTGTTCTTCTAACATGCAACTGAGGTCGTAGCTGCCCCGTCCTCCAATACCAATGGCTCCAAAAGTGATTTTTTCACCTGGGGCGACCGCGCCGTCACGGCCAAGCGCGGCGGCTGGGATGAAATACGGCAGCGCCAAGGCACCACCGGTTAGGGCGCTGGTTTTTAAAAATCGCCGACGCGAGTTGCTTGCTGGATTCAATGATTCGGACTGCATGAGTCGGATACATCGCTCTCACCATGGATTTTTCATATTTTTCATTGGCGTGTTCGGCAGGGTGCATCTCCGAAAGTGGAAATGATCTGAGATGCGCCCATCCGGCAGGCATCGATGTTCTACCCGAAGTTAGGGCAGACCAGAAATTCGCGGTTGCATTTGTTCGGGACGCGCCAATAGTGGGCTCGCAGATGAGAAACCTTCCCCTAAATGAAACACCCATGAAATATCCATTGCCACGTGTTCGGCCCTCGTTCCGACAGAAAATTTTACCTCTGGCGGGTGTACTCGCCTACCTCACAGCTGCGGGAATGGCTGCGGGAGCCAAGGATCCGACGGACGTGACAGCGGCGGTAGCGGCCGCCGTGAAGGGCGAGCGTCTGACGATTTCAGCTAACAACAATGTATTTGGTGACACCGCTCCGGGCATGCCAAAGAAGCTTCACGTTGAATACAGCGCTGGCTCTGACAAACTCACCAAAGACGCCGGCGAGGGCGGGCAGTTGGAGATTTCAGTGCCGGCCGGCCGGAAACTCGTCATAACCAAGGCCGTCTATGGGCCAGCAGATGGCTCAAAGGTGGTGGCGGCCAGCGCCATCACAGAGGATCCAGGCGCGCTTTTGGACACACTTCCCGGCTTCAAGATCGAACATGTGCTGAGGGCCAGCGGGGCCAAGAACGGTTCGTGGATCTGCATGGCGAAGGATCCAAAGGGTCGCCTGCTGTTAGGTGGGCAACACGGCCAGCCTATCACCCGGGTGACGCTCAAGGATGGCAAGAGCATCAAGGAAGAGTTGCTGCACATCCCGGTTAGCGAAACGATGGGCATGCTGTTTGTGGGCAACTCGCTTTACGTCAATGGCAACGGCAGCCGCGGCTTCGCTCTCTATCGCTGCAAGGATACCAAGGGCGATGATAGCTATGACGACGTGGAATTTCTCCGCACCTGGCAAGGTGGCTCCGGCGAACACGGGGCCCACGCTCTCACGTTAGGTCCAGACAAAATGCTCTACGCGGTCTGCGGAAATTTCACCTCCGTACCCGCAGACCTGGCAGCAAGCTCACCCCACCGCAATTACGCCGACGACCTGGTGCTCAAGCGCATCGAAGACGGCAACGGTTTTGGCTCGGGCAAACCGCCGCCCGGCGGCTTTGTCGCCCGGATGGATCTGGACGGCAAAAACGCGGAATTGTTTGCAGCGGGTCAGCGCAATGATTATGACGTGGCGTTCAATGCCGACGGCGAATTGTTCGGGTTTGACAGCGATATGGAATGGGACTGGGGCACGCCTTGGTACCGGCCGATCCGCATTTTTCATGCCGTTCGCGGTGGCGACCAGGGGTTTCGTGAGGGAAGTGCGAAGTGGCCGGAGTATTATGCCGACAGCCTGCCGGCCTCCCTCAACGTGGGCATTGGCAGCCCAACCGGAACCATCTTCGGCTCCGGCGCAAAATTTCCGGTCAAATACCAAAAGGCCATGTACGTCTGCGATTGGACGTATGGGCGGCTCCTCGCCGTGCATCTCACTCCTAACGGCGCTAGCTATTCCGGAACCTGCGAAAACTTTGTCGCACCCAAAGGATTGCACCAAAACCACGGCAAAACACCTCTCAATCTAACGGATGTGGTGATCGCTGACGATGGCTCGCTCTACTTCACCATCGGCGGTCGCGGCACCCAGTCGGATCTCTATCGGGTCACTTACACCGGCAGCGAAACCGCCACCCCGCTGACTGCTAGCCAGTTGCACGACGACGCCGGCAGCGCCGCCCGCGCCCTCCGCCACCAACTCGAAGCCTTCAACGTCAAACCGGATCCCGCTGCCATCGACTTTGCCTGGCCGCAACTGCGCAACCCGGACCGTTTCATCCGCTACGCCGCCAGACTGGCAATCGAACGCAACCCCGTCGCCACTTGGCAGGCCCGCGCACTGGCCGAAACCCAGTCGGACGCCGCATGCACCGCTTTGCTGGCATTGGCCCGGCTCGGTGGTGCCGACGCACAACCTCCCATTATCAAGGCGTTGAGCGCATTCCCCTTTGCCAAACTAACAGAATCACAGGCGCTCGACAAATTGCGTGTCATTGAGGTGTCCTTGGCGCGTCAAGGGGTTCCCGGCGGAGAGCTTGCCGCAGCGCTGATCGCTGAGTTGAGCCCGCTCTATCCGGCCAAGACGGAATTTGCAAATCGCGAGTTGTGCCAGTTGTTGCTGGCGCTCAAAGCGCCGGATGCTGTGGCCAAGACCGTTGCGCTGCTCAAGGCCTCTCCGACCCAAGAGGAGCAGATCACCTATGTGATGGCCTTGCGCAACATTAAGACCGGCTGGACTGCGGATCTTCACAAGGATTATCTATCGTGGTGGACGGCCGGCCGTTCCAACGAACATCCCAAATCGGTGGTTCAATGGTTTACCGACGCTGGCATCAGCTACAACAACGGCTCGAGCTTCGGCGGCTTCTTGTCCCACGCACTCGACGAGGCCAAGGCATCACTGACGCCCGCGGAAGTTGCCGCCCTCGGCGACTTGAATAAGCCAGCACCAGCCCCCACAGCACCAGCCGAAGCCCGCAAACTGGTGAAAGTGTGGACAACGGCCGACCTCCAACCGCTGCTTGGGAAGGTGGGCAGCGGCCGCGATTTTGCCCGTGGCAAAGCGGCGTTCACTTCAGCCCAATGCATCCTCTGCCATCGTTACGGCGATCAGGGCGGGGCCGCCGGTCCCGATTTGACCACAGTTGCCACCCGTTTCAAGAGGCAGGATATTTTGGAGTCCATCACCGAGCCGTCGAAGGTGGTGTCTGAGCAATACATGAACGCCTTTCTCAAGATGGCCGATGGCAGCGTGGTCGTCGGTCGTATCACTGAAGAGACTGCGGATAAAGTGATGGTCCAGCCAAATCCATTCGATAAGGCCACCATTCCACTGGTCAAGTCGCAGATCAAGTCCCGCGAATTGTCGAAGATCTCGCTGATGCCAGAGGGCTTGCTCAACACTTTCACTCAGGACGAAATCCTTGACCTGCTGGCCTATCTGGAATGCATGGGCGATCCCAAACACCCGGATTTTAAGAAATAACCGCGCGGCTTCAATAGGCAGGATTGATCTCCAGTTGCCCCCGGCCGTCGCCCTGCCAGGCGGTCGGCAATACCACCACCCCGGGCAATGTGACGGGGTGCGCCGGCGCAAACTCCGATAGAATCAGTGACATTTTTATCAGGCCGTCGGATAGAACCTCGACCGTTTGTTTTTGACTTGAGTCCACCTGGCCGTCGGCGGTGAAGAAGCGGATCCCCTCGGCCATTTTGGGCAGGGGATTGCGGGGGGGGCTTTGAAGGGTCAGAACGATCAAACCCTGCTCACGCTTTACCGTGATGCGCCATGCCGGATCCGGCTGGGGTACCCATGCACGGAATTTTGCAAACAACGCTTGGGTCGCCGGGTCAGGCAGCACGGAATCCCCCACCGGCAAGGTCACGACAAAGGGCACTTTCAAGGCGGGATTGCAGGTTGTGCCGCAGCACATCCACGAGACTTTTGCGGTCAAGGTCACTGTCTTCGCTGTTAGATTCGCGGCAGCCGTCATCGGGATCAGCAACAAGGTTTCACCTTGATAGCCTTGGGTATCGTAGGTCGCCATCTTCACCACCTCGGGAACCGGCCATTGCACGTCCCCTGCCACAATGCCAGGCGGCAAGTCCCATTCCACCTGCGTCGCAAGCCCAACAATTCCAGGGTGCTTCCAATAACTGTGATGCCCAGCCGGATGCCGCAGGTGCAGTCCCAGACAAAACACCTCACCCGCATGAATACTCCGCTGCTCGGAAAGCAACTCAACATCCAACGGATTGGCACCCCTGGCTGTCTGTACCAAAGGTGACAGAAGCAGGACACTCAGGAGAAAACTCGATCGCATGGCGTCGGTGATACGCTCGGGGCCTACATTTTCAAACATCAATTTACAGGGCATGCCATTCGCCTCGACCTCATGGAGTGCCGCGGGAACGGGCGGTGCCTGTCAGGCCGCTTTGGCTCAACCGGGAAAATTGCGGCGCGTTCCCTGCAGCGCCAAGCCGTCTAGCGGATAGCTGTAGCATCTTTCACCTCCACCAATAGCTTCAGAACTCAGTGTTCGACCTCGCTTTCGACAACGGAGCGAACAAGTCGGATTCCCTAACTGTCGGCTGCGGGCAGAAGTATAACGTCTCTAACAAATGTTACCATGCGAGCAGCAACCGCCGGGTGGGCGGATAGAGTTGGAGAGTAA
>CAIKHZ010000019.1 GCA_903827375.1 Akkermansiaceae bacterium
ATCCAGACGGCATTTGGATCTCCTTGGGCATCGAGAGTTAGAGAACCCGAAATCGCTAATGAGCCGTTCCCTTTGTAAACCCCGGAATTCAGGGTCCCTACCAGAGCAAAGCCATCCGGATAGTTGGTGTCATAGGAGCGTTCAGCGGCGTCGTTATATGCTGTAATTAGATCTATGGGATGCCAGCAGTACAGGCTTGAATACCAACCTGAGCTTGGATTACGCGTTCAATATGTTAAACGTGCACAATGACATCCCAGTGGCCTACACGATCACCATGCAGACATTCGGTGGGGGGATATCCATCCAAACCGTCAACACCGGTACTAATTTTATTGGAGATCTAGCATTTCCGTTCAGCGGATTCTCTAGTGGAGCGGACCTAACGGACATTGATAGGATCGCCCTGACGATTGATGGAGGCCGATCGGTCGATGTGAGCATGGATGCATTGATCACGGTTCCAGAAACAGGAAGTGCCATGCTGGCTGTGCTCGGTTGCATCGGTTTGTTGGCCCGGCGCAGGCGCATCTAACATCCGGTGTCTTGCGCTTAACGACGTCGATTTAGAGAGGCACCCGATGGTCGCCAACCCAGCAAACAACCATGGCATTTTCACCAAACAAAACAAAGCTTGTGTGTACCATTGGGCCTGCATCTGACTCGCCCGAAATGATGCGAGAGATGCTTGATGCAGGAATGAATATAGCCCGTCTCAATTACGCCCATGGCGAATTCTCCAAGCACAAATCGGTGATTGCAGACCTGCGTCGAGCCGCACTGGCGGCGGGCAAACTTCTGACAATCATGGCTGATCTTCCGGGTCCAAAAATCCGGGTAGGTCGGGTGGAGGGAGATATGGTAACATTGAAAAAGGGCGATTCCTTCACCCTGACAACAGACGAGATAATCGGCGATGCGCAGCGGGTGAGCGTGAATTTTCTGCGACTGCCAGCAGTGGTCAAACCGGGTGATATTCTCTATCTCAGCGATGGGAACATTCTAGTGGAGGTGGTGAATGTGGCGGGAAGTGATGTCACTTCCCGAGTGGTGGTCGGGGGTGGACTGGGATCGAATAAGGGTCTGAATCTACCCGGTATTGATTTGGGAGTATGCGCCTTTACCGCACGTGACCATGCATGCTTGGCATCAGCATTGGAAAACGGTGTGGATGCCATCAGCCAGTCCTTCGTTGAAACTGCGTCCGACGTGAATGGGGTCCGGAACGCGGCGCTTCAGCTAGGGTTTCGCCCGTTCATCATTGCCAAGATCGAACGTGCTGGCGCTCTAGACAACATCGATGAAATCCTGTTGTCCTGCGATGGGATCATGATTGCACGTGGTGATCTTGGCGTCGAGATTCCTATGGAACGAATTGCTGTGGTTCAAAAGCAGTTGACCCGTAAGGCCAACTTGATGGGAAAGCCGGTAATTACCGCGACGCAGATGCTAGAATCCATGGTGGACCATCCACGTCCGACGCGTGCAGAAGCCACCGATGTGGCCAATGCCATACTAGACGGCACCGACTGCGTGATGCTCTCCGAGGAATCCGCGACTGGGAGATATCCAACCGAGGCGGTCGAGACGCTTGCCAAAATTGCCACGGCAACCGAGCCATCTCGCGTTCACAGCCGGATGCGTGAAGTTTTTGCCAACTATGACAGGGTTCACGAGGTCCCGTTGGAGAAGCTCATGTCGCACAACATTCAGCAAACCGTGGACCACCTGAATCCAGTTGCTGTGATCGTCTCCACCGTTACCGGGAACGAGGCACGACTGATCTCTCGTTTCAAGATGCCGGTGTGGGTTACTGCTGTGAGCCGGAACCAGGCGACGTGCCAGGGCCTACAGTTTTCCTATGGGGTGCAACCGGTCCATGTGATGACGCTGCCTGAAGATTGGAATTCCTTCACCAGATCTTGGGTACAGCTCCACGGTCTGCCAGGCGGGTTGGCTGTGATCACGGAAGGTCCCTCCTCCGATCGCCCAAACGCGAATTATCGACTGGATGTCATTGCTCTAACATGAGCCTGACGTCCCGACCGACATTTAGAACAATCATCACCATGGATACAAAAATTACGGTTGCCGGATACTTGTTGAGCCGTCTGAAACAGCTAGGAGTGGACCATCTCTTCGGTGTTCCAGGAGATTTTGTTTTGGGATTTCTCAATGAGGTCATGACCAGCGACCTGAAGTATGTTGGTACCTGCAACGAACTCAACGCTGCTTATGCCGCCGATGGCTATGCCCGTGTTCGGGGCTTCGGAGCGTTCGCTACAACCTATGGTGTCGGCGAACTGAGCGCGATCAATGGTGTGGCTGGTGCCTTCGCGGAGAGGGTGCCAGTAGTTGCCATCACGGGATCGCCAGCGACTACCCATTTTCTTACGCGGCCATTGTTTCACCACACTTTGGGCGATTATCAGATTCCCTTGAAAATGTATGAGAAGATCACGGTCGCGTCAACCCAGCTAATGTCGGGGGATACAGCCCCGGCAGAAATCGACCGCGTGCTGACTGCATGCCTATCCCGCCAGCAACCGGTCTATATCAGCATCCCCTCGGACGTAGTGACGATGAAATGTCACCGACCGGACCCCTTCGTCTTCCCCACACCAGTCGCCAGTGACCCTCAGGCACTCGCGGAATCCCTCAATGAAGCTCTCGAATTACTGGAACACTCGCGCCTACCCGTGGTGATCGGCGACGTTGAATTGATCCGATTTAAATTGCAGCGGGAATTCGAGATGTTTCTTGCCCGGACCGGTATCCCATATGTCACCATGATGTTAGGGAAGACAGTCCTTTCAGAGCATCACCCGTTGTTTCTTGGCCTGTTTGAGGGAGATAGAAGTCGAGATTATGTGCGTGACCGCATCGAGTCCGCCGATTGTGTTTTGCAACTTGGGGCCTTGTTAACCGATTTTAATACCGGTGGCTTTACCACTCACCTCGATGACGCCAAGACGATAAGCGCCAACATTAGGTCCGTGAAGATTAAGCACCACTATTACGATAATGTTTATCTTGGGGATTTCATACTCGGGCTGACAGGTAGGCTGGCAAGACGAGATCCGGCAACTCTGAGGATCGAATGTGCGGCCGATGGTTGCGTTCACCGGCACACCGAGCCCTATCTTGAAGTCCTGACAACTCCCCTGACTATCAAGCGCTTTTTCGACCGAATGAGTCATTTCATTAGGGCTGATTCGATCGTCATCGCGGAAACAGGGGTCTCCCTGTTCAGTGCCGCGGAAATGCTTATGCCGGAAGGAGCGTCCTTCATTGGGCAGACATTTTACGGATCGATAGGTTATACGATTGGCGCAACCCTAGGTGCAAACATGGCGGCAAAGGACCGTCAAGTCGTATTGTTTATCGGGGATGGATCATTCCAGGTCACCTGCCAGGATCTATCGACGATGATCCGCAACCGACTCAAGCCTATCATTTTTCTTATTAATAATGACGGATATACGATAGAACGTGCGATCGTGGATCACCCGTACAACGACATTCAGCCGTGGAACTATCACAAACTTGTGGAGGTTTTCGGCGGTGGACTAGCCTTTGATGTCCGCACAGAAGGCGAACTCGAGGATGCGCTGCTTCAGGCTACCACGGCGGATGAGCTTGTGTTTATTGAAATTCATACAGGGCGACTGGATTGTCCGGAAGCACTGCGCAGCGCCGGTCGGGCGATGGCGAAGACCAATCACCTCGGCTAGGGGCTTGCCTCACTCGTTGTGGGACAGAGATGGAAATTGAATGGAAATACTATCATGAAACCAAAAATGAAGGCGGCGATGGTGCTGCGGTTTGGAGAGCCATTGGAGTTTCGGGAATGTGAAATCCCTGCTCCGGGTCCGGGCCAAATCCTAGTCAAGACAGAAGCCTGCGGCGTATGTCATACTGATGTTCACGCGGCAAAAGGTGATTGGCCAATGAAGCCTGCCCTCCCATTCATCCCCGGCCATGAGGGCATCGGGGTGGTTGTAGCCATGGGTCGAGAGGTAACTGCGGTGAAGGAGGGCGACCGGGTCGGGGTGCCTTGGCTCTACTCGGCGTGCGGCCATTGCGAGCATTGCCTCTCAGCTTGGGAAGCGGTGTGCGCCGAGGCGGAATTTGGCGGCTATACTAGAAACGGAGGCTTTGCGGAGTATATTCTGGCTGACCCGGGTTACGTCGCCCACATACCTTCGGGACTAACATCCACGGATGCGGCCCCTATCATCTGTGCCGGAATCACTACCTACAAAGGTCTCAAGGAAACAAGAGCGAAGCCTGGCCAATGGGTTGCCATCTCCGGCGTCGGGGGACTGGGGCATCTGGCGATCCAGTATGCCAAGGCCATGGGTCTGCTTGTTTGCGCGATTGATGTTGATGGCGGCAAGCTCACACATGCCAAACGTCTTGGCGCCGATCTAGTCATTAATGCTTTGGAGGCTGACCCGGTCTCGGCGGTGAGAGACGGGACCGCAGGCGGTGCGCATGGCGTGGTGGTTACGGCCCCTTCGCTGAGCGCATTCAAACAAGGCGTTGGCATGACACGCAAGCGAGGAACCTGCGTGCTCATCGGGCTGCCGCCCGGAGAATTTCCGACTCCGCTCTTTGATGTGGTTGCAAACTGCATCACCATTCGTGGATCGTTTGTCGGCTCGCGCCAAGATATGGCGGAGGCTCTGGCGTTTGCCGCCGAAGGCAAGGTTAAGGCTGATATTGAATTGCAACCTCTCTCTGCAATCAACCAGGTTCTCGAGCGCCTTGAGCATGGCAAGGTGGCGTCACGTGTCGTTCTTGACTTTGCTAGATAGACCTAGGTTTCACCATCAATAGCAAAATCCCACCGACCAGCGAGAGTGCTCCAACGACGGGCGGGATGAAGTGGCTCTGGGTGGTTTCAACTCTCAGGCCAAGGAACTCAATGGGCTCACCGGGGGTGGTGAAGGTGATGCCCGAATAGGCGAGGATTACGATGCCTAAGGTGATGAGTATCGCGGCAATCATATCTTTTGTTTTCATGGTGGATCAGGGGTAAGTGAAGGCTGCTTCTATCACTGGTGCCAACATGCACTGTGAATGCGTCTGCCGCAATGGGGTGGATCCCTACTCCGTCACAGGATCGCCAAAAGTGATTGTATGGGACTTTCACATATCACGGCATCGAGTAGGGATAGTACCCATAGGAAAAAATCGGCCATGGGCGTAGGTTCGTTTTGTCAGACAATGGCGCGAACCCATTCGGTGCCGCCGTGGCTGCTCATCTAACCAGGAAACACAATACCATGACCAAACTCGAAATCAAAGGCGACTGGAACATCACCAAGGGCAAGCTCAAACAAAAATGGGCCAAGTTAACCGACGACGACCTCCAATACGTCGAAGGCAAGAGCGAGGAAATGCTAGGCCGCATTCAGAAGCGCACTGGCGAAAGCCGTGAAGCGGTCGAAAAGGCGGTCAAGGAAGCATGCACTTCCTGCGGCTGCAAATAAGCCTCAGGCGTTTAATTAGACAGGCTCCGGGTATTTTTCCAGGAGCCTGTTTTGCATTCCTGCTATTCTCATTGCCGAATTGAGAAACATCCCCATGGAGACACGTGCCCAGTCAGCCATCGTAGGAGGGTTTCACCCCATAGCGGTTGACGCCAGCACAGGCTACAAATTCACCACCAACCGCCATGTCCCAGTCACCAACCACGCTCGACAAAGTCGGCCTCGCTTTGCCAACCGCGCCGGAACAACCCGTTGCCGTGCGGTTATTGCGAATCTACAGTCATTCCCGACTGCTGTTCTGGTGGCGGGCGTGGGCGGTCGGCTATGGGATGGCTACGTGAGACATGCGTGCCGCCAAACCACTACCCAAACGCGAGAGTGATGCGCTTTCGCGTGTCCGAGCTCTTGCGAACCAAGCCTTCTCGCGAGCGGCAGGGGCAGCGTTGATTTCCGGCAACCACATCCGTCTGCTCAAAGACGCTCGGGAAAACTATCCGGCGTGGCTAGATGCCATTCGCTCGGCCAAGCAGCACATCTATTTCGAGAGCTACATCATTCACGAAGACGATACCGGCCGGATGTTCGCCGATGCACTTGTAGCCAAAGCGAAAGAGGGCGTGCGGGTGCGTCTGATCTACGACTGGTTGGGTGGTTGTGGGACGGCATCGCGTGCATTTTGGAGCCGTCTTCGTGCGGGGGGTGTTGACGTGCGTTGCTATAACCCGGCGCGTTGGGACTCACCTTTGGGATGGCTCAGTCGCGACCATCGCAAGACCCTTTGCGTGGATGGCAGTATTGGCTTTGTCAGTGGCTTGTGTGTCGGGCGGATGTGGGTTGGTGAACCAGAAAGGAAGATTGAGCCATGGCGTGACACGGGCGTCGAGGTGCGGGGACCTTCCGTGGCCGCACTTGAGCAGGCGTTCGCAACGGTTTGGGCGATGATCGGGGAGCCGATACAGGAGAACGAGCTAACCAGTCTGGGCGCAATCGCTCGGCCCGGTGAGGCAGCACTTCGTGTTGTGTCCAGCATTCCGGCCACGGGAGGAATGTTTCGAGTCGATCAACTCATCGCGGCACTTGCGGAAAATCGTCTCTGGCTGACTGATGCCTACTACGCAGGCATGACCAGCTACGTGCAAGCTCTGAGGTCGGCAGCTAAAGACGGCGTTGATGTGCGTCTCCTCGTGCCGAACGCAACGGATGTGGTGCTGCTCAAGCGATTGTCCCGCGCGGGTTATCGCACACTTTTGGAAGCTGGCGTGCGCATCTTCGAGTGGAACGGAACGATGTTGCACGCCAAGACGGCGGTCGCTGATGGACGCTGGGCTCGAGTCGGTTCGACGAATCTCAACATTGCCAGTTGGTTCGGCAACTGCGAGATGGATGTGGTCGTCGAAGACGAACCTTTTGCGCGCTCGATGGAAGCGATGTTCCTTGATGACCTGAAGAATGCCACTGAGATCGTATTGGACGCGAACCAGAAGCTGCGCGCGCCGAATCAGCCTCGCCATCGCCACCCGGCGCTGAGCAGTGGCGGCGGAAGTTCCGGGCGCGCTGCGGCCGGAGTGGTCCGCATCGCCAATGTCGTCGGCGCGGCATTTACCAACCGGCGCGTGATCGAACCCGTCGAAGCCCGAATCACGGTTGGGGTTGGCGTATTGCTGATGTCACTGGCGATTGTCTTCGGGCTCTTCCCGCAGTTCATTGCCTATCCACTAGTCCTGCTGTTTGCCTGGATCGCCAGTGCGTTGCTTTACCAAGGCTGGAAGCTACACCGCGGCAGGGTCAAGCCAAAAGCCCAAGCGGATGTCGCTTCGCCAGACGACACATGAAACGTCTGCGGAGACGAGCCTGCGGTGGGCTTGATAGATGTGGTTCAGTTAAACACCCTATAGGCATGCCCCGCCAAATGGCTTAACTCACAGGCCTGCCATGTCGGGTTAAAACGCTGTGCCGATAGCGAAGTGGAAGGCACCGGTGGGGTCGCCGGGGCGTCGGGTCAGATTGAAGCCGTATTCGAGGCGCAACGGACCGATAGGCAGGTCTAGGCGCAGGCCGAGGCCGGCGGCGAGTTCGACGTCGGCGGCGAATATGTTAGAGTATTTTTGGCTGAGGGTGCCGGCGTCAAGGAAGCCGACGAGTTTGACGGTGCCTGGGAGTTGGCGGATGAGTTCGAGGTTGGTCGTCCAATAGGCTTCGCCGCCGGTGGGATAGTTGGCAGAGCCGGCGCTGGGGCCTAGGTCGCGTTCGGGGAAGCTGCGGACGCTGCGTGCGCCGCCATTGAAATAGCGCAGGTCGATGGGAAACCCGCTGCCGTCGCCAGTGGGAATGAGCATGCCGCACTGGCCGCCGAAGTCGAGTTGATAGTCGGAGTTGAGTTGAATATACCAGCCGCCAAGCAGGCCGGCTTTGAAATAGCTGGTGGAGGTATTGCCGATAGCAGCACCGGATTCTATGGGCAACTCAAGATGCCACCCGGATTTGGGCAACACCGGGTTGTCGCGGTACTCGAGCGTCTGGGAGAGGCGCAATTGTGGGTGGCTGTAAACGGTTTCGCCCAAGTTGGCGGTCGGCAGACCGTGAGAGCTGGTGTTGACCACCGACCACCCGGCGAGCAAGTCGATTTTGTAATGCTCACCGAATTTGCGGCCGACGCTGGCATCGATGCCGCTGGCAAACGAATCATAGCCGTCGGGGGCGGAAATGAGGGCATACACCCGGGAGCTGCCCGCGTAGTCCGAGCCCAATATCCAGGGGTCTGTGATGCGGGTTTCGCCCAACACCCCGCGGCCACCCAATTCTAGGCCTGCGCTGAAACCTAGCAATAGGCCGGATAGATTGCGATCGGCATAGGCGAAGCGGGCGATAGGTCCCTGATAGGACCCGGCACCAGCGGCTAGGGTGATTTCGCGGGCGTTGGCTTCCTCGAAGTGGAGGGTCGCATCGATGAGGTTTTCGCCGCGCGGGAGGGTTTCGACGCGGGCGGAGGCGAAGGCGCCGGTGGCGAGTAATTCGCGCAGGCGTTTGTTCATGGCGGCTTTGTCATACCAAGCGCCTTCGAGGTCACGCATACGGCGTTGGATGCGTTGCGGGTTGGTTCGTTGGAAGCCATCGGCGGCTAGGTGGCGGAGGCGCACACGGCTGCCGAGTTCGGCGGTGAATTCGGGGATAAAGTCCGGACTCGCGAGCGAGCGGCCCATGGCAATTTTGGCATCAGGGTAGCCACGGCTGAGGAAGGCTGCCTCCACGGCGCTGCGCATGGCGTTGAGATTGGCGGTGGTGGCAGGACGTCCGGTGAACTGAGCTGTGGCGGCGCGTGTTAGGTCCACGGCTGCGCTGGCGGTGCCGGCAACCTTGGCTGGCGCGATGTGATAGAGCGCTCCAGGTGTGATGCGGATGACGAAATCGCGGGTGCCTCCGGTGTGATCGGGCTCCGGATTTTCAATCAATGCCACGCCCTCCCAGAAACCTCGCGCCTGCAAATCCTGTTTGAGATAGCTCAGGCCGGTGGCAACGTCCTCTTCGCGGAACGGTGGGGAGTCATCGACAGCCAGATCCTTTTCCGCCGATCTGCGAAATAGGCGGGCTAGGCGGATGGCTTCCCGGTTCTCCACCCCTAACACGGTCACCTTGCCCAGCATCAGGCGCGATGTCGGGGCGACGGTTAGTATAATTTCGTTAGGGCTGGCGATCCTCCAACCGACCTCGACGCCAGTGTAGCCGTCATGCAACATCACCTGCCGGAGCAGGAACGCGGCGTCATCGGCCCGCGAAGGCGAGGCAGGACTGCTGTGAATTTGATAGAGCCTGCCTCCCATCAGGTCGAGCACCTGTTGCTCGGTTTTGTCGTGAAGTCCTTGGATGCGGATGCTGGTTTCCGCAGAAGCCGAAGGAAGACAGGAGACCGCTGCGCTCAAAGACAGAAGCCCGAAGACAAAAGACCGCTGCGCTAAAAGACAGGAGACCGCTTCGCTCCAAGACAGCAGAAGAGCCCTTGGGCAGTGCATCGCTCTTTTCATTTCTGTCCCTCGTCTTTCATCTCCTGTCTCATCCTCTTCTGTCTGTTGTCTCATAGGTCTCCTGTCTTTCGTTACGGGCTTCTGTCTTTCTTCATCGGAATGAGACCCGCCAAATTCCCATGACGCGGGAGCTGCCGTCCTGGCCCATGCCGGCGGAGACGAGCCAGTGGTCGCTGAGGTTGATGGTGGCCGTGGATAGTGAGCCACTGGTGTACGGATCGGTCTCGGCGAGGCTGAAATCGACACTGTCGAACCAGCCGAGCAAGGGGCGGAGTTGGCGGGAGTAGGGCACCCGGCCGCGGCGGATTTCTTCAGCGAAGAGTTGAATGGCGCGCGAGGATGCTGCCTGGGTGTTTTCCAAGCCGGTGCTGGTCGTGCCGGTGGCCAGCAGGGTCATGATTTCATTTTCCGGCAGCGGTGGGTTGGAAGTCAGGACAAGTTGAGGATCGGACAGCCTGCCATAGGCATAGAAATTGACGCGATAGGGGCGGGGTTCGGCGGTGCCGCGCAGTTCCAGGCTTGGATCGAAGCCGCTGCCGGGTGTGAATCGCAGCAACCCGGATTTGACTTTGAGCGTGCTGAAGGGCAAGGCTGCTGAAAAATTGGTTAGAGTGAGAGTGCCCTCGGGCTGAGGTTTTCCGAGGGTTCCGGCGAGGCGCAGGTTGGCATCGACGCGGCCGGTGGCGAGGTTGCCGTGGATGAGGAAGGGTTCCTGGGTGCGCAGGGCGAGGTTGAGGCTCCAGGCGTCAAAGGGCGCGGGCAGGGCGTGGATATAAGCTTGCGGGGCATCGATTTTAGGCAAAGCGGCGACGGCGGGAGCGGTGAAGGGCATGCCCATCGGCATGCCGATGGGCAGCAGTTCGATGTCGCGATAGAACAAGCTGTCCACGGCACCGACAGTTCCGGTTAGGGCGGCGGTTTGCCAGGGCCCTTGCAGGCGCAGATCGATATTGGCGCGAAGGATGAGCTGGTCGTTGCGCAAAAGCGGCAGATGGTCGCCGCGCAGGCGAAAATCCAGGGAGGCGGGCATGCCGTCGCTTAGGGCGAGAGTGCCTCCTCCGGTTAGGCTGCCGCCGGCGACCTTGGCTTGCAAGTTTTTGAGGGTCACGGTTTTGAGGGTCAGGTCGATATCGGCGGCGGCGGCTTTTACCTGGGGCAACTTGGGATCGTGGAAGACGATTCCCGCGTTGGTTAGGTGAAGGCTGCCGCGCAGGGCAGGCGCGGTGAATTTGCCGGCAGCACTGAGATTGCCGGTTAGCACGCCCGAAAGTTGCCTAGCCGATGGCAGCAAGGAGGTGAATCGCGACAGGTCGAGGCGCGGTAGAGCGGCCTCCGCCGAGAATTCCTCATGGTCGAGGGTGTCGGGGGTGGTTGCCCAAGCGGCTGGGCGGAAAACCATCGAAGCCGATAGAACCGCCGGTGGGTAATCCGGCGTGGTCAGCGAGCCATTGAGGTTGAGGCGGTCGGCGGCGGACTTGAGGGCGAGTTTGAGTGCGGCCGGGGGGAGTTTGGGATTTGCGGCCGAGCGGATGTTGATGCATTCGAGAGAGGCATCGATGGCCGGTTCTGCGTAATTTCCCGACAAGTTGATGTGGCATTGAGCGGTGGCGCGTGGGTCGAGTTGGTTGGTGACCGGCAGCCACGGTTGGAGCAGGCTGAGGGCGAGGACGCGGGATTGCAGGGTAACGGAGGCGGGGCGGGTGTCTTTGGCGAGAGTATCGCGCCATTGGGTAAAATCCCGAGGGACCGGCAGGCTGGCATAGCCTTCGGCGAGGAGTGTTTCGCCATCACGCCACGTGAAACTATCGAGGGTGAGCAGGCCATCTGCCAAGGCCACATCGCAGGCAAGCACTTGATTAGCAGTTAGGATCGTCAGTCCGTGTAAGGTCACGTTGGCGGGCCAGAGGGATTGGATCGGGACAGGGGGGGGAGCGGCGGGAATTTCCAGTTGTGGCCAGGTCCCCTGAAGACGATCCAGTGTGAGTGAGTGGGGGCCGTATTGAGTCGCCAAATGGCTCACTGTGATCTGTCCGGGCCAGACGTAGCTGACGGCGGCGGCGGCGGTTACGGGGGGCTTTCCCGCAGGTTGCCAAGCCGCGCGTGTGAGGGCCAGTTCGCCGCTGTGGCGGGCGTTGGACAGATCGCCGGTACCTCGCCACTCGCCTGTCAGATTCGCGCTACTGCCGGGGCTGATACCGATGGGTTCGAGCCAGCGGGCGATGCGGGAGGTGGAAAATTCGTCGAGGGAAAGCTCGCCGGAATAGGTGTAGTCGGAAGGGTTCAAGTGGGCGGTAAGTTTCAAGCCATCGAGGGTGAGTTCGGCGGTTGACGGGTGATCGGCTTGCCAGATGGCGTGCAGGGCGAGGGGGTTGGCGAGCGCCGGATCAGCAGGGGTGAGGGTGGTGTCGAGGCTCGCCGTCTGGAAGGGCGGGTCGGTGCCGAAAATGCGGAACGAACCGTCGAGCGAGGATGGTGGCACGTCAGCATCGGGCCGAATGGCTTGGAAGCGTGCGGAGAGTTCGTGGAGCACTGCAGGCACGTCACTGAGGTGGAATGTGCCCGATCCAGCACCCGGCACGAAATTGTGCGGGGTGCGGGTGAGGGCGAGGTTCGCATCTAACGAAAATGGTGAGCCCATGGCTTGTGCTTGGAGGTTGAGGGAGGCCCGGTCGCTGTTCAGCGTTCCGGCGACCCGCGCCTCGGGCATCGTCCAATCTCGCCACGAGATGGATTTGAGGGCGAATTTGAGGTGTCCAGTGACGGCACTCAGATCGGGCATGAGATTGGCGGCGTCGAGGGTAAGCTCGGTCACGGTTGCCGACGCTGGAAGTTGGATGCCGAGCGACTCGGCTGTTTTCGCCAGATCCACCGAACCAGACTGTAGGGCAATGGTGGCTGCAGCAAGCCCGACACTGGTTTCAACGTGCAATACGGCCTCGTCAAGGCGGATGAGCGATTCGAGCGAAGGGCGGCCGACGGTCGGCAGATGCAAGGCCAGGCCGCTCAGGCCAAGGCCGGGGAGGAGAGTTAGTTGATCTAACGAAATTTCATCTCCACTCCACTCCAGACGGGTTGTTTGGGCGGGCCACTCGCGTCCGATCGGATCGGCGATAGCACCGATATTCAGGGTGATTGTGGAGCTGTCAGGCGCGTGGGACAGGCTGCTCGGTTGGAGCGTGAACGCGGGTTTACCGGCGTAGGTGGCGCTTAGGCTCATGTCTGCGAAATCCAATTGCAATGGGACAAATTGGGTCTGCACCCGGCGCAGGATTTCGATGATTCGGTCAAAATCTGGCCCGGGCTTGCCTTGGGTTTTTCGCACTGTGTGGGGATCGAGGCACAAGTCGGCGTGGACCCCTGCCAGCGACAGACCGTCGAACTTGCCGCGCAGCAGGCGTGACCATTGGTAATGGGGAGTGGCTCGCGCTACCGTTAGGGCGACGAGGGTGCCAGTACCCCGCAGGTTCAAGTCCGCCACCGCCAAGCCGCGGCTCAGGCTACCTTCGATGCGCAAGCCACCCTGAAAACCCGCGCTCTTGAGGATGGGTTTGGCAGCCAGTGGCAGCAACCAACGCAAGCCCGGACCGTCGAGCCAGAGCAAGCCAACGATGAGAGCAAGCAAGCCCAAGACGAAACGCCGACGCCGACGCCGGGGGCTGCGGTGAGGACCGGCGGATTGAGGCGATGAGTGTGGCACTTAGTTGGTCAATTTTGCGCAGGCCGGGGTGGTGTGTCAAGCCCAGTTCCGAGGCAAACTCCGCCGATCCGCCGCAGACAGATTCCTAACCGAATCTTGGTGTTTTCAGTCCTGCATCCCGCCAACTGAGGCAAATCCATAACACATACGTCTGGGTTAGGTGGACAAATGCTGGCCTGCGGAATGGGCGCTGGAATCGTCGGGCGGAATTGACATCGCTCCGCAACTGGTGTGGCATGGGGCGTGGCCAAAACCCCAGAAAATCATTCTCCGGCTGTTATTGGCCGTAACGACCCTTGTCCATGCGGCAGCGGCAAGAAATACAAGAAATGCTGCTTGGAGAGCGATGCCGCAGTCCAAGCTAACAAATTATCGCCTGATCAGCTGTCGCCATGGTCGAGGGATGCGGTCGAAGCGCTCAAGAACAAATGGACAGACGACAAAGTCGCCTGTTTAGGGACAGCTGAGATTGTCACGAGACTCGAAGAGCTTGGAATTGACGGATGCGAAACCACCTTTGTTGAATTGACTGGCGGTCGCACCGCGGCGATGAGCATTTTCGGCGATTGGGTCGGATCGCTAACCACGCCACCGGAGGAAGGGGATGAAGATTTTATGCGTCTGGCGGCCTGTGAATTATGGAAGCGCTATCGCCCGGAGCATCCATCTGCGGAAATGATAGACGGATGGGTGATTGAAGGCTACCAACGGCTCGAAGCCAACAAAGAAGGTGAGGTGGCGGACGTCTGGCTGCGGCTGTGGGAACATGTCCGCCTCAAGATTGAACCCTGGATGACCACCTACAGTGCCGCCGACCCCGTATTCGAAATCTCACAGTTTTTCGGGATTTGGATTCAGGATTTCATCATGGTAATTGGCAATGAGTCGATTAACAGCGCAAAGTACACGGAGATAGGCATCCGCTTGATCGGTGAGGTGCTGCATCAGTTCGTCGATGAGAGTTTGGATGCTGTCCTTAACCTCCGCTGCGACCTCGGTCGGCTGCTATGCCGGGCTGGACGTTGTGAGGAAGGTCAGGCAATGTTTCAAGCCATCATCAATGAGCATCCCGAGCAATCCTGCGGCTATATCGAGTTGGCTGATGAATTGGGGCGGGCAAAGCAAGAGGATGCGGATATACCCCGCGCGATTGCCCTCCTCGAACAGGCGCTGGCGTACCCGGTCATTGATGCCGCCGACTGGCATGTCGAAGATCGTCTGGCTGACCTGAGGCAGGAACTGGGCAGGCGCACGTTGAGCATTCTGGGGCTGAAGTTCAGTGCTTCGAAGCGAGTAGCAGATTGCCCTCCATTTGACTGACACGGTAGCCGGTGCCAAAGAGAAGTGGACTTGTGGGTTGTGTGGCGACATAGGCTTGTCGCAAGTCGTCCTGCTGGTACTTGGAGAAGAGCTCGATGGGCTGTTCGTAAACCCCGAAATACCGCATCGTCCAGCCCTCTGTGAAACAGCGGAGAGGAATGCCAGAATCGTCCTGCAGGATGACCTGTGATTGGGTCAGAAAGAATTCCCGAGATTGCGAAAATCTGTCGCTGTGCATCAGGTACGACGCGGCCTTGAAATATGTGATGTTTCCCCCGAGACCAGCCAGCCACTTGCGACACCCGCTACTGAATCCGGCGTTGGACAAATCCGCCTCGATATAGCAGGCCCGATGGGATAGGCCCGCAGCATCGCAAAACCGCAATTCAACCCCTGGCTTGCCTCCGACGGCGAAGCGGTTGACGGATTCAACCCGGCCGCCGGTAAGCGCCACGGTGCTGAGCAAAATCGGTGTCACACCCCGCAGGGCGATCCAATGAAGATCGGAACGCATATCTTGGGTGATGAAATACCCGCTTTCTAATTGTGTGCGAGTGGCCTGCCTGAAGGCCGCGAGCACGGCTAACACCTCGCCGGGCGGCATCGATTCCAACGCCGGTACCTCACCCGCTGATTCCAGTCCCATCAGCACGTAGGTCCGCGCTTGCGGAAACATGGCACTCACGTGAAGCAGGTCCGGCCCCCCGAACGGATATAGCACCGTCTCGCCGTCACCGAAGTTGGGTGCAAGCTCGCTGTTTGACCAAGAGCGCATGTGGTTCAGTCGCAAGGTGGACAACCCCCAAACGGCCCTCATTTCGCGGCGGTGCGCCTGATATTCTTCCGTCTGCTGGATGGCTGACAAGGTGGCACCGTTGCGCACCGGCATTCCCGCTAGAAACAGCCCGATATCGTTTGGTTCTGCCTTGCCTAACGCCATGGGGAAACTGCCGGGCGACTCGGCATCTCGTTGGTGCGGATCTTGCACAGCGGACGGCTCAAGTGGACCGCAGGAAGCGAGACAACTGAGGATCGGCAGGATGATAAGGTGGATTCCCAGAGGGGTGTGTTTCATCGCGTTGTTGTTTGTTATGTTGTGTTTGTTAGAGTATTATGGCCATATCCGACGCGATGGCCTCTGCCATGCCTTTGGGGGAAGCGGGCTTCCTCAAACGGATGGAAAAGCCAGCTTCGCCGAAGGTCATCGTCCATTCTATAACCGCTCAGGGATAGCTTCGATTGTCGCGGCATGAGGTGTGGGTTGTCATTGGATTTAGGAAAGGCTGCCCTGCATTTTCTCGACGCCAGGAGCGGGCCGCCTGCAACTCCACCCTGCGCGAAAATTCAGTTAGCCGCTATATGGTGAATCCCTACTCCCGATGATTGTCAATATCACCCGAAGACCGCTTGAGCCATGCCATGGCTGTTTGTCTCGGCCATGCAAGACAGAAAAGCGCAAGGTTCTGAAATAGTCCTCCGGCCTCCAACTTGCCGCGTGACACGTTCCCTCCATGATGCTAGACCCCTCCTAGCCTGCCTTGCCCAACCTGGTTTTCGGGAATCTCCGGTCCCACATCACCGGGCAAACGGCTCGGTATCCTGATGTTCCAATCGGGTACAAAGCCCGCAGACAAGCCACCTCCCGGTTCCCATATTCGATAGCTGTTGCACATGACGCAATCTACCCAGCTGAGTGCGACCTTCACGAAGAATTTTTTCGCACGGCCCTGTTTGTAGGCTGGTAGTGAAGCCGTGGGCCGGGCTTCGCCGAACATCATCAGGGATTTCGTCAATGATTGGCTGGACATGTATGGGCTGGGAATTTAAGACGAACCCTGCACATGTCCATATCTCACATTCCTACTCTTGGCGCGGTAACCCTATGTCTGGTCGCTAGCTCCTGCTCGTTGAGGAATCAATCCGCGCAGGTCAGCAGCAAGACGCCAGACACCGCCGGGCTCGTGTTCGTCGGCGACATCATGCTCGCCGACCGGCCCGGCCAATGCATCGCCCGGGGGATGGATCCGTTCAACGAATTCGCCGGCATCTTGAAGGCTTCCGATGCCAGCATAGGCAACCTCGAATGCGTCGTGTCCACCAAAGGCAAGCCCATGGTAGGCAAGTCTTGGACCTTCCAGCCCAACCCGCGTGTTCTGCCCATGGTGGCACGGCACTTCGATGTCGTGTCGCTAGCCAACAACCACACCGGCGACTTCGGAAATGATGCCTTTCTGGAACAGCTTGATCTGCTCGACCAATATCACATCGCTCACATCGGTGGCGGCCGAAACGCCCCCGAAGCGCGAACGCCGCATATTCTAACGATTAACGGCCTGCGCATCGCCCTGTTGGCTTACAACGAGATCCATCCACGCGAGTTCGAAGCTGGCCCTTGCCGACCCGGTGTCGCTTGGGGCGTGGACGAGCAAGTGATAGCCGACGTCAAAGCCGCGCGCTCTATTCACAAGGCCGATCTGGTGATTCCTTTCATGCATTGGGGTGATGAACATGAGCCGGTCAGCCAGCGCCAGAGACAGTTCGCGCGGCAAATGATCGACGCTGGGGCGGATGTCATCGTCGGCAGCCATCCGCACCGCACACAAGGCGCGGAGTATTACAAGGGCAAGCTCATCGTCTATAGCCTCAGCGATTTCGTCTTTGATGGCTTCAAGGAAGGTCCTCCGCGCTACGGTTGGCTCCTGCGCCTGCGCCTCGACCGCCAAGGACTCACCACCTGGGACACCGTGGTCTCTCACGTGGACGACGACGGGATTCCTCATCTGGAAAAGCTAACAGCCTCACCTGCCGGGGACGCCCGCAAAGGCACCATCGGCATGAAACGCGCGCTGGCCGATTCACCGGTTAGATCAAGAGTGACGCCGCACTTTCCCTAGACCCTGCCCGATATGGGTCCAGAACCATTTGCCATGCAGTGCGCTGCGGGCAGTCGGAAATGTGCAATCGTCTAGCGCTCGAGTGCGAACTGCTAAGCTGCCCATAGCCTGCTCTTTTCTGCGCATATTCTGCTTGCCAGGTTCACGATATATGTGTCAATCGCTGACAGTCAGAGCCATGTTGTCGATGGCCCGGCGGAAAACCCGGATGGACGAGTCGGAATTCGACCGTCTGGCCAAGGAAGAACAAGCCATGCGGGAAACCGTGCGGCAACAAGGCCGTTTATTCTCCGCCAGTGATCGCCTGGCGCGGGATGAACTTCATGACCGCCATGCGCTTCATTGACACGAACGTGCTGCTGCATTCGATCAGCATGCAGCCAGCGGAAGCCGCCAAAGCCGAAGTGGCCCGGGAGATTCTCTTGAACCGCGATCTGATGTCGTCCCGGACACCGCCAGCAGCCAGACCAAGCGCTTCGGCCGAGTGATGGTGACAGACGAGTCCATGATGCCACTTGGCCACCCCTGCCCATCGCTCGGGGCCATCTCTTTGCGATGAAGATCCGTAACCCTGCCAATCACACCTCTCGCCTGGTTTGAGGCTCGACCTTGTCAATGTTCAAGTTACTGCCCCCTCCATACCCGCCACGGGTTCCGAGCTAGCGTCTTCAAGTCTTGGATTTTGGGTCTGAGGCGCGGCCTCGTTAGGATCTGGCTCACCAGCGCAAATCTCCCACCACCGGCCAGTGATCGGATCCGAGGTCTGGCCCGGTCCAGCGGGCCTCGGTGCCGATCGGCCCGCTGAGCAGGATCTGGTCGATGGGAATGGCCACCAGCGGGATGTTCCGCCGCCATGTTGCGCTAAAACCCCGGCCCAGCATGCTGTTGCGCAAGCCGACATTTTGCAAGGGGGCAACCGCATGGCTCCAGGGCGTGGCATTGAAGTCGCCCGCCACGACGACCGGTCGGGTTTCGCCGAGCAGTTGTTTGGCGAGTTCCTTGAAGGCGTCGTCGCGAGCCTCGGAGAAGTCCGCCGATAGAGGGGAGGGCGGATGCATGCCGAAAAAGAGCAGCTCCCGGCCATCCACATCAAGTGTCACTTGCACCATCGTGATGCCATGGAAGCGGCTAGGCACTAGGACGTGTCCGACAATGGGATACTTGGAAAACAAGGCAAAACCAAAGTTGAGGGTTTCCGCGTGGATGATGCTGTGAGGCATTGTGGTTTTCAAGGGATCGAGGCCGAGTGCCCAAGATGGTGTGACCTCAGGGAAAAACGCGATATCGGGGTTCGTTTGTTGGACCCAGTGCAAGGTATCGGCGTAGCGAGTGTTGGTGAGCAGGACATTGAAACTGAGCACCCGCAGCGGCCGAGAGAGGAGTGGAGCATCCTTCTGGGGGATGCAATAGGGTGCCAAATTCCAGCAGGGAAGGATCAAAAACACGGCCGGCAGCAACGCCCAGCGGAACCGCCGCAGGACGAGCAGTCCGAGCAAGCACAGCACTTGAAACCCGAAGTACTGCCCCTGGAAATTGCTGCACAGGTCAAAGATCCACCAGTGCGCACCGCCTAGCCCTAACAAGGATACCCCGCCGCCGACCAGCGATAACAGGACCACCGCACACCACCCGCACAACAGCCCACGCGCCGTGCCCAAATTTCTAACCATCCAACTGCCCATGCCGCGAGTCTGACTGATAGCTGCCTATTGAGCAAGCCCGAGGCTCTCCGAATCATCGATTCGTGGTAGGGCGGAGCCGGGTTTTGAGAAACTACGCTACCCTCATCCTCAATGGGCCCCTCTGCCCACGGAAGCCGTTAACGCCGGAGCGCCTGCCTGAAACCCGGAATTTCCCAAATTCGTGATTTTCATGAGGGAGGAAAGCCGTCATGCTGGGGCATGTCCGAGCCCGTACTCACCCCGATGATGGCCCAATATCAGGCCATGCGGAAGTCCTTGCCTGCGGATGTTCTGCTGATGTACCGGCTCGGGGATTTTTATGAAATGTTCTTCGAGGACGCCAAAACCGCCTCGCCCATCCTCAACGTGGCCCTCACCCGCCGCAATGGCATCCCCATGTGCGGCGTGCCCTATCATGCCGCTCAGGGCTATCTGGCCCGCCTGCTAAAAGCTGGCAAACGGGTGGCCATCGCCGAGCAAACGTCCGATCCCAAACCCGGCAAACTCGTCGAGCGAGAGATATCACGCATCCTAACAGCAGGGTCGATCGACGACATGACCCTCCTGGACGACCAGCGCCCGAATTACCTGGCCGCCGTCTGCCGCCACGGCAAATCTCTCGGCCTCGCCTGCGTGGACCACACCACCGGCGAGTTCGTCATTGCCGAATTTGCGGATTTCGGGCAACTCGAGGATGACCTGGCACGTATCAGTCCATCCGAATTGTTAGTCCCTGACCATCAGACTGCGGAATTCGGCAAACTGCTCCACAGCCTGCCCTATGACGGTTATGCGTTCCTGCCCGAGCATGCCAGCCAATCGCTGCGCGAGCATTTTAACGTCCACTCGCTCGATGGCTTCGGTTGCTCTCAGCTCCACGCCGCCAGCGGTGCCGCCGGGGCCGTCCTGCATTACCTCATCCACCAACTCCGCCGCACCTGCGGCCACATCCATCCGCCGCAGGTGCGCGCCAGCAGCGACCACGTCCTCATCGATGCCGCCTCCCAGCGCAACCTCGATCTGGTGGAAAGCCGCTCAGGCAAGGCTCATACGCTGTTAGGTGTGCTCGATCGCACCGCCACTCCGATGGGTGCGCGACTGTTGCGGGACTGGATTTTGCATCCCCTGCGGGATATTGCCGTCCTAACATCCAGGCAGGACCTTATTGCCGGCTTTCTGGCGGAGCCGTTTCTTTTGGCCAAATGCCGCGACGCGCTCAAGGGCATCCGCGACATTGAGCGCACCACCGGCCGACTGTCCCAAGGCAGTGGCAATGCCCGCGATCTGCTGTCCCTCGCCATTTCCTTATCGCATATTCCCGCCCTCAAGGAAGATCTAGCCACTCTCGCCAGCGAGCACTCAGGGCTCGCCAACACACTCACCTCGCGGCTCCACGATTTCTCCGACCTGACAAAGATGTTACAAACTGCGCTGGCCGATGAGCCGCCTGCCAACCTGCGCGACGGCGGTATCATTCGTGACGGATGGTCGCCCGAACTCGACGAACTCCGCAGTGCCGCAAGCGGCGGCAAGGACTGGATCGCCCGCCTTCAAGCCGATGAACGCCAGCGCACCGGCATCGACTCGCTTAAAATCAAGTTCAACAATGTTTTCGGCTATTTCATCGAAATCACCACCTCGCATCTGGCAAAAGTGCCCGACGATTACACCCGCAAGCAAACCATGTCTAACGCCGAACGCTACATCACCCCGGCGCTCAAGGAGATGGAAAACAAGGTCCTCGGCGCCGAGGAACGATCAAAACAACTCGAAGGCGAATTGTTCCTGGATCTGCGCGGCCGTACCATCGCCCACTTGCCTGCCTTGCAGGAAACCGCCGCCGCTATCGCCGAGACCGACGTCCTCTGCGCCTTGGCGGAAGTCGCTCAGTATCACCGCCATTGTCGCCCACAACTCGAGAAGTCCCGCCGCTTCTTCATCACCAACGGCCGCCACCCGGTGCTCGAACAGACGCTAACCGATGCCAAGTTTGTCCCTAACGATACCGAGCTGGATCCCGATAGCGCCCGTTTGCAAATTCTAACAGGCCCTAACATGGCCGGTAAATCAACCTATATCCGCCAGATCGCGCTGATTGCCGTGATGGCCCAAATCGGGGCCTTCGTGCCCGCCGATGCCGTCACTTTGGGCGTTGTGGACCGAATCTTCTGCCGCGTGGGTGCCTCCGACGACCTCTCACGCGGCCAGTCCACATTCATGGTCGAAATGAGTGAAACCGCCCTCATCCTCAACCATGCCAGTGACCGATCGTTAGTCATTCTTGATGAAATCGGCCGAGGCACCGCCACCTTCGACGGACTATCAATCGCTTGGGCGGTGGCCGAGCACATTCACGATGTGATTGGCTGCCGGACGTTGTTTGCCACCCACTATCACGAGCTAACCGATCTGGTTAACACCCGCGCCGCCGTCGCCAATTACAACGTCGCGGTGCGCGAGTGGAACGACGAAATTATCTTCCTCCACAAAATCCTCCCCGGCGCCGCCGACAAATCCTACGGCATCCAGGTCGCTCGACTCGCCGGCCTGCCCAAGTTGGTGGTGGAACGCGCCAAGTCAATCCTCTCACACCTCGAGCTGCATTCGATCAAGCCCGAAGCCAAAACCCAAGGCCCCAAGGCCAAGAATACCGTTCAGGACACACTTCCCAAAGCAAACGTCGCCCAGATGGATTTGTTCGGCGAATTCTAACTGAATTCCGTGACTCTCATTATTGAATCCAGGCTGACGAATTCGCTATCGCTCACACCGCGTTCAGAAATTCATCATTTCTTCTTCATCCGTCTTATCCGTCTTATCAGCGGTCAATATTCTTCCAATTCAAAATCCAACATCCAAAATGTCTTCTTCATACGTGTTTACTCGTGAAATTTGTGGCTCATCCTCTTGGTTCAGAAGAGTTCTTTACCGCTGATAAGACGGATAAGACGGATAGATTGAAAAATTCAGAAAACTGAAAGTGATCGTTGAAATCGGGCGCATCCCTGAAGTTGCAAAAATCAACTCCACATGAAACTGAAGCGGGGTACTGACCATCGAAGGGTGCCCCCCGGAAAAGCCCGTCCGCCAGTTCGGTTAAACCACAAAATCCCACAAAAACGATGATCACGGTACGGCGCAACGGGAAAGATTTCGGGCCTTATGATGCGGCGCAGGTTTTGGCGCTCGTAGAGACGCGACAACTGGCTGGGACCGACTTGGCGCGGTCAGATGCCGATCAAAGGTGGCGACCTCTGGCAAATTTGCCGGAGTTTCTGGAGCTCTTTTCCCACCCCTGCCGCCTGTACCAACCGACCGCTCGTGGGTAGTTACGCTCTGTATTCTGATCAATACCGGAGCAGACACTTCACCACTTCGCCGCTTTTGACGGCTGCCAGGGCATCGTGGATTTGCTCAATTTTGAATTCATGAGTGACGAATTCTGAGGCTTTGAGTTTGCCTTGGCGAATCCACTCGCACAGGGGTTGCTGCGCTTCACGTTCCCGCCATCGCGTCGGCCATTGATGCACAAAGAGATTGAAGTTATATGGACCGAGAGATTTTTTCAGCGGTATGCTCTCGGCGGCTATCACTCCGTAGATGCAAATCGAGCCGCCCATCTTGATGAGTGGCAACGCGATGTTGACCAATTTCTCACTGCCGACGGCATCCACCACAGCGTCGAGTTTTTTGCCAAACTCCTTCTCCAATGCCGGCAAGTCCTCGGGACTGAAAACCGCGTCTGCACCCATTTTCAGGGCCTGCTCGCGTTTGTGCGCTAACGGATCCACCACTCCGATCCAGTCCAAGCCCAACAACTTGCCAAATTTGACGAAGCTCAGTCCGACCGGCCCTGCACCAAACACAAGGATGCGGTTGCCGGCCTGGAGGTGGAAATCGCCGAAGCCGGCATAGACTTCGCGCCATGTGCACAGCAGCGCGGCTTCCTCGGCAGCTATATCCTCATCCACCCGCGTCTGAATCTCGTAACACTCAAACCATCCATGATCGGCATCAGCCACCCCATCCTCCACCATCGCCATGTGATCGTTAGCTAGCGTAAGATCGCAAAACCCGCCCCAGCCACTCGCATACTTGGGATCGGAGAAATCAAACAACAACCCGCCAATGACGCGGTCGCCCGGCTTGAAATTGCGCACCTTCTCGCCGACCTCCTGAACAATGCCAGTGCCTTCATGGCCTAACACTAACGGATACTTGTCCACACCGGGAAAATGCCCCGTAACGAGCTTGCCATCGGTGGCATTGCACAGGCACGCCACGTCGGTTCTAACCAACGCCTGATAGGGGCCGGGCTTGGGCGGATCAAGTTGGATCAACTCGACTTGATTGGGGGTCACGACTGCAATGGCTCTCATGGTGTGTTATTGATTTAAATGATTTTTGCCAGATCGTCGTACACGGACACCAATGCCCGATAGGATTTTTCCAGCAGAGGCATCATCTGGCGGTAGCGTTGCTGGTTGGCTGGATTGGGTGTGGATACATGGTCCACCTTGATGAAGCGATGGATCACCTCGAAGTCAGGAAATAGCCCGACGGCCACTCCGCCGATGACCGCCGCCCCCATCGAGGTGGCTTCCTCCAGGAAGTTCAGCGACTCAACAGGGCAGTCGTAGATATCAGCCATCATTTGTCGCCACACCGCACTCTTGGCCCCGCCGCCAATCACGGTGATCGTATTGAGCGGCACGTGTTGCCGGAAGATATTGACGATGATGCCCAGGTTCATGGTGACGCCTTCCATCACCGCCCGCAGCACGTCCTCGCGCTTGCTAGCCAAGTTCAGGCCGATAAAGGCACCGCGTGCGTCCGGGTTCCACCAAGGTGTGCGCTCGCCGAGCATGTAGGGGAGGAACAAGATCCCATTGGCACCCGGGGTGGATTGCGCGATGGCCGCGTCGATCAATGCGTAGGGATTGGTGTTAGTCGAAGCGGCGGCGGCGCACTCCGAGGTGCAGATGACTTCCTTGAGCCATTGCAAACTCGATCCCGCCGTCTGCATGGTTCCCGATGGGTGCAGGTAACCCGGCACGCAATGCGCCCAGTTCATCGTGCGCATCTGCTCATCCACGATCGGTTTCTCAACCGTCAACGCAATCCAACTCGATGAGCCCAGATAGTTGTAGGCACTGCCCGGTTTGATGCAGCCCACACCCACCCCGGCACAACTGCCGTCACCCCCGCCCAGCGCCACTGGCGTGCCAACCCGCAAACCGGTGGCCGCCGCCGCTTCCCGAGTAAGATCGCCTAATACCTGCGTCGAGTCCATCGGATCGGGAAACATCGCCGCATCCACCCCTGCCAGTTGGATGATGCGCTCCGACCATGTGAAGGTATTGAGGTCAAACGCGTTGGTGCCAGAGGCGTCAGAAAAATCCGTCGCCATCTTGCCTGTTAGGCGGTAGTTGATATAATCCTTGGCGCAAAGCGTCTTATGCGTTTTGGCATAGATGCCCGGTTCATTGTCCCGCACCCACATCAATTTCTCCAACGTGTAGGACGGGCTGACGCGATGGCCCACAATGCCATAGAAGTCTTTGAGTTCTATCTGATCCAAAATCCCAGCGGCCTGCACCGCCGCCCGTTGGTCACAGTAAAGCATCGACGGACGCAGCACCTCGCCAGCCTTGTCCACCAGTGTGCAGCCCATCATTTGGCCACTCAATGCGAGCCCTGCAATGTCAGCCGGATCCACCTTGGATTGTGCCAGTAGCGCCTGAGTCGAGTTACAGACAGCATGCCACCAGTCAGCGGGATCCTGTTCGGCCCAGTTGCCGTTGAAGAAATGCGTCGGATAGGTAACCGTCTGACTGGCGATAAGGCGGCCGTCATCGGAGTACAAGGTGGCCTTGTTGCCACTGGTGCCCAGATCGTGGGCGAGGAGGTACCGGGACATGGGGTGATGCGTCGGGTAGGGGATTAGCCGCCGAAAAGGTTGGCTCCTGAGTAGCTGATGAGGCCAAGGATGGCCCCCCCGATGATCCCGCCGAAGACGAGAGCCGCGACGCGCGGCAGGCTCTCGCGCACCAATGCCAAGCGCTCGCCGGGTTTGCCCATAAACAAGCTATGACACCACAAGCCGATAGCGATGGTGGTACCCATATCCACCCACGGGCAGGCACCGCGATAGGCCTGATAGATCATCCCGTACTGTTTGATGCCGCCATCCGGACTGGCAATGCAATCCGGATTGATGCCAAAGCCGGGTAGCTTGTGGTTAACCACCCAGAACGTGCCAATGATGATGGCCGCACTGAGCATGCCGCCCGCAGGACCAAAATCCTCCACCAGCTTGCCCCAGCAAATGATGACGACAAACGTCACACAGAACGAGCCGAAGATCGTCGTCAAAATGCCTGCGGGCGTCATCCCGATGGCATCATAATAGGTCGATAGAAACGCAATCATGAAATGGGTTAGGCTGGATCTCAGGATTTGTTAGCGCCGGCGTTATATCGCGGCAGGACTTGTTTGACGACGACGGCGGCCGCAGCGGCCAGCACGCCGCCGATGGCGCAGCAGACAAATGTGGGGATGGCCTGGAGGAAAGAGGCGTCCAATCGCACGACGCCCCAGACGATCCCCGCCGCACTGATGGCAAACCCTTGGTCCACCCAGATCTTGCCATTTGGATTCTCAACAACCCCGAGCCAGTGGTTGAAATACCACATGATGCTGATGATGATTGTGGCGGCCATGAAGCCACCCATGATGCCATAGCTCTTCCATAGCTCAGGCCACACGGCAAAGCATGCGGCACCACTGATGGCACCACCAATGGCCGTCGAAAAATGTCTTTTCCAATTCATGCGATATTTCCGTTGTTATTTAATCGGATCGAGCTCTGCAATGGTGTAGGGCTTGCCGTGTTTGGTGTTCACCTTGTCCGGTCCCGTGACCAAATCGAAGCAGGTGACGATAATCTTGCCGTTCCACAGGATTGGCTCACCGGGTTGGGCCAACTCGCCCTTGCTGCCATCGGAATCTGGGCTTTTGGCAATCCGGTGCACCTTGGCATCCGGGGTGACCACGGCGACGGCGTTTTCAGAGAAATCCGACACATAGAGATTGCCCTTGTCGTCGAAGCTGATGCCATCGGTGGTGCGCATCTCTTTGAGGTCCACAGCCCACACATGGTTGCCGGTGACTTTGCCATCCGCATCAAACGTGATCTTATGGATGGCACCATCACCAAAGTTGCCCACATACAAATTGCCCGCCTTGTCAAATGCGATACCGTCGGCACCGTACTGGCACTCGGCGTTGCGCGTGATGAGTGTGGTGATCAAGTTAGGATCGGCCAGTGTGTTCGTTACCTTGATGTCGTGTGCATCCAGTGGGAATCGATAGACGCCACTCAGCAGGCGTCCGCTGGGGTCCTTGACATTGGACATCATGCTTTGGGTGACGTAGATGTGGCCACCATGAACGCGAACTCCGTTAGGATGCTCCATGCCTTGTGCCACCACGGTGGTTGTGACCACCTCGTTGCCCTTGATGCGAAGGCGCAGCATGCGGCCTTTGAATTTGCCCTTGGGTTTATCCGTCCAGCCTTGATTGTCACAGATATAGAGGTCGCCATCCGGCCCGAATTCAATGCCCATCGGACAGGCCAAGCCGGTTTCCGCCAGCACCGGAACATTCACCCATTTGTGGACCTTGTTGTCCTTGCCGATTTTGATCAGGCAACCGGGTTGGCTCTGGTCTTTGAAATTCGGGCAAGCCACCACCAGATCGCCGTCCGGCGCAATGGCCATGCCATCAGGTGTAGGGCACGCATCTGGCAGCGTAGCGAACAACCGCGACGTTTGCATGGCTGGCTCAGCTGCGGACACAGCGCTGCCTAGGCCAGCGGCCAGGAAAGCGAACGAGCCCAGAGCGACGGTGGCTATAAGGGTTTGGCGACCCAACGGGATGTGATATGTGTGCATGATGCTATTTTCGGGGTTACTAGTTAGATATCATTCGTTCGGGGCGGGACTCTTGGCGGCGTCACGGCCCCATGCTTCGAACTCGCAAAGGGCGCAGCACTTTTGCTCAGTCGGCTTGAGGTTTTTGAGCAGTAACCAAGTGACGGTTCGCTTGGTAAAAATGAGTGATTCAATCATTTTCGGACGGCTTTCATCATGTCTTGCAGGGCTTGGTTATCCTCTTCTCCCAAACGCTTGCGCTTGTCGGAATAACGTTGATATTTGGCGATCTCGTCCGGATTCCATGCGTTCGCCTCGGTGTAATCACCGCAGAATGGCACGCCCAAATCGATCCAAGCCGCGAGTTTTTCGAGGTCCTCCCGTGTCAGAACAACCTTCTCATGGCCTTTATCCAGCAATTCCATCAACTTGCTCTTGTTTGATCCGGCGCTGTATGGGGCGATCAATGTTGGGACGGATGCGGCACTGATCCAGTTGACCATCGGATGGTCTGGATTGCCCCGCCATCCCTGCTGCTTGACGTGCTTGTTGTCCTTTGCCTTGGAATGTGTTAGATATAGATAGGATTCCATCCAGCGGCGCTTGGCCCCTTGATCGATCACTTCTGTGCTTGTGAGATCGTAGGGAATGTCCTTCTTGCCGTCGTGGCACGAGGCGCAATGAGCATCAAGTATGGGCTGGATCTCACGGACATAGCTGAACCCGCGTGCCGGACCGTAGAACGGTTTGAGCGTTTGGGGACCGGACTGGAACGCTTTCGTTTGATAGCCGGTCACCGGGGGAGAACTATTCTTTGGCTCGTGGCAACCGGTGCACGAGGCGTTCTCGCCAGGTTGCAGGGTGGACCAGCTGCGCATCGATTGGATCATGCGCCCCTTGGCGTCGAGCAGTTGGAAATAGACAGGTGTGCGTGCCGGTGCTTTGAAAAACACCGAACCATCGTCGTTGACGGCGACGTCTCCAAGGATCGCCTTTGGATCCCAAGTGCCGTTGCCGATAGCCACCGGCGTGCTAACCAAAGCGCCGCCACCCGGCCCGCCATTGCCGTTTTCACCGACTCCTGCGGCACGCCATTTCAAGGTCACCACCCGCAGGGTTTTCACTGTGCCACGCGCCACCCCGGCCATCGGAGGTCCGGCATACACGTCCTGCACGTAATAAGTCCCTTCCTGCTTGTGATAATCCACCAAGCCAGAGTGCCGAACGACAGTTTGCCTGACTCGCACGGGAATCGGCTGGTTAGATGGCAGGGCCGGATCACTCGCTAACAATTCCCGCCGCCCATCCTGATGCATCCAATAGACGCCGAATCGCGGTGAAAAGCTCCCGCCAGAATGCTGCCAACCTAACGGATGATAGGCTAATACCAGCTCAGTTTCGCTGAGTGGATATGGGTACTGGAACAAATCGCCCTGCTGGCCGTAAGCATCGATTCGTTCTGCTTTGGTTTCACGAACCGGTGCGATGAGTTGTGCTCCTTCGGCTTCTTGGCGGCCCTTGGCCGGGTCTAGCACAATCAGCTTGCCGGTTTGCCGGGTATGATGACCGGTGGCAATGGCCATGATCTTGGTCGTACCAGGAATGCCACGGGCGTGCAGGATGGTTGTTGGAAACCAGGAGCTGCCGCCGTAAACCTCGGTTTGTCCCGTTCCATCGGGCATCATTTGAAGCAGCGGCTGTGGAAATATCTGCGAGCGGTCGTTGTATTCCCAGCGAGTGTAGAGGATGCGCCCGTCGTCCGTGACCGTCGGAGAATTGTTATGCACCTGATCAAACGTGAGGCGATGAATGAACTTGCCATCCGAATTGCATCGATACAGGTTGCTCACCTCGGTCCACCAACAGTCCACGGTTTGCACGCAGCGTGACGAGTTAAACAAAATATCACCGTCGGGCAGATACACGCCTTCGTAATCGGCCACTCCCAAGCCGCTTGTCAATTGGCGGACCTTCCGCGTGACCAATTCCATTTCATACAAGTGGTAGTCATCTTCGCGGTCGGACTTTTTCCAAGCAAACAGCACGCGCTTGCCATCGTAGGAAACGTCAGGGTCTCTAATCACACCTTTCTTGTCCTCTAACAGAGTCTCAACGTCGGACTGGCCGCCCTTGCACGTCAGTAGGCAGAGCGCGGAACCTGGATAGAAATGGCGCTCAGACTGAGCGTCGGACTGTCCTTCGGTGTACGCATAATGCGAACCGCCCATGTTGTAATGCTTCGTGAAAACCATCTGGGGGGCCTTCTCGATCAGCCCGCGCAGGCGGATGACCCGTCTCGCCTCGCAGGCTTTGAAGTAGTAGGCGAGCAGTGCACGAGGGTCGTCACCAGCAGGGGTTTGGGCTTTGTCCCATTCCGGCAGCCCGGCGGCCTGCACTTCCTTGAGGACCTTGGCGATCATGTCGCGCAGCACGCTGGGCTCGGGCTTGGCCAGCCATTCCCATGCCTGCGGCTTGGAGTCCTGCTGTAGCCAATCACTGGCCTCGGGAAATCGCTTCACCAATTCCTCCCACACCTTCATGGCTTCCTTCTGCGGCTCCGCCTGCGACCCTTGCACCGCCTGAACTGCCGTCCAAACCGCTTCACTCCAGTCCACTGGCGTCACCACTGCAGCTCTCAATCCGCCTCCGGCCACCCCATTGAACATCAATAGCAGGGTGAAAAATAAACTGGCCGATGGTACATTTCGGCAAGGATACGGGGATAGGTGTAGGTAGGATTTCACGAGATGTTTCTTTATGCTGGCTGACTAACGCCGACTCCTACGCTGCAATTTTGTCAATCATACAGGAAAAATAACTTTTTTGTGTGCGCCGCATCGCTCTTGTCGTCCACCGCAAAGGCACTTCTTTGGTTGCAAACCGCTTTGCCTGTGGCAGCTCAAAGATGAGGAATAGCTGCGGCATTCCACGCGAGCTGGCCTGATAAACCACGTTCGATGCGTACGCAAAATCCCGTAGATTGTTGCGTTAGTTTCTCATGGCTGCCCATTCCTATTCATCTAATTGGCAGAGGGGTCGCGGTTATCTAACGTAACCGAGATGAAAGCACCCGCCCATCCCACATCCAGCCCGACGGACACCCCACAACGCAGCGGAGGCGGAGCCTCCGCAAACTACGCCGGTGACCGTTCCATTGCGATTTTCAAACTGGGCCTGGACATCAGCCCGCTGCGCCCTCGCCAACGCTACGTCGTGCGTGCACTGCTCCAGAGGATGACCGGTGTGGCTTTGGACCCGTCACCTGGGTCGCACTCGTGATTGAGGACCTCCTCAACAGCGCCGCCTCGCATTTTTCAATATTGAGTGCTGCCACGTAGCTGCGCCCATCCCGCCAGAGGCACGCAGTCACGGCCTGCCGAGGGACGCGGTAGCCACTCCTCTCCAAGTGGCTACGCGCCTCCGGTTCGCAGGCCGTGCGTGCCGCTTCTCGCGGCGCGAGCCAGTGGCTGCCCATGCTGAGCATACCCCAGCTGACAATATGTAGGGGCCGCTTGTCAGATGCTTCGCCTTTGCCTTATCATGGGGTTCGACTGGCCGTATCTTTGAAACCACGATTTGTCCCTCTCCATCGACCCACTGCCGCCGCAAGAACATACCGACAGGAAAAACCGAATGGCTGTCTCCGTGTGAAAGCCCGCCATAGCGAGGACAAGCCCCTTTCATTTCTTGAGCTTGCCCTACGCCTCTTCTCCCCATAAGCTGCCACTCGTGTGCCGGGTTCGTCTGACAAGCACCCCAAGCAACACCGACGCCGCCCCCGTAGTTCAATGGATAGAACGGAAGTTTCCTAAACCTTAAATGCAGGTTCGATTCCTGCCGGGGGCACCCCTTGAAAATACAGGGTTTTCCTTACAGATAAAGGGATTGCGGCGATTCTCTCACAGTTAGGTAGTTGCGCCAAAATGCGCTGAGATGTGCTGAAAAGCACTGAAATGTAGGGGAAACGCGATAAAAAGAGACAATATTCGATACTTTCTGGGCCGGAATTCAACTTGTTGCTAGGCTTTAAGCGGCTGTTTCGGGGGCTTCCTCCATGCTCAGCGGGGAGCACTGGGCTTCCACCGCGATCGGGCCGCATGATCGCTTGGCCGCGGTAATCTCAACTGCTCATGCTCTGCCTTTTCTGCTGATGCCGGGTAAAGCCGCTGACAGCCAACGCCTCCGGCACCCACCTTTCCGAGATCGGGCATGGTTCCCCGGAGAACGATCGCTCCAGCCCCGGCTCGACCACCACAGCGCCGAAGCTGCTCATCGAGCAATCCCCTGGGATCGGCCGGTTGGCTTCAAAATTCACCACGATCCAACTCATTGGCGTTCAAGGTACAGGCGGTGATGACGACGGTTTTTGCTTTCACGGTGCAAAAGCCAAAGATGGTACTTGAAACCGGGACGTTTGCAAGCCATCCTCCGGCCATGAAGCAGCTTGCAGCGGCCTTTTTCATGTTCCTCGTGGGCGTACTACCGTCCCTCGGAGCGGAGCCCGTCACCGTGACGCCAGCGCAGGCAGACACGTGGTTGGCCGCCACACCGGGGGTACAGGTGCTCGACGTGCGCACCAAGGAGGAATTCACTGTCGGCCATTTGGCCAAGGCTACCCTGATCCCGTGGACCGACAAAGATTTTGCCGACCGTGCAGTCAAGGAACTCGATCCGCGCAAACCCGTGCTGGTATATTGTCAGGGCGGTGTGCGCAGCGCGAAAGCCGCTGCGGCTCTGGTCAAACTCGGATTCACCGATGTTCGGGACCTGGCAGGCGGCATCCTTGCCTGGCAGCAGACCGGCAAACCGATCAACAAGCCCGCTCCAAAGTCGTGAAGCCATTCAAGCCCCTCCCCATCGCAAAATGAACGACATCATCTATCCCCGCAGCCCGTGCGAAACCATGGCCGGCTGGATTTACCTGCCCCGCTACATTGACAAGATCCGCCTGCATCTGGCCGGCAGGCTGCATCCCGATTACCAGCCGTACTTTGGCAAAGGCTTCGACGGCATGTGGCTGACCGCCGCCGGCGTGACCCACGAGCAGATGATCGAGGTCGTGGAAAACTCGATCACCGACGGCGACGTCTGCGACTGGGTCCGGCAGAATGTCGAGGCGGCCCCCGCCGCGAAAGCCGCACACCGCGAGACCATGCTCAACCGCCCCTCCCCGGACGATACGGCCGGCCAGGAACGTCTCCAGCAACGCAAGGCTGAAGCCGGTATCGCCGGGCGCGACGATGTGAAGACCTTTGTTGACATGATCGACGCCGACGAGAAACGAATCTGAGGCACAAGCCATGCTGACCAACCACAAACAACAGAAGCCAGGGGTGCTCAGCGGACACTGGATTTTGGAATTATTTACCTGTTTTTATTTGATTTGTAACGCGATGCGTATATTTGTCCAGTATCTTTCAATATGCTCGCCATTCATTCAACGCAGTTTACGGTCGCCGGAGCCGTTGTGAGATTGGATGTGGCGGAGTTTCCGGGTCGGGTGAAATCGGTCGTGACATCTCTGGATTGTGTGGAGGCTGCCAGATTGGGGCATGCCACGGTGCCTATCAGGGGTGAGAGTTGGAGCTGAAATATGGAGCGCTTCGATCAGATCAAACCTTTGTGGTTGCGGGGCAGCGGCGGGCAGGAGCGGAGTTGTACCCAGTCGTGTGCGGCATACGACGAATTGCTGCGATTTTTTGAGGAGTCCTCTGATTTGCTGTGCATTGCCGATTTTCACGGGCAGTACAAGCGTCTGAATCCGGCCTGGCAGCGGGCGCTGGGATGGACGTTGGAGGAATTGCGGGCGCGGCCGTTTTTGGATTTTGTGCATCCGGACGACCGCATGGTGACGCGCACGGAGATGGATCGCCTTGCCAGTGGTGCTGCCACGGTGGCGTTTGAAAACCGGTATCGTTGCGAGGATGGGTCGGAGAAATGGCTGCAATGGATTGCGAGTCCGCTGCCGGGGCGGCAGGAGATTTACGCGATTGCCCGCGACGTCACCCGCCAAAAGCGTCTGGAGCGGGAAATTATTGATACGATGGATTTTGAGCGGGAGCGCATGGCGCGGGAGTTGCATGACGGACTCTGTCAGAATCTGGCTGGCATAGCCGCCCTGAGTGCGTCGCTCGCCCGGCGCTTGGATCCGCTTTCCGGGGCTCAAGCGGAATCCGCGCGGGAGATTGGCAAGCTTCTCGGCCAAACGATGCGGCAAGCGCGCGATTTGGCGCGGGGCTTTGATCCTCTGCATTTGGAAGTTGTTGGCTTGGCGACTGCCCTAGCGGATTTTTGTACAAACACGGGAGCTCTGTTTGAGATTGTGTGCAAATTTGAGTTCAAGAAGGGGCCACCGCCGATGGATGCGCAGCGGGAGATTCACCTGTATCGGATCGCCCAAGAGGCGGTCAACAACGCCATCACCCACGGCCGGGCTCGGCACATTGATGTGAGTCTCTCCAGCAGCAACGGACAGGGAATCCTGGCGATCCAGGATGATGGCATCGGGATTCCGGAGCCGTCGGAGCGGTCTCAAGGCAGCGGGCTGAACACCATGGCGTATCGGTCCCGCCTGCTGGGTGCTGAGCTCACGTTGCAGCGTCGGTTGCCTCAGGGTACCGTGGTCACCTGTGTATTTCCCCAACCACTGGCAATTCTATCGATCCGCCCCTGTGCCAGCAAGCTCAACAAGAACTCAAGTGCCGCCAAAAACCCGGATTCTCATCGTCGATGATCATGCTTTGGTGCGCCGGGGCTTGGCGTCGTTGATTGAGACGCACGCCGACCTAGTGATCTGCGGCGAGGCGGATACGCGCCAAGCCGGGCTCGACGCGATAGACGCCATGAAGCCCGACCTGGTGATAGCGGATTTATCGTTGCGGGACAGCGATGGTTTGGAAATGATCAAGGACATCAAGCAGCGCTTTCCCGGGCTGCCGGTGTTGGCGCTTTCGATGCATGAGGAAGCCACCTACACCGAACGCGCCCTGCGTGCCGGTGCTCGCGGCTACGTGACCAAGCAGGATCTTGATGGCACGGTGCTTATCGCCATTCGGCGCCTGTTGGCGGGCGAGGTTCACACCAGTGAGGCGATGAGTCGCAAGCTCACGCAGAAGTTTGTCGGGGGCGGCAAACAGTCGAAGGGAGTCTCCTTGGAGCGGCTCAGTGATCGTGAACTTGAAGTGTTCAAACTGATTGGGCAGGGCAAGACGACCCGTGAGATTGCGCAGTCCCTGCACCTGAGCGTGAAGACGATCGAGTCCTACCGCGAGCACCTCAAGGTCAAGCTCGAATTGGCCTCCGGTGCCGACTTGAGCCGCTGCGCGATTATGTGGCTGGAAACCGGTCGGTTAGGCTAGGCCAAGCGGTGAATGGCGGGCCTGCAGTCGGCCTTGATGGGCATCAGTGGGGGAATGACCCATGGCATGGACCGGGGGAATCCCCGTGCCTTAAATCAGGGTGCGCCCCCGATAGGCAAAAGCGGTATCACAGCGCAAAGTACTTGGATTGTTTCCAACGCTTGCGCCTGCGCCAGCCACCGTTATCCACGCCCCCCATGAAGATTCGCCTCTCGACCTTCCACCGCCGCGCCGCAGGTGTCCTCGTTGCCAGCCTGCTTGGCCTTTCTCTCGGTCGGGAACGAGTGCTGGCGGATTTTTCCGGTGCCTTTGCGCCGGGCAATTTTCAGCTTTCAGGGGGCACTTTGAATAACAATGCGCCGGTTTCCATCCAGCTCAACGGGTCGGTGCCAATCGGTCCAGCCAGTTATGCCGTGCGCTTTCTAAGAGCAGCGCCAGCGAACGGCCGGGTGGCTTTCAATTGGTCATACGGCACATCGAGTTCAAGCCAAAACCAATTTGGTTATGAGCAAAATGGCAGCTTATTTCAAGTTACTAACAATGGGTCCGCTAGCCAAAATGGTGCGACCGTATTTCCTGTCGCGGCGGGCGGGCAGATGGGTTTCTGGTTGAATGGAAGCACCTCAACTTTCCTTGGCAGCACGTCGGCCTCGGCGGCCATTAGCAACTTCCTGTTCAGCACTTCGGTCTATTGGAAAGGCAATACCAATGGCTCCTGGGCCGGCACAAACTGGACATTGGATCAGGGCGGGACAATTTTCACAGCGGTGCCTGATGCGCCGATGGATGTGGTATTTTCCGCCGCTGGAGCGGCCAATAAGGCGACCACCCTCGGCCAGGATTTTACGATTCGGAATCTGACGGTTCAGGATGGCACGGCGGTGTCAATCGGCACGACCAATGTGTTGACGGTTACGGGCACGACGTCGGTGGGTTCAGGCTCGCTGGCGCTGCAGGGTGTTTGCAATTCGGCGGCTCATAACGTTGCAGGTGGCGCAATTCTGGAACTCAACGTCGCGAGCGGTACGCGGGACTACGCGACAACGAGTTTCAGTGGTGGCGGCACGCTGCGCAAGACCGGCAGCGGCACCGCCCAGTGGGGAGCGGGGGTTGCCACGTTCGCGCTGGGTACGGGCGGGCTGATTGACGTGCAGGCGGGCCAAATGACGGGTGGATCAAATGCCAACGATGTCTGGACCAATAACCTAGCAGATCTGAACGTGGCCTCAGGAGCGGTCTTCAATGGAGTGGAGTCCAACGTCAGGGTGGACGTGCTTACCGGCAGCGGTTCGATCAAGAGCGGCTATCCGGGTGCCGGTTATGTCAACTTCACCTTTGGCGTTGACAATGGCAGCGGTACCTTTGGCGGCGTCCTAGCGGATTCCGGCGGGGTCGGGAATTTTGTCAAGACCGGCACTGGCACCCAAACGCTTACCCATGCCAACACCTATTCGGGCACCACGACCATCGCCGCCGGGACCATCGCCGCAGGGGTCGCCAACGCGCTGCCCAACGGCACGACCCTGACCATCGGGCAGGTGGCGGCCTCCAGCAGCGGCACCTTCGACACCGGTGGATTCGCCCACACCCTCTCCGGTCTGACGATCTATGCGCAGAATTCAGGCAGCACGGTCGCGGTTGTTGGCAGCGGCGCGCTCGGGTTGGCTGGAGACCTGAGCCTGCTGGACACCACTGCGAATGCCGGCAACTGTTTTGGGGCCACCATCGCCGCTGCGAGTGGCGGTGTCCTCGATCTTGGCGGCGCGCTGCGCAATATCGTTATCGCCGGCCAGAACAATGGCAGCACCCCCGGCGACCTGACAATCAACGCGATCGTCGCCAACGGCGGCATCAACTTCACCGGCAAACCCAGCTCGGCCGCCAGCACTTCTCTAACTGGTATGACACTGGGTGCCTCCGCCCCTAACACCTATGCCATGGGTACCACCGTCAATGCCGGCACGCTTAACGTCGGGGCGACGACGACCCTCGGTGCCGCTACCGGCAGTCTGACAATGACCACCACCGGCGCGGTTGCCTCCGCCGTGATTCTAAACAGTGACCAGACCATCGGGTCGCTGGCCACCGGCGCGCTGGGTACCGGAAGTGCCACTGTCACCCTCAACGCAGGGACGCTGACGGTCAATCAGGTGGCAAACACGACCTACGCCGGAGTGATCACCGGGGTGGGGGCGTTTCTCAAGAGCGGCTCCGGCATGCTGACTCTTAGCAGCGTGAACACCTATGCGGGGACCACGACGATCGCCGCCGGGTCGATCGCCGCCGGGATCGCCAACGCGCTGCCCAACGGCACCGCCCTGACCATCGGGCAGGCGGCTGCTGCCAGCAGCGGCACCTTCGACACCGGCGGCTTCGCCCACACCCTCTCCGGCCTGACGATCTATGCTCAGAATTCAGGCAGCACGGTCGCGGCTGTTGGCAGCGGCACGCTCAGGCTGGCTGGCGACCTGAACCTGCTGGATACCACCGCGAATGCCGGCAACCTTTTTGGGGCCACCATCTCGGCGGCGAGCGGTGGCGTGCTCGACCTTGGCGGGGCGCTGCGCAATATCACCATCGCCGGCCAGAACAAAGGCAGTACCCCAGGCGACCTGACGATCAACGCGATCGTAACCAACGGTGGCATCAACTTCACCGGCAAACCCAGCTCGGTCGCCAGCGCTTCTCTAACTGGCATGACGCTGGGGGCATCAGCCCCTAACACCTATGCCATGGGCACCATTGTCAATGCCGGCACTCTCAACGTCGGTGCCACGACCACCCTCGGTGCCGCCACCGGCAGCGTGACCTTGAACAGCACCGGTGCGGTGGCCTCCGCCGTGATTCTCAACAGCGACCAGACCATTGGGTCGCTGGCCACTGGCGCACTGGGTACTGGAAGTGCCACGGTCACCCTCAATGCCGGGACGCTGACGGTCAATCAGGCGACCAACACGACCTACGCCGGAGTGATCAACGGGAGCGGTGCGCTCTTCAAGACTGGCGCGGGTGCGCTGACGCTGACTGGAGTCAATGCCTACACTGGCGGGACGACCGTCGCCGGGGGCACGCTCAATGGGGCTGCCCCCGGACCATTGACCTTGACCACCACTGGTGCGGTCGCTTCGACGGTCGTTCTGAACAGTTCGCAGTCGCTTACTTCTTTGCAGAGTGGGGCGCTGGGCAGCGCTGCCGCCACCTTGAACCTAAATGGCAGTGGTGTGGCGCTGACGCTCAACCAGCCGGTCAACACCACTTTCGCCGGGTTGATCGCCGGCACCGGCTCTCTGGTCAAGAATGGCGCTGGTACATTGACGCTAGCGGGCAGCAATACCTACGGCGGTGGCACCACCCTCAGCGGCGGGTCGATCACGACTGCGGGCCGCGGCCTTGGCAGCGGCGCGGTCAGTGTAGTAGCTGGGACGCTCAATATTGGTGGCATCTCGGGCCTGGCGAGTCTGTATTACAACAGCCCGCCGGTCGCAGCCAACTTCAATTCGCTCGACGCGCTGGGTGCTCATCTCGGCTCGTTGGCGGCCGCCAATCTGGTGACCAATGCCCCGACGCTCAACTTCGGTTCGAGTGGTGCAGGTTTTCCAGCCCCGTACAACAGCGGGGCCACCAACTTTGAGGGATATTTCTCAGGCATTCTCAATGTCACCACAGGGGGTGTGTACACCTTCAATACCTCGAGCGACGACGGCAGCGTGCTGTGGGTCGATGGCAAACTGGTGGTCAACAATAACTTCTCCCAAGGCGTAACCACGCGCAGCGGTAGCATCACGCTGAGTGCCGGCGCACACACCCTGGTCACCGCATACTATCAGGGCATCGGCGGCTACGGCATGAACGCCCAGGTCAGCGGGCCGGGCACTGGGGTGATGGAGGACATCGACTCGGCCATGGCCAACGGTCTGACGGTCAATTCGGATCTTGTTGTCAATTCCCTTAGCGGAGCGGGCAGCGTGAATTTGCAGGATGGCGGCCTGATAGTCGGCTTGGACAATGTCAGCAGCGCCTTCACCGGAGCCATCTCGGCGAGCGGGAGTGTTGCGGCGGTGGCGGGCCTGACCAAATTCGGCAGCGGCACATTTTCGCTCGGCGGGGCGAACCCGTTTGGCGGCAAGGCGACGGTCAATGGCGGCATCCTTCAGCTCAATCACGCCAATGCCCTTCAAAACGCAAGCCTCCATCCTAACCTCGGCAATGCCGTAAAATTCAGCTCTGGTCTAGGCACATGCAACGTCGGGGGGCTTGAAGCTGCTGGCAACATTGCGCTTCAAGATTTGTCGGCGGCAGCCATCACGCTGGTCGTGGGAGCCAACGCGGCGAGCACAACGTATTCAGGCATTCTCAGCGGTCCGGGCGGCCTAGCTAAAGTCGGTGCCGGAACATTGACCCTCAGCGCCAGCAGCACATACACGGGTGGCACGAGCGTTGCTGCCGGCACGCTTGTTGCAAGCGACACGATTGCCGCAGGCGGAAGCGCCACCGGCGTGGGGCCGGTAGCGGTGAGCGGCAGCGGCACGCTGGCTGGCGGCAATGCCACTGGCACGCAGGGTTCAGTGCTCGGGGCGCTGACCGTGAACACAGGCGGCGTGGTGGCACCTGGCAATGTTGGAACAGGCATTCTAACGGTCAATGGCAACACGGTTTTCACCAGCGGTGCCAAGCTGCAAATTAGAATCAACGGAGCGGTGGCGGGCAGCGGTTACGATCAAATCAAAGCCAACGGCAGTGTGAATCTCGGCGGCTCCACCCTCTCGCTTGCCGGCAGTTTGGTTCCCGTTGTGGGACAAGCATTTACCCTTGTGGCCAACGACAGCAGCGATCCTGTTAGCGGCACTTTCAACGGCCTAGCCGAGGGGGCTGTCTTTCTCTTTAATGGGATCCCCCTGGCGATCACTTACGTCGGCGGCACGGGCAATGACGTCGTGCTCACGCCGCTGACGGTGACCAGCATCGCGGATGACGGCAGCAGCGGCACGCTGCGCCAGATCATCAGCGCGGCCCCGGCTGGCAGTTCCATCTTGCTGGATCCCGCCCTTGACGGCAATACCATCACGCTCACCTCCGGCGAGCTGCTCATCAGCAGGAACCTCACCATCGATGCTTCCACTCTGCCCAATGGATTGACGATTTCAGGGCACAACGCCTCACGGGTCTTCAATATTGCCGCCGGCACGGTGAACTTGTCCTGCCTAACGATCACCGGAGGCAATTCATTCAACGGCACGGGAGCTGGGATCGAGAATGCAGGCACCCTCAACATCAGCCGTTGCACTGTGGTTGGCAACACCACCGGCGGCGGGAATTTGGGCGGGGGAATCAATAACGACAATATTCTTAACGTGACCAACTGCACGATTGCCAACAACATCGCTGGTTACGGCGGCGGCATTTGCAGCTATACCGGGACCCAGCTTGCAATCTCACAATCGACGATCTGCGGCAATGTGGCACTTGCAGGCGGCGGGGGCTTGCTTGCCGGTGGCACGGCGGCTGCCATTTCGGGCACGATTGTCGCGCGGAATAGCTCACCCATCGGGCCCGACATTTGGCGGCAAAGTGGGCCCCTGACCCCCGGCGGCGTCAACCTCATCGGCGACAATAGCACCGTCCCGAGTCAGTTTGCCACCGGTCCATTCGCTGGCACCACCGCCAGTCCCCTCGACCCGCAGCTCTACCCGCTGGCCAACTACGGCGGACCGACGCAGACCATGCCTCCGCGGTTTGGCAGTGCGGCCATCGATCCGGCGGGTGGGGCCACCACGTCAACATTAACAACCGACCAACGCGGGTTCACGCGGTTAGTCGATGGCGATGCGGCCGGCACGGCCATCGTGGACATTGGGGCGGTGGAAGCCGGTCCGATTCTCACGGTTGCCGTGACTGACGCCGGGCTGCGGGCAGCCATCGCCGCAGCGGTCATTCCCGGCCAGCGATTGCGCTTTGCCGCTGGCGGCACGATCAGTCTCAGCGGTGGGCAATTGGCGATTCCTGCTGGCCGAACCCTGGTGATTGAAGGCTCGGGATTGACCAGTGGGATGACGCTTTCGGGCAATAATGCGGCGCGGGTGTTCAATATCCCGAGCACTTCCAACCTGACTCTGGACTGCCTGACGGTGGGCAGTGGCAATCCAGGCAACAACCCCGGCGGCGGCATTCTCAACGCCGGGACGCTCAACCTTGTCAACTCGACCGTGGCTGGCAACTCCACAGCAGCCGATGGCGGCGGCATCGCCAATACCGGAACCTTGAGTGCCAGCAGCTCCACCCTAACGGGCAACACCGCGGCCGGTAATGGCGGCGGCTTGTCCAATACCGGCAGCGCCACCCTGCGCAGCACCACGATTTCCGCCAATACTGTCACCAGTGGTGTCGGCGGCGGGATCTATTCCAGGCTCACTCTGGCCTTGGAAAACTCGCTTGTGGCGGGCAATGCTGGAAGTTCCCCGGATCTGAATGCCAGCGGCAGCGTCACCCCTACAGGCGTCAACCTGCTGGCCGATCTAACTGGCTCCGGGCTGTCGGCGGGGTCCGCTGTGCGAGTTGGCTACCCTTTGCTCGGTGGGTTGGCCGACAACGGCGGCCTGACCAAGACCATGGCGTTTCCGGGCAACAGCCCTGCGGTGGGTGCCGGCGCGGCAAGCGCCAACACGCCAACCACGGACCAGCGGGGTTATCCGCGGTTTAGCGGCAGCGGCATGGACATCGGGGCCTACGAGTCTGGAGCCACGTTGTTTACTTCGGCGGGTCTGACGATTTCCGCGCGGGTGCCCGTCGCCAATGCCGCCGGAGCGGTGACCTTTGAAATTTCCACTGACAGGAGTTTTCTGAACACCAGCAGCACTCTGGCCGGCATCGGCAGCCCTGGCTTTGCCGACGGTGTCGGCGCGCAGCTTGCCTACCCATCCGGCGTGGCTCGGGATGCGTCCGGCAATATCTTCGTCGCCGATACCGCCAATCACCTGATTCGCATGCTGACCCCGGCCGGAGTGGTCAGCACCATCGCCGGCACCGTGAGCGGCAGCAGCGGGATCTTTGGCTTCGCCGACGGCGCGGGCCCCAGCTCCAAATTTTTCTTCCCGGCCGCAGTGGCGGTCGGGCCCGGCGATGGCAACGTGTATGTGGCGGATACCTTCAACCACCGCATCCGCAAGCTCACCCGGCCGGCCCTCAGCGGCCAGTCGTGGACGGTCACCACGCTAGCGGGCTCCGGCACGGCAGGATTCCTCAACGGCTCTGGCTCCGTCGCCCGCTTCAGCCATCCGCAAGGCTTGGTGCTGGATGTCGTCGGCAACGTGTATGTGGCGGACTCCGGCAATCATCGCATCCGCCAAATCACCCCAGCGGGTGGGGTTAGCACCTACTGCGGCAGCGGCGTGGCTGGCGGAGCTTTTGTCACTGCGGGCGGAGTGACGATTGGAACGACTACCCTCGGCTCATCCATCGTGGCTTGGTCTTCCGGGGGGAGCGCGACTCCGGTAGCAGGGATGGCCATTTCTGGTGCTGGCATCGCTGCGGGGACCAAAATCACGAGTGTTGGGATTGCGAGTCTGACGCTTGACACCCCGGCGATGGGCAGCGCGTCCAGCTCAGCGCTGACGCTCTGCGAAGGCGATAGCACGTCCGCGCAGTTCAATGCACCCATTGGCGTTGGCTTCGATAACAGCGGAAATCTGCTAGTGGCCGATCGCGACAATCATCGCATCCGCCGGATCGACCCGGTGTCGGTAACGGTGAGTACGCTCGCCGGCAGCGGGGTGAGCGGGTATGCCGATGGCACCGGGTTGGTGGCGCAATTCAAATCACCCGTGGCCGTGGCCGTGGATGCGCAGAACAATTGTTATGTCTCCGACGAGGCCGACAACCGAATCCGCCGGGTGAGCATTCCCGGCGCTGTCGTCACTACGGTGATTGGCACGGGAGTTGCGGGTTATGCCAATGGCAACATCGCGGTGGCGCAGTTCAAGAGTCCTGCGGGCCTGCTGGTGGATGGCAATGGCAACTTGGTGGTGGCCGACACGCAGAACCACGCGGTGCGCCGGGTGATCGTCAAGCCGATCACAGTGAGTGCGCTTGCCGGGTCGTCCAATACCACCGGAGTGGCGTTCAGCGCGCTGCTCGACGCGGCGGCCCTTGGGCTGACCAGCGGGACGCAATACTTTTTCCGCTGGGCGGCGTCTGACCAAGTCACCAAACAAACGCTTTCCGGGATCATCGGGCAGAATTTCACGCTGGTGGACGCGCCTGTGGTGGCCACGGTGGCGGCGGATAACCTGACGCCGATCGGGGCGAGGCTCAACGGCACCGTCGATCCAAAGGGCGGCTTCACCTCGGCAGTTTTTGAGTACTCAACCGATCCGGGGATGGCCGGCCCGTTGACGCCTGCGACCTTGGCGTCCGTCGGCTTTGCCAAGCCCGAGGGTGTGGTCGTCGTCAATGGCATTGCCTATGTTGCGGATTCCAGCGCTTGCCGGATTCTGCAGGTTGACACAATCAGCGGTGTTGTGAGTTCCTTTGCCGGATCGGCGGTGGGTTTTGGCAACGGCAGCGGCGCCGTTGCAATGTTTGACCACCCGACGGGTCTGGCGGCGGATGCCAGTGGCAACCTCTACGTGGCCGACAAATACAATCATGTGATCCGGAAAATCACCCACGGCGGGGTAGTCAGCACCTATGCCGGATCGGGCCTGGCCGGTTTCGTCAACGCGACGGCAGGCAACGCTTTGACGGCTAGGTTTTTGTTTCCGAGTGGGGTGGCAGTGGATTCCGGCGGCAACGTGTATGTGGCCGATTCCGGCAACCATTGCATCCGCAAAATCTCCGCCTCGGGGGCTGTCTCGACGCTTGCCGGTGCGGGCGGAGCTGGATTCTCCGACGGACCGGCGGCGTCCGCGCAATTCAATGCGCCACTCGCCGTGGCGGCGGCCGGCGGTCAGGTGTATGTGGCTGATACCGGCAACCACGCGATCCGTGTGATCGCGGCGGACGGCAGCGTGTTCACTCTAGCAGGCAACGGCAGCTCCGGGTTCTTCGACGGAGCGGGCGGGAGTGCCCAGTTTGCCTCTCCCACGGGGATCGCCGTCGATGGCAGCGGCATCGCCTACGTCGCTGACCGCAACAACCATCGGATCCGCCGCATTGATTCAGCCGGGCAGGTGAGTTCGCTGGCGGGTTCCGGCATCGCGGGGCTGGCGAATTTCCCGGCATCGGCCCTGTATCCTGCCACCAGCGCCCGTTTCAACCTGCCTGTGGGCATTGCCTTGGCGTCGGACGGCAGTGTGTTCGTCACCGAGGAGGGCAATTTGGATGTGCGGACGCTGGTGCGGGCTGCCGTGCCCACGATTGCCATGGGCCTTGTGAATCCGCCGCAAGCCGCACCCGGTTTGGCGATTCAGTCGTCGGCCCTGCAATCGTTGTATCCGCAGACCCCCTATTACTTTCGGGTGAAGGCCACCAACGACCGCGGGACGGCGAGCGGTATCGTTTTGAGTTTTACGACACCGCTGCAACAAATCTTGGTCCACGATGGGGCCAGCACGGCGGCGGCGGTGCTCTCGGACGGGCAGACTCTGGAGTTTGGTGGCACGCCGTTTAACATGCCGGTGACGCGGGCTGTGACCCTCGAAAACACTGGCAACTACGTGCTGACGATTCAAAATGTGCAGTTTGTTGCGGGTTCGGGTGTGTTGGCTGCGTGGACGCTGGTCAACCCGGTTGCAGCCAACTCCGCCGTGCCGCCCGGAGGGTCGGCCACCTTCAGCGTGCAGATCCAGAATGCCAGCGCCGGTTCCTTCGGTTTGGATTTGGCAGTGACCAGCAGCGACGTTCATTCGCCCAGCCTCACGTATCATCTGCATGGCACCGTGCTGGCCCCGCCCACGCTCGCGGCAGTGACCGCCATGGCCAGTGGCACGACTGTGGCGCTCGGGGCCACGGTGAATCCTAACGGCAGCGACACCAAGATGTGGTTTGAGATTTCCCCCGATCCCCAGTTCAGCGGCGTCTGGGTCAGCACTCTGGCGGGTTCGACCCCTGGCTACGCCGAGGGCATCGGCACTGCGGCGCAGTTCAGGCTGCCGGCCGGCCTTGCCGCCGATGCGCTTGGCAATGTGTACGTCGCCGACCCATCGGAGCACCGCATCCGCAAGGTCGCCCCGGATGGGGCCAGCAGCACCGTCGCCGGCACCGGTGTGGCGGGCTTTGTCAACGGTAGCTCTAACGACGCCACCTCGCCAGCCCGATTCAATGCGCCCGCTGGTCTGGCGATCGCTGCGGATGGCACCTTGTTCGTGACTGACTCGCAAAACCACTGCATCCGCGCCGTTTCGGCCACAGGCACCGTCACCACCTTCAGCGGCTTCGGCTCGGCGGGATTCACTGATGGTGCGGGCACCGGCGCGCGTTTCAACACCCCGCTGGGAATGGCCATCGATGCGGCCGGCAACCTCTACGTGGCCGATTCCCTCAACCACCGCATACGCAAAGTAGCGCCGGACGGCAGCGTCAGCACGCTGGCTGGCACAGGAGCTCCCGGATCGCTCGACGGGGTGGCCAATGCCGCGCAATTCAATTCGCCGTCTGCCATTGCCGTCAGCGCCACTGGGATCGTCTATGTGACAGAGGCCGGCAAGCACTCGGTCCGCCGGATCCAAACCAACGGCACAAACGTGGTGGTGGATACGTTTGTCGGTTCCGCAGCGACGGCAGGCTCCGGCAATGGTACAGGCACTGCCGCGACATTCTCCTCACCGGCCGGGCTCGGGGTTGATGCCTCCGGCAACCTATACGTCGCGGACACCGGCAACCACCGCATTCGAAAAATCACCGCTGCAGGCGTGGTGACCACCTATGCCGGCGCTGGGGTCCAAGGCTTGCTAGACGGGTTCGGAACGGCGGCCAAATTCGATAGCCCGGTCTCTTTGGCGGTGAGTTCAGCGGGCGCGGTGTGGGTTGGAGAAATCACTCATGCGACCGTTCGCGGCATCGTTTCAACCAGCGTGCTGTCGCCAGTGATCACCGGTCTCACCGGGAGTGTGGGGCTTCCCGTGTCCACGGCGATCAGCGGGCTGGATCCTGCGACAACCTACTACTTCCGGGGTTTCGCCAGCAATAGTGGCGGGACCACCAGCAGCGGTTCCCTCGCCACCCCGGGATTCATCATTGCGCCGACGATTGCCGTCGAGGAGCCGCTCGGCAAGCCGATCCTCCAGGGTGGAGTGGCGGAATACGACCCGGTGGCCGTCGGCTCGGATGCCAGCCTGACGTTCACAATCAGCAACCTTGGCAACGCTGATCTAACGGGCTTGGCTGCGCTCATTGACGGTGTCAATGCGGCGGACTTTACGGTGACTGCGATGCCCGAGGCCGTGGTGCCCGGTCCGGTCGGCACCACCACCCTAATTGTACGCTTTGCCCCGTCCACTGCTGGCAGTCGGACAGCGGTGCTGCATTTGGCGAGCAACGACGCCAGCCACAACCCGTTCAACATCACGCTGACTGGCACCGCAACCGGCGGTTCGCCGTTCCAAGCGTGGCAGGTGGCCAAGTTCGGCGGCAACGCGGGCAATCCACTCATCGCCGGTGCGCTCGCCAATCCCGCTGGCGACGGAGTGAGTAACCTGCTGAAATATGCGTTCGGCATGAATCCGATGGTTCCCTCGCCAAGTGGCCTGCCTGTGCTTGGCCCCAATGGCAGCGCGCTCAGCATCACCTACACCCAGATGCTGGCTGCGACCGACGTGATCTACAGCGTCGAGTGGTCAAGCGATTTGATCACCTGGAGCCCGGCGGGAGTGACTGCGCAGGTTCTCACCAGCACGGCCACCACTCAGCAGATACGCGCCTCGGCACCAGTGGATGGGGCCAAGGCGAAATTTATCCGTCTCAATCTGACCCTTCCGTAATTCCGACCCACTCATCACCATGCAACGCCCGTCCCTTTCGATTCTGCGGCAAGCCGTCGCTGCCGCGGCAGGCATCGTCCTGCTGGCCGCTTCGGCCCGCGCTCAAATCGCCTCGCAGAGCATCACCCTCACCGGGGGGTGGAACTCGGTCTGGTTAGAGGTAGAGCCCATCGATGCCAGTGGCAACCGCGTGCTCCCACAGGTTGCGTTTAACAACCCCTCGATTCAGGTGATTGCCACGCCGCAACCGCTTGGAGGCACGGCAGAGTATTTCGGCAATGATCCGACCAATGCCGGAGCATTCAACCAGGATGGCTGGCAGCAGTGGAAAAGTTCTGATCCCGCCGGCACCAACAACCTTCCCCTGATCTTTGGCAACCGTCCCTATCTGATCCAACTGGCTCCCGGGGCCGGCCCGATCGTGCTCACCCTTAGCGGCCGCACCCGCTTCTTCCGCCCGACATGGACGCCCGACCGCTTCAATCTGGTGGGTTTCGGACTCACCGGCACGCCCACCTTCGATGCCTTTTTCGGCCCGTCGGGCACCACCCACCCGGTCACTCGCATCTTCCGCCTCAATTCTGCCACCGGAAATTGGGAACACGTCACTGGGTCCAACACGCTGGTTGCCGACCAGGCTTACTGGATCTACTGCGCCGGACCGTCGTCCTACATGGGCCCGGTTGCGGTTGATTTCGCCGCTGCGGTCAGCGGTTCCCTGAATTTTGCTGGCCCCGGTGACACCGTGCCAGTGGGCACAGGGGGGGACATGATCCAACTCGATCTGATGGGTATTACCTTCACCAATCTGTCGAATGCCCCTGCCGCCCCGCTGTTCAATTTGGTCACCCCCGATCCGAATCCAGGCAGTCTGGTCCTCTACGCCGTCAATCCAACTTCCAGCAACCTCGCCTTCACCCGGGGCGATCAAATTGGCGCCAGCCCAACAAGCTCGCCAGTGACTCCCGCCATTGGAGCGTTAAGCAGCCGCACGCTGACCCTCGGGGCATCCCGGAATTGGAGCAGTGGCCAAGCTGGGCGCACCAACACCTACCGCCTCGCGACGGGCGGCGGCACCTCATTTTGGCTCCCGGCCAGTGCTTCGCTCAACGATTTGCAATACCCCACTGATCCGACGCCCGTGACCCCGGCCGCATCAATGAAAGGTCTGTGGGTCGGTGAAATCGTTGTCGATTCCTCCACAAGCATCGTCGAGGACGGCGCTCCGCTGCGTCCTTCCGCAGTCAAAACCCCCGCCCGCATCTTGCTGCATTTCGATGGCACCAAGACCCGCTTGCTGTCTCAAGTGACCATCATGCAAACCAAAACCGCCGATCCGACGGTGCCACCGGTGCCGGTGTTGGTGGTGGACGCGGCGCGCATTCCCTTCTTCGATGGGATCAAGGAGCGCAACGGCAAACGCGTCGGCATGCGCCTCGAGGCGGTCACCTACGACATGCCCCGCTTGATGGATGCCACCAGCCAAGCCGCCTTGCTCGCTGACCCCGCCTATCCCGGACTCACCGCTAGCGGCCTGGCGGCTTTTCTCGCGTCCCGCACCACCCGCCCTCCGTCGCTCGCCGAAACCTATCAACTCACCCTCGATCTGGCAGGCGCGCCCGGTGCCGGCCATGCAATCACCACCTATCCGGGCACTCTGGTCCTCGACCCGTTCCACCGCAGCAACCCGTTTCGCCACGCCTACCACCACGACCACTCCAACGGCCCGGCCATCACCCGCGAAATGGAAATCGACTTCGACCCGAGCCAATCCATCGGTGACCACCTCAGCGGCGGCTACAAGGAAACCATCAAGGGCCTCATCCAATCCAACCTCGTTCTAACTGGTCGTGTCGAGTTCCAGCGCATCAGCCCGGTCGATGCCCTCCAAGGCGCCCAGTAAAAATTTCCCTATCAGAACTTAGCCACCATGAACACTTTCACTCGAATCAACGGGTTTTCGAAACCCTTGCCCATGGTCCTGACGGGAATCGCTGCGGCGTTTTTCCTGGGCGTTTCCACGGTTGTTACCTCGGCCGCCGTGCCTACAACGCCCGGCACGCCGGATGACTTCGGTTACAAGTTTGCGGTTTCCAGCGACACGACCCAGTACAACTTCATCGATTTGATCAACTTGCCTCAGGATTCGGTCGTTCATACGGCCTCGGCTTTGCTCAATCAGGATGATGCCGCGCAGAACATCGATATCGGCTTTGGCTTTGTGTATTATGCCACCACCTACACGTCCTGCTTTCCCTCCACCAACGGGGAGATTGTTTTTGGCGCCAGTTCAGTCGATTATTCGCCGGAACCCATATTCGGGCCTGAGCTTCCCCATAACTACATCGCGCCATTTTTTACCGATTTGACGACGCTTACCAGCCCTGCTCCGGTTCCGACTATCAAGTATGCGACTCTCGGCGCAGCCCCTAACCGGATTTGCGTTGTCCAATGGCAAGACATGCAACAATATGCCTATGCGGCGAATCGAATGACGTTTCAGGTTCAGCTCTACGAGGGGAGCAATGAGATCAGGTTTGTTTACAAGACGAGTCCTGCCTTTACTGCGGTCTCGTACAAAGCGATATCTATCGGCATTGAGGGGCCGACGGCATTTCCCACGGGACTTCAGTATCTCTTCGGCCATCAGGGCGACTCGATCAGCCTCGCCGGGAAAGCGATCATGATCACCCGCCCGGTCAAGGTCACCGTGGAAAGCAAGTACACCCGGCCGGACGGCACGACCGTCGTGGTCGGGGCGTCCAATCCGTTGCTGTTGCCGACGGTTGGCGTCACCAACCAAGCCTATCAGTCGGTGCAACGATTCAGCGCGCCGGATTTCATCTATTTGAACGCGAAGTTCGCCGAACTCACGGCACCGGGCGATCCCGATGATCCAAACCCGGACAACATTGGGATATACCGCCTGCGCAACCTCGGCTACGCGATCGATGGGCAAACCGTCCAAGGGGTCCAGAATTTCTTCGAGCAGACCGTCAACGGTGACATGAAGGTCATTTGGAGATGGGCGTTGGAGTACGCGGTCATTATCGATTCGGCCACCGGCAAAGACGGTGGCTTCGGACATCCCGATCCCGGAGTCGGCCGCTTCTGGTATGCCCTCAACAGTCAATTCACCGCCTCCATCGACACCGTGGTGCAGAACGATGCCGGCGGGGTCCGGATCAAAAATACGGGCTACAGCGTGACCACCTATGCCGGGGCCAACGGCGCGTCGAACACGCCGCCTGCCTACCCTCTCACCCCGGGGGACACCCGGGCGGTGACCGCCGGGATGCAAATCACCGCGCCTCTGCGCATCCAGTGGCAGTCAACCGGCCAGGTTCGCTACCGTTTTGATGCGACGAGCATCATTCCCGGGCAGACCGCTGTGTCGCTTGATGGCCAGTCGTTTGTGCGGGTGTTTGATACGGGTGGGCCTCATGTGGTTTATGGCAGCGGATTGAACTCTGACGTTTGGATCAATTCGGAGAGCAGCAGTCTCAAGGTGGAAGTGGGGGTCTTTTACCGCACGACGAGCCGCCGCTTGACCCTGGCGGACTTCCCCGTGCCGCCAGGTGGTGACCTGAGCCCGTTGGGGTCCGCGGTCGCGGCACTGACCGACGAGACGGTCGCAGACAAGGATGGAGTGCCGCGGACCGCGCGGGTTTATATTCTGAACCCCGGCGCTCCGGTGGTCGGCCACATTCCCACACCGACGGAAATTCACTGGCTTTTTCAGCAGACGGTCTTCCGGGCATTGGTGCCTGCGGGCACGGCGCTCGATCGCAACTTGCCCGCCACCAACCCGGCTTTGCCCGATGGCGTGCTCCTCGGTGACAGTGGCCCGGACTCCACTGCGCTGGAGCCGGTGGGGGATATGTTGACCGGGTCGGCCACCGGCTGGCCGTGGGCCTGGGATCAGGTGAACCAGAAACTCTATCCGGTCCATCCGGCCAGTTTCCGCGTCGTTTGGCAGGAGCAATATGACCACACCAAAACCTACAAGATCGAAATCGTCAGCGGTTATCCCGGCCAGACGGTTAATCTAACATCCGCGCTGGAAAATGCCGTGGATTTCAGCCGGATCAAGTCCGGCACCCAGTATGTGATGCAGGCCGCGCTGCCCACCATCGCGCAAAGCAATCCGGACGCCGCGTTCCCTGCGCAATTCCTTGGTGGACCGTCTCCCGCGCTGAGCGAAGACGCGCATTACCACCACCTCTTTGATCCGGTGGCTGGGCGGCAGCCGCCAACCAAACTGGACCTCAGCGCCACAGATGCATGGAAGTTTCAGAATCTTACCTACACGGATCTGGCCACAGCAGCCACCGCAGACAAGGCATCCGCAGGAGTGCCGTTCTCCGCAGCGGGCGCGGGCCGCAGCGTGGTCCTCTACAGCTACCGGGCGAATCCGGGCGAGGTGGCCACCGGCGATCTCACCAAAGAAGGTCTGGCGGTTCGGGTGATCCGATCGTCGCCGGTCACGCCGCTGCTACCCGATGACCCAAAGTTGATCCTTGGCCGCCGCGGGCTCGAACTCGGCGGTGGCACCGCAGCGGACCACGGGGCATTGGGCGTCATCACCGGCGCTTCCCAAACTGCCATCGACCCGGGATCGAGTTTCGTAATTGATTTTTGGCTCAACGCCAAGAGCCTGCGAGATTTTCCGACGACTCTGACAAACTGCACGACCACCGCCAGCGGCACCACCGTGACCTGCGACGGCACCTCCAGCCTCGTCCCCGGTATGACCGTCAGCGGCAGCAACATCGCCCCCGGCACCAAGGTCGTGTCGGTCACCAATGGCAGCACTTTTGTCCTCAGTGTGCCTGCCGCAGCCGCCGGTTCCGGGCTGTCACTCACCGCGTCCGGCAAGCCGATGACGATCCTTAGCACCGGTGGCGGCAACCTCACGGTCGTCATGGATCCGGTGGCCTCGACCATCACAACCCACTACATGGGGATGCTGGTGACCAAGGCGTTTACGACGGCGGGTTCCGCGTGGAAGCACCACGTCATTCACGTGTTCACGGATAATTTTTTCGGCATCCCCTTGACCGTGCTGGATTACTATCTCGACGGGGTTCGCGACGAAGCGGGCTCGGTTGACTTTTTGTTCGATCCGAGTGGCATCACCGCATCTAACACGGTCGGCGCGAGCCTGACCGACCAGAGCCTGCGCCTCGGCGTCGATGTCAATCCGCTGAGTCACCTGCAACTCGACCAGTTCCGAATGTTCGGCAATCTGGCGAGTCTCCAGCAGGCCGTGTCGAGCAGCCCGTGGCTGACCCCGGCGGAAATCCTCAACCTGAGGTCGAGCCGGACCACCACCCTGCGCACGAGGATTCCGTTGCTGCAGTTTGGCTTCGAGGCGGCTCCCCTTGGCAACCTGTTTGTCAACGAGGGCTCCTTGCCCAACGTCGGCGTCGGCCCGGTACCCAGCGACACCAGGGGCGTCTATGCCGGCACCTGGGCGCACCTGGACATCCAGGAGGTGGCCACCCGCCTCGACAGCACACTGGACAACGCTGGCTTCGGCGGCAGCGGCTACATCCTCAACGCGGTGTCTAACTACAATGCCGACGTGTACACTCGCTCCGCCGAGGTTGGTGCTTGGGGACCTATCTTCCCGGTCAATCACGGACAGCTATACGCCAGCCCGACCCGACGCCTCGAGGTGGCCTACTACGAAAACCCCTATCTGACGGATCCACTGGGCCACCCCAACGTCGCGTGGCCATACACGGCAGCGGGCTATGACGAGGTGAAGTACCCGACCTACGGTCCTAACAAGGATAAGGCGATCTACATTGCCAGCCGGATCGGTTCGGAGGGAATCGACCAGACGGGTCGCCCGCAGCAGGTGTTCGACCTCACCGCATACGCCAGCCTCAAGATATACAATCAGCCGGACAACACGCTCGCCGGCTACAATCCCAACGAGGAGCACGCCTTGGTCGCGCCGTCGGGCCGCGCATCTTTGAAAATCAAGAACCTCGGCGAGGACATTCCTAACACTCCACCGCTCGCCGCCTTCGCCCTGCAGGCCGACATCAACACCAGCGGCACAACCTACACCTCAGATCCTTGGGTGCTTGCACAGGTGTCCAACCTCGTGACCGGCGAACCGGAGATGGCCGCCTATCACGTTTTCAAGAACCGCCCGGGCACGGTCGATTTCCCACGCCCGGCCGACGCCGTCGTCCTGTCCACTCCCGGTCTGGCGTACGAAAGCGCGGCTCATCCCGAGGACCGCTTCCTAACCACCGATGCCTCGAAAAGTTATAACTTCCGCTACAACTTCCGCTATCAGGCTTATGCCGGCGATTCGCTGGTGCCACCATACCCCTTGAACCTAGTCATCGGCAACGTCGCCATGCCGGCCCGCGGCGGCAACTCCGCGTCTCAACGCGCACTGTGGTGGGATGTGAATGCCAACCCGTGGGTGGTGTCCGGCAACGGGATCTTTTTCTATCAGTTCCATTATCCGTTCCGCAATGATTTCTATCTGCCTAACACCGCGATCGGTGCGCCGGTGGCGTGGGTGCCCGACGCCATCAGAGGAGTGCGCACCTTCAATGGCGACACCACCACAGACCGGCCGGGCAAGGTGGTTTACAAGACATTTTGGCGCTCGGATTACCCGAAACTCAAGCGCGGCGAAACCCTCGCCTATCAGGGTGGCGAATACTTCAACGAAAACCCCGGTGCCAATGGCCTGCCAGCATTGGTGGCGATGAAGGCGGCCGAGATTGTTTACGATGTGGCAACCCCAAGCATGGTCATCGGTGACGACAATGTGAATTCCTGCTCAGCACGGATCGTTCGCCCCTTGGACCGCATGGAGGCTCCCTTCACCGTGGCACAAATGGCCGCTGCGGGATTTTCACCCGCCTCCGCCTCGATCTTCACGGTGGCCGAGCGCTGGTATTTCAAGGACCTGCCCGGCTCCCTGTCCAAGCGCTTCTACTTTGATTCCCTGGCCGCAACGCTCGTCTTCCGCGGTTATCTCAACGACAAGGACAGCGGCAACAAGGACCTCACCGTGGGGCCTGACCCGCTGAACATTCTTGAACCCAATCTCATGACCGCCGATGAGTTTACCCGGGTCCAGAACATCGGCACAGGAGCGAGTTGGCTCACCGCCGTCACCGGGATCTATCAGAAATCTAAAAACCCGATGCTGATCCGCAACGAGGCCCCCCCCGACAACCCGCCAGTGACCGGTCAGTATCTGGCCGGATTGAAGGAATCACCCGTCGTAACCCTGAGGATCGGCCTGAACAATTCTCTCTACGACGCCACGGCCGATTTGGCGGCTCAGGCCAATGCGCTGGCGGCTCAAGCCAACCTTACGGCAGTGGCGAATCAGGGGTTCAGCTTTATCGAGGTACCCCAGTCAACCATTCCAGTCGCTCAGAGCACCGCAGATGCTTCGGAAATCAGCGCTCTGGATTACCAAATCTCCTTGCTACCGACTCAGGCGCAGTCTCGCTTCTCGGAACTCGACAGTTTCGGCGTGGGCTCCTCGCTGGTGCCCAATCCAGCGTTGTTGACGGCACCAACCAGCGGCGGCTCGCGCTTCATCACCATCGCCGAGAACAACCGCACCGAACTGGCTGGAGCGCCAGTGGGCCTGCACATCATCGAGATCATCCCAGATCGCTACCGCGGCGCTATCAAGGTCATTGAATCCGCCGACGCCTTCAGCGAGAAGATCACCCTGCAACACAACGGTGAATTCGGTGCCAACACCGCTGACCTTTACTATGAATGGTGGATCCGTGACGCCGCCCCACTCGGCACCGTGGCCACCGAGGTGATGGCCAACGGCACCCTCAAGCAAACCGACTCCAGCGGCCACTCGCTGTGGCAGCAATACCTTCCAAAGGATCGCATGCTATTGACCGATGTGACGGCCCAGCACCTCGGCCTCCACTCGATCGTCTTTGAGGGCCGCCCGGACGTGGTGCTCGCCGACAAGCTGATTCTGATGCGCTACCGCCACAAGACCGAGGCGAACTGGACCCTGGTGCCCTTCGAGGTTGCCAATGCCGCCATAGCCTGGAAACCGGGTGGCGTCGCGCCGACGTCCAACGCCCCCTTCCAGTGGGCCGGCGCGGCCAACTCCCCGCAACTCCAGGCAGATGGTAGCAAAAACTACATCCCGCAACTGGTGATGGGCTGGGTCAAGCGCGTGCTCGACCGCATCAACCCCTACGAGGCCCGCTATACCGATTTCTTCAACTCCGAGAGCCCGGCGACCTACAGCAGCCAGATCCAGATCGCCGGCGCTCCCTTCGCAGGCATGGTGGCCCTCAACCCCGACAAAAACGTCATCGAACGCACCGGTCTGATCGAACTCTATCAAACGGTGCTGGCCCGCGCCCGCCAGCTTTCCATCGACAATTCCACCAACGCAGTGAGCACCGACGGCATCAACCAGGCGCTTCTGCTTGCCGCCACCCGCCTCGCCACCCTGTATGATCTGTTAGCCCGGGAAGCCTACAGTGACGCGCAGGACTCAACCATCGCCGTGACCAGTGACTCGAGTAGCGCCGGCTTGGCCAGCGTCGCCCCCTACACCTTCGCCTTCCAAGGCATGGTTGCCGACGTGATGCAGGAGGAACTCGCTTTGCTGCGCGGCACCGATTTCCTCAAAAGCTACCCGGTCTATAACCGCCTGTTCTGGAACTATAGCAAGGGCCTCGGTGAAGCCGCCTACAACGTCAACTACAACATTGCGGATGTGAACCAGAACGGTTTCATCAACGAGGACGACGCCCGCCTGCTTTACCCGCAGGGTCACGGCGATGCCTGGGGCCACTTCCTCTCGGCGCTGGGGATGCACTACACGTTGTTGCAAGACCCCAACTTCCACTGGCTGGCCCGCTCGGAACTCTACTCGCTTATGCAAAACGTGCTCCCGGTTGACTACCTCGACGAAAAAACGTTCGCCAGAGAGGCCGCCGGCAAGGCTCAGGCCGGACGCGACATCGTGCGCGCCACCTATCGGCAGTATTTTACCCAGAATTCTGATGGACAATGGCAGGGCTACACCGATGGTGCCGACCCAGCCCGCGCCTGGGGCGTTTCCGAGTGGGCACATCGCGCCGGGCAGGGGGCTTGGTTCGATAACGCCGTCGCCAACGCCTTGCTGCCCGCACAAGCCCCACCCAACGCCGAGGACCTCGATCTCATCGAGCGCTCCGGTGCCACCGCCGATATCGGCTCAATCGTCGGCTCGCTCCACGAGATCCAGATTGCCATGGACGAGGCTAACAGCGGTGTCAACCCGCTCGGCTTCGACTCCGATGCGATTGCCATGGACCTCGATCCGAGCGCCGTGCAGAGTGGAAACGGGCATTTCAGCCAGATGTACCAGCGGGCTGTGAGTGCCGCCGGCAACGCCCTCGCCACGCTCGACTTGGCCACCAAGGCGGGCAACAAGCTGCGCTATCTGGCCGACGATACAAGCAACCTCTCGGTGGACGCCGTGCGCCAGGATCTGGACTACCGCAACCGTCTGATAGAAATATTCGGCACACCATACACCGGGACGATTGGTTTCGGCAAAGCGTTCCCCGAGGGGTATGCGGGACCCGACACGCAATTATTTTCCTATCTTGAGGAAACCAACATCAACCAAATCATTCCCCAGTCCGATCAAAACGCGCCGACTACGATGGTGACCTTCGCTAGCACGAGCAGCACCGTCGCCAACCTCGCGGACAGCTACAATTTCCAACGGCTGTATGGCAACGTGTTTGGCAACGCGGCCGAGAACCTCGGCAACGTGGCCACCAAGCTGATTGCGACGCCCTTGAATTTGTTTGGCGTCAGCGCCTCCACCACCAAGGTGTTCACCTTCGGGGCGGGTTCATCGGAGTTGACCGCCGCCTTCGGCAGCTTTCTCAACACCCAGACCTACGAGGATTTTAGTACCACCACCAAGCAATTGGTTCTGCCGGTGAGGCAACAGTCCCCGTATGCCTTCCAAGCTCCGGCCAGTTGGGGGCAGCGGACGAGTTATGGCAAGGTCCAGCAGATTCTCGAAAATGAACTCAAGGAACGAATCGCGCTCGATTCTTCGATCAAGGAATACCAAGGCTTCCTGCAGGAGTTTCAAGTGACCGCCAACCTGCTGGACAGTGAGATCACCCTGAGTGCGAAGAAAGGTGCCAATGTCCTTGAACTCAAGGCACTGGAAGCACTCGCCGCGAAAATAAAAATCGCCCAGGATGCAGGCAAGGCCGCCGCCGACGTGGCGGCTGCGACAGTGGAAAAATCGGCCGACGGAACGGCCGAGGCTATCCCCAAGGCCCTCCCGACCGTCGGCTTTGCCATTTCGCCGGGGGACGTTCTGGCACCCGTTCGCGGGGTGGCCAAACTGGTGGCGGTGGTGACTTCGGCGGTCAAGACCGCGGCGGGATATGCCTTCACCGCGCTCAAGACGGCGGGCCAGGTTTTGCTAGATGCTCAAATCGACGACCTAAAAACTGAGGAAGGGCGGATGACGGACGTCATCCAACTCCAGGGAACTCTCGTTACTCTGGTTGGCCAGGCAGCCAAAGAAGGACCGTTGCGCGACGCCATCGGAACCCACCTCCAAGAGTTGCAACTTCTCCAGCAGCAATACCTCACCGCCCAATCCGAGGGCTTCCGCCTGCTCAAGCAGCGCGAGTCCTTTAACAAGACGCTCGCCGCCAAGGTGCAGCGCAACCGCTACCAGGATATGATTTTCCGCATGGCCCGCAACGAGGCTTTGGCCAAATACGAAGCCTCGTTCAACAACGCCGCACGCTACGCTTGGCTCACCGCACGGGCGTACGATTTTGAAACAAGCCTCGATCCCGGGCATCCCGCGGCACCGGGCCAGATGTTGGACCAGATCGTCAAGGAACGCCAGTTAGGCCTCTGGACCGGCGGTCAGCCGCAAGCAGGGCAGGGGGGGCTGGCGGAGATTCTCAATCACCTCAACGGCAACTATCAGGTACTCAAGGGCCAGTTGGGAATCAACAACCCGCAGTCGGAGACGGAGAAGATTTCACTGCGGGCGGAGTTGTTCCGGATCAAATCGCTCGATCCGGCCGTCGCCTCGGTGCTGGCCATGTATCCGCCGTCGCGCCAGGCTTGGCAGAGCCAGTTGCTCACCGACAATGCCACGGCTATTACCCAGGCTGCGGCGAGCGATGCCCGGTGGGTCGATGCTCTCAAGACCCGGATCGTGCCGGACCTGAGGACGATTCCGGAATACATGCGCTACTGCCGCCCGTTCTCCACCACGGCGGAAGGGCCCCAGGCGGGACTGGTGATCCGCTTCGGCACCACCATCAACAACGGCGTGAATTTCTTCGGTCTGCCACTGGCCACCGGTGACCACAAGTACAGCACTGCCAATTTTGCCACCAAGATTCTCGGATTCGGTGTCTGGCTTGACAATTACAATGCGGCTGGCCTGTCCACCTCGCCGCGGGCTTATCTTGTTCCTGTTGGCAACGACTACCTGCGCCTGTCCTCCTCCGGCCAGCCGGTCACGCGGATGTGGAGTGTGGTGGATCAACTCATTCCAACCCCCTTCACCATCAACCAAAGCAATCTGATCGCCCCTGGGTACATCCCCACACTCGACGGGGTGGACGGGTTCTTCGGCGAGGTCCGCCATCATGGTGATTTCCGCATGTATCATAACAACGGTGGCACGGTGAGCGACAGCGAACTGGTGATGGATTCGCGCCTTATCGGCCGTTCGGTATGGAACTCGCAATGGTTGCTCATCATCCCCGGTGCCGGTCTCGCCCCCAACGCGCTGGACGGGGTCACCCGTCTCGCCAACAGCATCGCAGATGTGAAGCTCTACTTCAAAACTTACTCCCATCAAGGCCAGTAGATGATCGCACTGCACCTGCCCATTCGCCAACTCCTCGCCATGAAAACCTCCTTTGCATGTGTCGCCGCCACCATCCTCAGCGGCCTGTTCGTCACCAGCCCGCCGCTTCACGCCGTGGGCTTCACCGAAAGCGACGCCGTGTTCTACGGCGAGGTGCGTAAATCCGGCGGCGGCCAAACGATCCTGCTGCAGGGCGGTCACCTGCAGATGACCTTCGTCAATCAAAGCGATCCGACCAACATCGTCACTCTTCAGACTGACTTGCGGCCGACCGGCAGCGGTGCCGCCAAGCCGTATTCCTATGCCTTGAAAGTGCCGTTGGCCTACTTGCCTGACCCGACCCGCATCGGCGCGTTTCTATCGGTCAGTTCGCTGCCGACCACCTTCAAGGTCCAGCAAATCACCATCGACGGTACGCCGGCCACGCTGCCGGACGGCAGCACAGAGTTATACGGGCTCAACTTCGCCAGCCGCTCTAGCCAGAACCGGCTCGACTTGCTGGTGGCCGGCGACAGCATCAGCAGCGCCCACGATGGCATCCCGGATTGGTGGAAACGCCTCTACGGCCTCGATACCACTGTCGATATATCTAACGACGATCCCGAGGGCGACGGTTGGACCAACCTCCAGGAATTCCTCCGTGGCAGCAACCCGATCGTGAGCAACCGCATTCCCCAGTTGGTCACTGCCGAAATCGTGATCCCAGAATCGGGTGAAGTCGGCGTTTATCTCCAAATTTTGGATTCCGACACCCCGGATTCTGGCATCAGCGTGGTCCTCTCCCCCAGCGCCGACAGTGGGTTCCAACTCAAGTTCGCCGGGGTGCCGGTGGCTCCAGGCGCCACTCAAACTTGCACGCTCGCCGACCTGAAATCCGGTCGTCTAACTATGCTGCACACGGACCGGACGCTTCGGGATTACGCGATGCCCGTCACCTGGGATGACGGCAGCGGGCCACTCTCTGGCGAAATCCAGGTCAGCGTCGTCACCCCCAGCGCCGAAGACGGCAGCGACGCGGTCCTCTGGCTCGACGGCTTTGACTTGCCCGCCTCTGGCCAAGCCATCGACACTTGGCCGGACCGCTCCGGCAACGGCAACCCCGCTACCCAGCCTCTGACTGCCTATCAACCGCTGGTCGCCGGCCGCTCGGCAGATTTTTCCGGGGTCAAATCCGCGCACCTGTTCTTTCGCGACTCGCTCCTGCCGACGGGGGATCACACGGTGTTGAGCGCCTATCAGGCCGCTGCGTCGTCGGACGCACCGCAGACGCTGCTCTCCACCAATCGCGGCTACTTGCAGCTGGCCGCCACCACCCAGCCGATCTCCTACCCGGGAGCTCCGGTCTATCAGATGGATGGCACCGCAGTGCGTGGCTTTGAAAATACCTCGGGTGCCACCTCCACCTCGGTTTTTCGGCGTCAGGCCAGCTTGTTGCAAAATATCTTCGGCCTGCGCTACGACGGCGAGAACATCGCCGTCACTGCCATCGATCCGGTGCTGCCGACTCTCGGCGCGCGCCGCTCCGCGATTCCCAGCGGCGGCGAGCCGGTGGACCAGGGATTGTTCGGTCAGATCCACGAGTTGCTGGTCTTCCCCAGCGCACTGCCGGAACAAAAACTGCGCGCCGTCAACGATTACCTTCAATCGAAGTGGGCCGACGCGGTAATCTGGAATTTTAGCAGCGAACTAAAGGATATCTATCTAACAACAGCCGCTGGCGGCAGCCGATGCAATATCATCCGCGGTGGTTTCGGCAACGATCACTTAACTGGCGGTCCCGGAAATGATATCATCTCCGGCGGCGGTGGTGATGATGTGCTAACAGGTGGTGGCGGATCCGACACCTTCGTTTTCGGTGGCGTGGATACCGGCCGCGATCAGATCACCGACTTCGACCAGCAAAATGATATCATCGACCTGTCGGCCCTGTTCTGGGGCCTGACCGGCGACGCCCGGCAATTTATCTCCGTGCGTCTGGATGCCAATTACGCCACCGCGGTGCCGACCCTCGACAGCACGCTCGTCGTCAAGCACCCGGACGGCACGACGCAGGAAATTGTGCTGCAAAACGTTGTTATCGGCAGCACCCAGTTGATCCGTCTTATCGAGGAAGGCCACATCCGCATGGGCGGCCTGAGCATCCCCACCGCCGTGCAACTCGCGCTGGCCTCGGCCGCCAGCCCGATCGGCGAGGCACTGGCGCAGTCGTTCAACCTCACCCTGACCCGCAGCGGTGCCGGTACGGCCGCCGCCCTCGACGTGCCGCTCGGATTTTTTGACAGTTTGCTTGGTGGCCGCTTCGTAGTGGATGGCGTGACATCCAACCAAGGCCAGCGCGCGGTGGCGTCCTTTGCACGGGGCGAAACCAGTAAAACTCTAACGGTCCATCCGGTTCCCGACCTGCAGACTGCGGGCGCAGCCACCGTGCAGGTCGCCGCACTGCCGCAATACAAGTATGTGGTCGGCGGTTCGCCGGTCACCCAGATGATCACGGACAACCCGATGGTTTGGCTGGAGGTCACCCAGGCGAACGCGGTTGTTAGTCCCGCCCAGAGTGCCCGCGTCGTGCTGCACCGCAATGGCAATCTTGCGCAAAGCCTCTCGATTGACCTTCAACTTGCCGGCACGGCCGTCAATGGCGTCCAATTCCAACAATTGCCGACCAGCGTCACTATTTTCGCCGGCCAGAGTTCGCGCGAAATTCCGATCAGCGCCCGCGCTGCGGGTCTGACAGCCGGGCCCAAGGTTGTGCTGCTCCAGCTCGCTTCGCGCGACCGCTACCTGCTCGGCAACCCCTGCGAGGCCATCCTTTACGTCGGCAACACCGCACAGGAAACTAACGCTGCCGGCTTCGACCGCTGGTTGCAACTCACCACCAACGGCGCCGTGCCCAATTTCGCAAGCTTGGCCGGTGCCGACCCCGCCAAGGTCAGCCGGTACCTGCAAGCCTACGCCCTCGGCCTCGGTTCGGTCGGCACCCTCGGCTCCCATCCGATCGCACTCCACATCGTCAACGGCCGGCCGGAACTCACCAATCTCGGCAAACTCAACGCCGCCGACCTCCGCTGGAGCGTGCAATCCTCGACCGGACTCGACCCGTGGAGCGACACCGGCAACAGCTTCGTCCAAGCAACCGACGCCAACGGGCCCAAGCTTGTTGGCCCGCCGCTGGTGGCCGGCGAGCGCAGCCGGTTCTACCGCCTCAACCTGATGCTCGACCCCGGCCAAACCACCGCCAGCGGCATCGCCGCAATGACCGGCACCAACCAGTATGGCTTCAGTGGCAATGGCAACTGGAGTTCCGACCAAGCCGGGGGCACGTTGAGCAGCAGCGGCGGCAACGTCGGCGACACCAACCGCATGATCGTCAGCCTCAGCGGCCCGCAGACGCTTGATTTCGAGATATCCATTGTCGGCGGCGACTGGAATGATTGGTTCGCCTTCTACATCGACGGCGTCAAGCAAGCCGAGACCTTTGGCGATTCTGTCACCGTCCATGCCGCCCTGGCCAATCCCGGCAACCATCTGCTGATGTGGGAATTTACCCGCAGCTCAGGCAAGGCCGTCATCCACAACCTGGCACCATGAGACGGATCACTCAACTCGCGCTGCTGGCGATGGTCCCGGCCCTTTCGGCGTGCGGACCCAAACCCAAGGATGCGGCCAAAGACTCTCCGCCGCCGGAACAGGAGGGCGCGCTGATGCGCGTCGGCTCACTCACGATCTATCAGTCGGATCTTGACTACCAGCTCAAGGATGGTCATGGCGGCCACGGCGATGCGGCCATTTGCCAGCGGGCGCTGGACGAACTCACCGACCGTGCGCGGTGCTCCCAAGCGGCGCTCGACGCCGGTCTGGACCGCGATCCGGCGGTGCGCGCCGACATTGCCCGCGTGCTGGAGGGGCGCCTCAAGGAAACGACACTCGCGCCCCGTTTGAAGGAACTCACCGCAGCAGTGCCCGAAGCACGCCTGCGCGAAATTTATGCGGCCGAGGCCGCGCGGTTTCACTCTAACGAGAAACGCCGTGTTGCCGTGCTCTGGCTCAATCCCAACGGCAATCCGCAGCGCGAAAAGCAATACGTCGATAAACTCGCCACCGCTCGCGACTGGTTGGATAAAAACAGTGATCTGAAGGGGCATCCCGACCAAGGGTTTGGCGTGCTTGGCGTGGACTATTCCGAGCATCAGGCATCGCGCTACAAGGGCGGCGTCGTGGGTTGGCTCGAGCGCGACGGCGGAGCGGACCGATGGACCAAAGCCTTGGCCGAAATCGCATATTCCCTCGACGCGGCCGGTCAGGTCAGCACGGTCATCTCGCGTCCAGAGGGGGTGTTTCTCGTGCGCCTCATGGAAATCCAAGCGGCCGTCCAACGCCCGTTTGCATCCGTCACCTCCGAACTCGAGACCCTCGAGCGGCAGCGGCTCCGGCAACACGCCGAAGCTGAATTTGAAAGCCGCATCGCCGCCAAGGTCACCGTGCACACTCTCGGGCAGCCCGCGCCCGACAGAAAGTGAATTTGAATCAGTCATTCCGTAAATATTCGCTGCCTTAGCAGAAAAAAACGTTTGGGCTGGGGCCATGGGAATCGTAGGTTGCTGGAGCCTTTGCATCGTCAATCGCGCCGCTACACCGAAGACGGTGCGCCTGCAAATGACAGGTGGGCCATCGCTCAGCCTGAACCGATACGGCTTCAGCCATGCCTCAGCCGTTACCGACAAGAATGGATTCCCCTTGGCTTTGGAAAACTGCCCTGCAACCTCAGCACAGGCGTCGAACTCATATGTTGCAACACTGAGGCCACACTGAGGCCACACCCTCTGGTGAGAACCCGCAACCATCACCATGAAGGTTGACGTTGAACCACCGTGCGGATTTACCTGCCCCGCTACATTGACAAAATAACGAATCGCAAATCGGATGAGCCTTGTGACCCCTCAACTGATGATTCTCGCTCTGAGTTTGATCGCCGTGACCTAGCATTGCTGGGGGCACAACGCGGCCACCATCGGAGCGGACGGATCGACGCCCACCTCTCTAGCTTTTGGTCGTAGCCTCGAGTTGTAGATAGGTATCTAGCAGGTCCTGGTAGATCCGGCCAGTGGCGGGATCCGGGGTGAACGTGGCGATGGCCGGTGCCAATGTCCGGGAGAGGTCCGCGTAGCTGTGGTGACCGATGACGTGGGCGGCGAGCATCGCTGCACCGAGGGCTGCGGAGTCTTGGACGGCGATGGTTTCTACCGTGGCCTGGAAGACGTTGGCGAGAGTTTGGAGGATGCCTGTGCTGCGTGAGGCACCGCCTGTCACGCGGATGGTTTCAAAGTTGCCGATCCATTGCGAGTGAACCCGGATGGATAGGACCTGCGCCTCGATAACGGCGCGGATCCGGGTGGCAACGGCGGCGTTGGCAAAATCGAAGTTGGCGTGCAGTCCGGGAGTGAGCACTGGCGGGGTGATTTCCGCCTCGAACCAGGGCAGGGCAAGTTGGCCGTGGTTGCCAGCAGCCGTCTGCTCAAAGGCCGTCACATCAAAAAACGTCCAATCCACCCCGGCTTCCTCGCAAACCCGCTCGCGGGCCAGCGAGCCGTTTTTGAAGCAAGTGAGGCACATGAAACCGCCGGTGGGATTGCCGAACACGTGGCCGCAGCCTTCCGGATCGGTCCGGTACGGGTCGAGCACCGCAAAAAATGTGTCGCTGGTACCCAGGCTGACCACCGCCAGGCCGGGCCGCGTTGCACCTGTGCCCACGAGGCTCGCCGGGTTGTCGCCGGTCCATGCGGCGATAGTCACGTCGTTGGAGAAACCGTATTTGGCAAAATAAGGCGAGAGTTTGCCGATGACCGTGTGAGTGGGCACGGCGGGCGGAAGTTTCCCTAACAATCCAGGTGCCGTCGCCTCGCAAATCGCCGGATCCCAAGTGAGGGTGTGCAGATTGAGCAAGTTCATGCCGGCGGCGTCTCCATAGTCGATGGGTGCATGGCTGCCGCAGAGCAACGAGGCCATGAACGAGGAGACCAGATGGACGGTGGCAGTGGCGTCGTAGGCGGCTGGCTCTTGTTGATAGAATTTGCGGATCTGGGCACCGGTGAAGCGCTCGATAGCCGGCGAGCCGGTGTCCGTCTGCAGCCGGGCACCGATGGCGGCACTCACTTCGGCACACTGGGCGCTGGTGGACGAGTCCATCCAGATCGGTGATGTCTGGCGGGATAAGGCCGGCGCGAGTTGCTCTATCAAGCTCCTGGCGGGGTCAAGAACTGCCAGGATGGCCTCGGCCCGGGAGTTGAGATAGACCGAGCCGTGCTGTTGGCCGGAGCCGGCAATGCCGACGACCCGGTCCAAAGGCGCACCTTCGGCCTGCATCCGCGTGAATAGCAGGTCGAGCGCTGCCACCCACAACAACGGCTCGCCATGCTTTTCAAGCGGATCTCCCGACGGCGAATAGGCCGCCTGGTACTGCGGCAGATCCTTGGCGAAATTGACCGCCATCTGGGCGACGATGGTACCGGCGGCGGCATCAATGATGAGGCCCTTGAGGCTTTGGGTGCTGCTATCGAGACCGAGATGGTAGGACATGGGGGCGGATATGGATTAGAGACTGAGCAGGATGTCGTTGAAGTGGATTTCCAGCAATTCCTGGCGGCCGCTTTGGAGCGAGGGCTCTCCAGTTTTGAGGGTGAGCTCGGTGAGCTTGTCCAGCGATGACTTGCCGGCCAGAATCTCCTTGCCGGTGGCGGACTTCCACGACGCATAACGATCATCCACAATCTTGTTGTAGGCCTTGTCGGAGAGGATCTTATCGGCCACCAGGAGGCCCTTGGCAAAGCAATCCATGCCGCCGATATGGGCATAGAACAAGTCCATCACGTCGTTGGAGCCACGCCGGCACTTGGCATCAAAGTTGAAGCCGCCGGAGCCGATTCCGCCCTTTTGTTGGAGCACGGCGATCATGGCGGTGGCGGTGTCGTAGAGGTTGATCGGGAACTGGTCGGTATCCCAGCCGAGGAGCACGTCGCCGGCGTTGGCGTCGATGCTGCCGAGTTTATTTTCGGCGGCGGCGACGGTCAGTTCGTGGGCGAAGGTATGGCCGGCGAGCGTGGCGTGGTTGGCTTCGACGTTAATTTTGAAATGGTCATACAAGCCGTGGGCGCGGAGGAAGCTCAGCACGGTGGCCGTATCGTAATCGTACTGGTGTTTCGAGGGTTCGCGGGGCTTGGGCTCGATGAGGAACTGGCCCTTGTAACCGATCTTTTTGGCGTGATCGACGGCGAGTTGGAGCAGCGCGGCAAACTGCGACTGCTCCTGGCTGTACTTGGTGTTGAGCAGCGTTTCATAGCCCTCGCGGCCGCCCCAGAACACATAGTTTTCGCCACCCAATTCACAAGTGGCCTCCAGCGCATGCTTGAGCTGGGCGGCGGCGTAGGCAAACACCTGCACGTCAGGATTGGTGCCTGCACCGTGAGTGTAGCGCGGATTGGAAAATAAATTGGCGGTGCCCCACAGCAGTTTGATGCCAGTATCCTTCTGCATCTTCTTCGCCTGCTTCACCACAATCTCCAAATTTTTAACAGACTCGGCGAAGGTCGCACCTTCGGGGGCGATATCGCGGTCATGGAAGCAGTAATAGGGGACGCCGAGTTTCTGGCAGAACTCGAAGTTGGCCTCCAGCGCCTTGGTTGCGGCCTCCATCGGCGTGCCGACGTTCCACTCGCGCACCCAAGCGGCCGGACCAAACATGTCCGAGCCACCGCCCTTGAAGGTGTGCCAATACGCCACAGCAAAGCGGAAATGCTGAGCCATCGTCTTGCCGCGGACCTTGTGCTTGGCGTTGAACCACTTGAAGCTGAGGGGGTCGCGGCTCTGAGGGCCTTCGTATTTGATCGGGGATTTGACGAGAGGGAAGTACGATTTCATGGTTATTGGATTTCCGTGCAAAGGACCTGCGGAGTTTGCTGGCCTAGTCGCTAACGACAAGCAATTTTTTCCAACGGAGGAAAAAAATGTCAGGTATATCATCATGACTTGCGGGCGGATCCGGCGGTAAGAACTTTCGCGGATGCGGCGTATGAAGCCGAGATGATGACCGAAACCCATTCAATAAACCGCGCACTGGGCGTGGTGTGCGGGGCGTTGGCGTCACTGGCAACCGCCGCCGAACCGGGCGGGGCATGGACGACTGCTACGCGTGCCGGTCGGGTCGAGGCGAGTCATGGTGAATCCTTGCTGTTTGCGTGGCAGAGCACCCCGTTGGTAGCGCCGGTGGGTGGTGCCAAGTTTGCGGCTAGCGCGTTTCTCCACCCGCTTCGTACTCCCTCGGGCTTTGAATGGAGCACCGCGCAGCCCGCCGACCATCTGCATCATCTGGGGCTGTGGTGGCCGTGGAAATTCATCGAGGTCGATGGGGATCGTTACAATTGTTGGGAAATTCAGGAAGGCCAGGGCGGACATGTGGCGCGTGCTGTGAGACAGTTAGGCGAAGATCCCGACCGGCTCGGCTGGGAATTTACCAACGAAGTGGTGGTTCACAAGCAGGGCGGCGAGTCGCGGGCGGTCATTCACGAGACTGCGACGGTTGGGCTTGCCTTGCGCGGCAGCGATACACTGGTGCTCGACATCGCGCTGAGCCAACACTCGCTGGCGGATCCTGTGACCATTATCAACTACCGTTACAGCGGATTTTCCTGGCGTGGCAGCAGCTTGTGGAACAAAGACAACAGTCGCATGGTGACTAGTGGAGGCCAGGGCCGCGACGACGCCAATGGTCAACCGGCACGCTGGGTGGTGGTCAGCGGTCCAACCCCCGGCGGATCCGCCTCGATCCTGTTGATGAGTGCGGCCATCGAGTTGGCCGGCACGGCCGAGCGCTTGCGCGTTTGGGACGCCAAGACCGGCAATGGCACGCCGTTTGTGAATTTTAATCCGGTGCTTGAGACGGCTCTGCTTCTCGACGCGGCTCATCCGGCGGTTTCCAACCGCAAATACCGGGTAGTGGCCGCCGACCATTTGATTGATGTCGCTGCAGCCGAAGCCGAGTGGCACCGATGGATGGATAAAAAATAGCAGCGCGTGGAAATCTATTTCGGGCTCAGGGCGGGTGAAGGATGATGTGTCAGCAATTCGACGAGAGCTCACCATCGATTCATGGGGAGCTCACGGGATTTGATTTCACGAAATTACATTTGCATGTCAGCCCCGTAGGTCTATCCTCGCCCTTTTGCGCCAATATTCATTCTGTCATGGGACCTCTTGGAATGCCTGAAATTCCCGCAGGAGCGCTGGTTGTGGCCCGCCCGTCCAGCTGGACGTCCTATGTCTTCTTTGCGGCGCTGGCCTGTGCCTCCGCTCTGATCAGTACCCCGGCCTGTGGCAAAAAACACGCCACCCCCGTGTGGAACGCCCCAAGCGATGCGCCGCCACCGCTAGCAAGCCGCCCCGTCGCCGCCAAAAAGCCTCCTTTGCTCAGCGACCCGTCGCTGCCCGGCCTGCGCTTTGTTGCCTACAACCTGAGCAACTGGCTGACCATGGAACGCGGCAGCGGGCACCCGGATGCCAAGGGCACGCCCAAGCCTGCGGCGGAAAAGCACGCGCTGGTTGAGTTGCTCACCCGGCAGGCACCTGATGTGCTGGGAGTTTGTGAGATTGGCAGCCGCGAGGATTTGGCGGAACTTCAGGCGGCACTTCTAGTCGGCGGCATCGACTTGCCCCACGTCTATTACACCGGCGGCGGCGACGAAGTTCGCCATCTCGGCCTGCTCTCGCGTTTCCCGATCATCCGAACCGCCACCCCGGCCCAGCTCGACTTCAAACTCAATGGCAGTGCCTACACGATGAGTCGTGGCATCCTCGATGCCACCATTCTCGCTCACGATAAAACCTACCGATGGCTCGGCGTCCACCTGAAAAGTAAACGCGAAGTGGCCGACGGCGATCAGGACGCCGTGCGCCTCTGCGAAGCTAGGCTGCTCCGCCAACACGTCGATTCGATCCTCGCCGCCGAGCCTAGCGCCCGTCTGGTCATTTACGGTGATTTCAACGACACCCGCGGTAGCGCCCCACTCAAGATGATCACCGGCAATTATGGCGAGGTGGGCTTTCTCACCGCCATCCCCGTGCAGGACAAACAAGGCGAGCGCTGGACCCATTTTTGGGAACTCCATGATATCTATTCTCGCTTCGATTTTATCACCGTCACCCAGAGCCTCAAACATGAGGTTGATTCTAACACGTCGCGCATCCTTGACGACCCAGAGTGGCATGGAGCATCCGACCACCGTGCGCTACTCGCCGTTTTTAACTGATCTCACCTAACATACACAACCCCAACACCAATACCATCATGTCAAACAAACCACTCAACGTCGGTCTCGTCGGAGGCGGCAAAGGCGCATTCATCGTGCATCCCCATCAAAAGGCCATTCTCATGGACGGCACCCGGCGGATTGTCGCCGGGGCGCTGTTTCCCGATCCCAAGGTGGCGCTGGAAGAGGCCGCCAACTGGCCCTACCCGATCAAAGGTTACGGCTCCTACGACGAGATGATTGCAGCCAACGCGACGGCACCAGCCTCCGAGAAGCTCGACTATATCCTCATCGTCACGCCTAATTTTGTGCACTTTGATCCGGCGATGAAAGCGATGAAAGCAGGCATCGCGGTGTTCTGTGAGAAGCCGTTGTGCCTCAACCTCAAGGAGGCAGCAGAGCTGGTCCGCACTTCCCAAAAACTCGGCGTGCCTTTCGGCGTCGCTCACACCTACGTCGGTCATTGGACCAGCCGCCTCAGCCGCTACATCGTCCAGAGCGGCTTGCTCGGGGACGTCCGCTGGGTGGACAGTTATTACATCCAAGGCTGGCTCGCCACGAAATTGGAAGCCACTGGCCAGCAGCAGGCCAGCTGGCGCGTCGATCCCAAGCGTGCCGGTGGCTCTGGCTGCGGTGGGGATATCGGCACTCATGCCCTCATGCAATTGCGCTATGTCACCGGCCTCGACGTCACCGAGCTTTCCGCACAAATGGAAACCTTCGTCGAAGGCCGCCAGCTTGACGACCACTTTACCATTTATTGCAAGCTGAGCAACGGTGGCAAAGCCCTGGTGCGTGCCTCTCAAATCTGCATCGGCCACAAAAATGACCTCGGCATTACCATTGCCGGCACCAAGGGCACTCTGCGCTGGCGCCAGGAAGACCCGGAATGCCTCACCATCTGCCTGCCAGACCAGCCGGATCGTGTGTATTGGCGCGGTGCCGTGTCGGCGGGTGATGGCTTCCTGCCAAAGACCCTTCCCGCTGATCTGCTTGGTGAGTCCACTCTGCCCGCCGGGCATCCCGAGGCGTTCCATGACGCCTTCGCCCGCCTCCACCGTTGCTTCGAAGCCGATGTCCGTAAATGGCAGGCCAATAAAAAGTTCACCTCCGACGGCAGCAAATATGCCAGCGTCGAGGATGGTTGGAACGGCATCGCCTTCATCGAAACTTGCGTCAAAAGTAGTAAGAAAAAAGGCGCTTGGGTTGCTATGCCGAAAAAGATCTAACCAGCGAGACTTCGCTTCAGACTCAGGGAACCAAGGCGTTTTGATGTTGGTCTAACGAATTTGACTGGCGACAGAACCTTTGGTTTTCCATGAGTTCTGAGGTGTCTTGTAGCGGCGTGTCTGTGACCGCCGATGTGCGTGAGATGACCCTTGTCGAGGTGACGGGTTCATGGGCGAGTCAGGGTCATCGGCGGTCATAGTCCACCGCTACAATCCTATGGACTGCGTGTGGCAAGCGCAGCGCGACAGCGCTTTGGCTCGATGCGCGGTCACCAGCCGACGAGGCGGGCGACGGCGACGCGGAGTGCAGCCTCGAGCACGGAAGCCTCGGCATGGGTGATGGGGATGGACACTTTGCGCAGGGATTTATCGGAGGCTTCTTGGCGCGAGAGGCTCATGGCGTAGGGAGCGCGTTCGGGGTCGTCACGAAACGTCAGTTCAAAGGCGCTGTTGGCTTTGTCGGTTTGGTGGAAGAGCTTGGCTTGAGGCTGGCGGCCCTGCAAGGTTGCGAGCACGGATCCGACATCCGAAAGCCCCCATTTCATGGTGATTTTGTTGTCCCAGTCGAATTGTTTGTCGCCGCTTTGGGCCGCGGCATCGACGAAAAGGGCGGCTTTGGCGGAGTTGAGACCGAAGCGTAGCACGCCACCATTGCCACGGGAGTTAGGCTTGTAAATGGTGTAGTCCGAGGCGCGTTCGTTGATGGGAGGCGTGGTGGTAAGAACGCCGGTGGTGGGCGTGGGGGTGGGAGTGGTAGTGGCAAGCCCGGTGGCGGGCGAGGTGGAATCGGTTGCAGTGTCTTTCATCTGATTGATTGATTGGTTAGATTGCGTTTGATATATATGCCGGATCTGGAAAGATGGCAAGCAAAAAAGTGTTCAAAAGAACAAAATATAAATTTTTTTGAGATAGCTGGGCTGGGGGAGAGCCCGGATGGGTTGCAATCGCGGCTGCGAGGCTCCGTTGAGGGGGGCGGGTAGCGAGCCCGTGTGCCACTTGAAAGAGGGGGCGGGCAGGCCGATCAAGACGGATCATTTAGCGCTTTGTGGCGAAAAATTGGCATCTTGCCTGTGATGGAAGCCCGTCGTCCATGACAGGCAGGATGCCCATCCTCCTGGGCTCTCACCCAGGTCAGGTGCTCTGAAATCGCCGGATTTTTTTATTATGTTCTCTTGAACACGTTCCGTTGAGGTGTCAAAGTGCGGGCGTGAGCCCATCATTGGTGGAGACGTTGCGCCGACAACTGCGGGAAAAATTTCCGCAGGCGCATGGATTGCGGCCGGAATCCGGGCCTTCGGTGGTGGCCGGGCAACCGCTGACGTTGGCGGGATTTCCGGCAGGGGCGATTTCGGAGGTGGTGGCGGACGGGGCGGCAGCCGGGTTGTTGTTGGTGCTTGCCGGGTTGCTGGGGGAGTCGGCAGAGGTGAGTGAGCACCCGCAACTGGTGTTGGTGGATGGGGCGGACGGCTTTGATCCGGGGTCATTTTCCGGCAGTGCTTGTTCGCGTTTGCTGTGGGTGCGTTGTCATTCGGCCACGGATATGCTCAAGGCGGCGGACTGGCTGTTGCGCGATGGCAATGTGCCGTTGGTTTTGATGGATGCGACGGGGCTGGCTCGGCGGGATCTGATGGCGCTGCCGGCCTCCGGTTGGTGGCGGCTGAAACAAGCTGCGGAGAGCCATGGGTGCCGCCTGGTGGTATTGGCGCCATTTGCGTTGGTGGCGGCTGCGAGTGTGCGGCTGCTTGTTTCGGCCGGGCTTGGGCTCGGGGATTTTGACGTTTCGCGCGGCGAGTTGTTGCAGCGCCTGCGCTCGTTGCCGCAACGGCTGCGCCAAGCCACTTGATGCCCGCCATGTTTGCCGCCCTGCATATCCCCGATTTTCCGATGGTGGCGGCCTTGCGCAGCTGGCCGGATGGGCGAGGGCGGCCCTGCGCCGTTTTGGACAGCCCGGCCGGTACCGCCCGCCGGGCAAAGCCAGGGTTGTTGGCGGTCAACCCGGCAGCCCGGGTGGCGGGCATCGCTGCGGGTTGGGCGCTCAACCGTGCCTTGGTCCGCTGCCCTCATTTATCGCTGCTTGAGCGGGATTTGCCCGCCGAGGCACTCTTGCATGAGGAACTGTTCCGCATCGGCGATTCGCTCACACCGGATGTGGAAATCACCGCGGCGGATTGCATGCTGCTCGACCTGTCCCTGCGGAAAATGGGGGTTGATCGGTTGTTTGAAACGATTGATTCAAACAGTGTTAATATCGTTTATTCTCAGTCAGTTACGCCGGATTTGGCGCATTTAGGGGTGTTGCATGAGGCGACGCGAGGGCGGGTGGTGGGGGCAGTGGAATTGGGGGTATTGCCGTTGGATGTGCTGGGATTATTGGGTGGGGGAGGGGCGGGATTGGCACGTTTGGATGAGTGGGGTTTGCGGACGCTGGGGGATTTCATGAAATTGCCGCGGCAGGCATTGGCGGAACGTTTGGGGCCGGAGGTGGCCCGCTGGCACGATGTGTTGCATGGCAAAATATGCCGCCTGCTGCGCTTGCACCGACCTTCGGAGTCGTTGTTCCAGACATTGGATTTTGAGGAGCCGGTGGTGTCGCTGGAGTCGTTGGTCATGGCACTCCGGCGTTTGCTGCACACGCTGGCGGCACGCTTGGAGGCGCGCCACTTGGCGGCAGAGCGGCTTGATTTGCGGCTGGTGCTGGAAACCGGGGTGGAGCTCAGTCGCCAGCTGCGATTGCCGGAACCTCAAAGCACGTTGGAAAGCCTGCTGGCGCCGCTGCGGGCGTGGCTGGAATCGCTGCGTTTGGAGGCAGCGGTGCAGCAGTTGGAGCTCGACGCCGGGGCTACCTTTGGGAGTGCGGCGCAGCGCGAATGGTTTGGCCGCAGCTTGCCGCAGCCACAACGTTGGGCGGAAACCCTCGCCAAGCTCGAAGCTCTGCTGGGACCCGGACGCGTGGGCATTCCGGTGCCGCCCACATCCCATCAACCCGATGCATTCACGCTGCACCCGGCGGCGGGGGCCACCCCGGCATTTCCCGATGCTGGGTTCCAGCCAGTGACGGCGCTGCCTTTGCACCGCTACCGCCCACCCAGCCAAATCGCCGTGGCCAGTGAGCTGAGGGATGGCCGGCCGTGGCCACTGGCCCTGCTCAGCGGCCCGCACCCCGGCCGCATCGTCGATTGGCGCGGGCCGTTTCCTGTGTCCGGCGCGTGGTGGGAAGCCGCCGCCGCCTGGCAACGCTTGGAATGGGACATCCAACTCGAGAGCGGCGAGCTGTTGCGCCTCGTCTATCAAACGCCGGAATGCTGGCAACTTGAAGGGATTTACCCATGAGCGCGCCCTTTGCAGAACTCCACGCACGCTCGGCATTTTCCTTCCTAGATGGTGCCAGCCAACCAGAAACCATGATCCGTCATGCCGCCAGCCTCGGCTATCAAACCATCGCCATCACCGATTTCGCAGGCTTTTACGGCTCGGCCCGCGCCCACCACGCCGCTATCGAGGCTGGCATCCGCGCAGTGGTCGGCTGCACTTTGGAAATGCCCGATGGCTCGCGCCTGCCGCTGCTCTGCGCCACTCGAAACGGCTATCGGATGCTGTCCCGGTATCTAACCGACTGGCATCTGGCGGGGGATCGGGAAAGGAAGAATGGCGGTGATGATCGACTGTCGGCCCGCCGGCCGGCCCATGGGACGACAGGCTGGAAGCCCGCCGCCCATGACAGGCAGGATGCCTGTCCTCCCGCCTTTGCCGGTGGGGATTTGATCGCTCTAACAGGTGATCGCGACGGGCCGCTGTGCCGTCCCTTGCTGCGCGGCGACCGGCAGGGCGCGTTGCGGGCCGCCACCTGGTTGTTGGAAAATTTTGGACGTGGTCAGGTATATGTGGAGATCAATCGCCACGGCTTGCGCGACGACGGCCGGCTCAACCGTGAATTGATCGATCTTGCCGCGCAGCTGCGGCTTCCGTTGTTAGCCAGCAATGCGCCGCTGCATGCCACCCGCGGTGAGCGACGGCTGGCGGATGCTTTCACTTGTCTGCGGAAGCATGTGGCGCTGGATCATGCCGGGCGATTGTTAGCTCCGAATGGTGAGCGGCACCTGAAAGCGCCGTCGGTCATGGCGGGGCTTTTCGCCGATTTGCCAGATGCCGTTAGGAACAGTGTGAGGCTGGCGGAGCGGATCGACTTCACACTGGAAAACCTCAACTATCGCTTCCCGGATTTTGCCGATGGGGGCGGCCACCCATTGTCGATAGGGGAACAATCGACGCAGCTGAGGCGAGCGGTTTATAGTGGGGCCACGCGTCGTTACGGGGTTTGCAGCAAGAAGGTTAGGGCGCAGTTGGAGCATGAGTTGGCGATGATCCAGAAGCTGGGATTTCCAGGGTATTTCCTCATTGTCAACGACTTGGTGGAATTTGCGCGAGGGCGTGGCATCCTGTGTCAGGGGAGGGGATCGGCGGCGAATTCTGCGGTGTGTTATGCGTTAGGCATCACGGCGGTGGACCCGGTGGGTGGCGGGTTGTTATTTGAACGATTCCTCAGCGAGAACCGCCGGAGTTGGCCGGACATCGACATTGATTTTCCATCGGGTGCCCGCCGCGAGGAAGTCATCCAGCATGTTTTTGCCAAGTACGGCAGGCGCAATGCCGCGATGACCGCCAACGTCATCACATATCGGCGGCGCTCCGCATTTCGAGAAATGAGCAAGGTGCTCGGCTTCCCACCCGGGGTGGCCGGGCGTTTTTCTAACGGGCCATCGGCATTTCATGGTGGGGGCGAGCCGGATGAGGATGCCGGGGACAGTCGAGAGGCTGAGTTTGATGATTTGGTGGCGGGCATTCTGCCGCCCTCCCATCCCCGGTTGGCGGCGTTGTCCCATCTCTATCATGCCGTGCTGGGCATGCCGCGCCATCTCGGCCAGCACTCGGGCGGCATGATCGTTTGCGACCATGGCCTGGATGCGGTGGTGCCCTTGCAACCGGCCACGATGCCCGGCCGCAACGTCGTCCAGTGGGACAAGGACGATTGCGAGGACCTCGGCATTGTTAAGATAGATCTGCTGGGATTGGGCATGCTTGCGGCGATGGAAAACACCCTGGAAATTTGTGCTCGTCGCGGGCGGCCGGTGGATCTGGCGACCATCCCGAAGGATGACCCGGCAGTCTTCGATCTGTTATGCCGGGCCGATACCGTCGGTACCTTCCAAGTGGAAAGCCGGGCGCAAATGGCCACCTTGCCGGTGATGCGGCCGGCGACGTTTTATGATCTGGCCATCGAGGTGGCGATCATACGGCCGGGGCCCATTGTCGGGGATTTGGTTCACCCATATCTGAACCGCCGCAACGGGCACGAGCCAATCGATTATATCCATCCCGATTGTGAGGAAATTTTGGAGCGGACGCTTGGGGTGCCGTTGTTTCAAGAACAGGTGTTGCGGATGGCGATGGCGGTGGCGGGTTTCAGCGGTGCGGAGGCCGACGAGTTGCGGCGGGCGATGGCCTGCAAGCGCAGTGACGAACGCATGGAACGGGTGAGTGCCAAGTTGCGGCTGCGCATGGCGGAACGCGGGGTGGCCGCCGGAGTGCAGGAGAAAATCGTTAACTCGATCGGCTCGTTCGCTCTTTATGGATTTCCCGAAAGTCATGCCATATCTTTCGCCCTCATCGCTTATGCCAGCTGTTGGCTCAAGGCCCATCGTCCGGCCGAATTTTTTGCCGGGCTCATCAACCACCAGCCGATGGGTTTCTATTCGGTCAACACCCTCATTCAGGACGCGCGGCGGCACGGACTGCGGATCAAACCGGTGTGCTGCCTGCATAGTGAAAATCTAACGGAAGTGACGGATGTCTCCACGCTGCGATTGGGGCTGCACCGGCTCAAGGGGCTGGGATCCGCCACGATTGCTAGAATCATTGCCGAGCGGCAGCGGCAGGCGTTTTTGTCGGTCGAGGATTTTCTAGCGAGGGTACGACCGGGGGCGAAGGAAAAACGCCTGTTGGCACAGGCCGGTGCCTTGAACGAGTTGCCGCAAGCCGGCCATCGGCGCGAGGCGCTGTGGCAGGTCGAGTTGCCATTGTACGATGATCTGTTGCGGCCAGATCCGGCGCATCGCCAGGGGATACTGCCTGCAATGAGCCCGGTGGAGCGGCTGGCGGCTGATATGTCGGCACAGGGTGCCAGTACCGGCCCGCATGTGATGCGCTTGTGGCGGGCGGCGGCGGGCAGCCCGGACATTTTGCGGGCCAGCGACCTGCAACACTTGCCTAACGGCTTGCGGGTCACCCTTGCCGGGATGGCCATTTGCCGCCAGCGGCCTGGCACCGCCAAGGGCCATTGCTTCATCTCGCTGGAAGACGAATCCGGCATCGCCAACCTGTTTGTGCCCAAGGCCACGTTTCAGCGGCTGCGGTTGGTGATCACCAGCGAACCATTTTTGTTAGCTCGGGGACGGCTTCAGCGTGCCGCGGGTGACCAAGCGGTGGTGTACGTCACCGAGGTTGAGGCATTGCCTGGATGCGCCAGTGCTCATGCTGCGCAGTCCCATGATTTCCACTGATAGGTGCGCCCCAGACAAAGCGGATCAGACACTCAGCACGATCTCTGGGCGAATCAGTCACTTTCAGAGGCATGCGTCACCGTAATGAAATACTTCATCTGATCATCAGGCACTGCCCACCATCCACCATACTTCTTCATCGCTTCGTCTGAAATCTTCGCATGGACTGAAACGCAGGTCTCCGCGCCACCCCTTGCCATAAAGCGTCCGAATCGTCCATCCGTGGGAAAGAGGTGCTCTGCGATCCTCCGATATTAGTCCTACAATCAGACATCCGAATACAATGCCGAGATGGGATGTTTGGTATTCCATATTTGGTAGTGCTCGACAATCCAATCATCGCGCTTTGGTCCGTCATTTGGGGGAATCTGTCCCTCATTACCTCGTGACCAAGCACTCAAGGTGAAGATTCCGGCGGCAGTCGCGAGAAGGAAGCGTTTCATTGAATCTTTATTGAGCGAACGTCGAACCCATCCGCCGGCGCGGCAGGGCTCGTTCTTGGTTCGAGTTTGTAGTGCTGCTGCCGGTCGGCTGCACCCTTTATTGTTAGCTGCTTATCGTATCTCGATCAGTTCCTCGCCCGCCTCGAGGAACTGAAGGGAGTCAGCCAAGTGGGCAGAGAGAATCCCCTTCAGGTGCACTTCCGAGGTGTTGCCGTATCTAAGCCAGATCATGCCGCGATTACTGGATGGTCAATGCCCTGTGCCGCGTAGGCAATAGCCGCCACGATGTCATTTCGCTCCAAATCCGGCAATTCTTCCAGAATCTGCTCGAAGTTCAATCCGGCTGCCAATAGATCCAATACGTCAGTCACGCGGATTCTCATGCCGCGGATGCACGGTCGACCTCCACACTGCCGAAGATTCGTCGTAATTCTTTGATTATCAGCGCTCACGGCCCCATTTTACTCTCGAAGTCACGATTTGCAATCATATTTTCAGCCAACGTTCATATGCATGCGGCCGGTCTTTGGATAAGAGCTGGGGGAATTTGTGTTGCTGTGACGGGTTGCATGCCATATCTTGTTAGCCTATTGTCTTTCATCGGCTGTCAGCGTTGGGCGTCAGTTTCAGCTTTCCGTTCTGGCATGGTGCACCTACCACCATAAGCGAGGAAGGTGTTTCTGTCCGTTGCCACATAGTGACCTTGTTATGATCTGCACCCCACGGCGTGTCATGCTTGACTTGAGTCCATGGACTATATGACGAACAGCCTGTGAGCGCTGCCGCGATAAGTATGGACGAGATAGCGTTAATATGCGCCATATGGTTGAACTAAGCCGCTCCGCGGCAACGAGTTGAAGAGGGAAAGCAATTCGAGGAGGTGTTGTTCCTTGGTGGAGTTTGAAGGGTTGGGAGGTCAATGTCGGCGCGCAATGAAGCACCATAAAAGCAAGCAGCCAAGCCGTCAATCCGGAAAACCCGTGTCGAAACGAGCCGCCAAACTTGCCGCTCGAAAGACCGCAAAACCAGCCAAAGCACCGAGCACCGCAAGGAAGCCTGCCGCAAAACCAGCCAAAAAGGCAACCTGGAAGTCTGCCGCAAAACCGGCAGCGAAGGTGGCCAGCAAACAGGCCAAAAAACAGGCCAAAAAGCAACTGCCGAAACCGGCGACAGCCCCGCCCGTCGTTGGCAAGGAGCAGCCTAGGCCCTCAGTGCCATCCAACCCG